>JANMCC010000122.1:0-6390 GCA_031360885.1 Burkholderiales bacterium | reverse complement strand
ATGTTGACGCCGGGCTGGTTGAGGATGTTCAGGCAGGTGTAGAGCGAGACGGTCTTGCCGCTGCCGGTCGGGCCGGTGACGAGCACCATGCCGTACGGCCGGGCGATCGCCTTCAGCAGGCGGTCCTTTTCGATCTTCTCGTAGCCGAGCGCCTCGATCCCGACCTTGGCGCTCGAGGGATCCAGGATCCGGATCACGATCTTCTCGCCGAACAGCGTGGGCAGGGTGCTGACCCGGAAGTCGATCGCCTTGCTGCCGAACTTGAGCTTCATGCGGCCGTCCTGCGGCACGCGCTTCTCGGAGATGTCCAGCCGCGAGATGACCTTGATCCGCGCCGAGAGCTTCTCCTTGATGGCGAGCGGCGGCTGGGTGATCTCGCGCAGCTCGCCGTCGACCCGGAAGCGGACGCGGTAGTGGTACTCGTAGGGCTCGAAGTGCAGGTCGGAGGCGCGCAGGTTGATCGCGTCGATCAGCATCTTCTGCAGGAAGCGGACGACCGGCGCGTCTTCGACGTCGCTCGGGACTTCTTCGTCGGGCTTGGTCGTGACGTCGTCGGTGACGTCGAACTCGAAGTCGCCGGAGGCCAGTGCCTCCATCGTCTCGTTCGCGTTCGCGCCGCTGGCCTCGAGAATCTTGGCGAGCTTGTCGTGCTCGACGATCACCCACTCGGGCGCGAGCTGTGTCGCGAACTTGATGCGCTCGGCCGCCTCCTGGTCGGTCGGGTCGGCGCCGCCGATGAAGACGCGGTTGCCGCGCTTGCCGAGCACCACGATCTGGTACTGCGACGCCAGCTTGGCGTCGATGATGTTCTTCGGCAGCTTGACCGCGTCGATCGCGCTCAGGTCGAGCAGCGGCAGGGCGAGAGCGGTCGCGAGCGTGTGCGCGAGGTCAGAGGGGGAGACGGCGCCGGCAGAGATCACCGAGGCGACGAAGCTGGATCGCTTGTCGCGGGAGCTGCGAACGAGCTCCTCGGCCGTCTTGGCATTGAGCTTGCCCGCGTGGACCAGCACCCTCGCCACGCCGGAGAGGGATGAATGCGGTGCTTCGGCGAGGGTATCCAACCTGTGAAAGCTCGTTCAATCCTTGAAGAAACAGATGATCATCGCCGATTCACCGGGGGCTGTAAACGCCGGGCGCAAAGGGCTTGCGCCAACAATTCACGCGGGGTGTTCGAGGCACCCGCCACTCGTGAAAAGCGTGCATTTCACGAAGGCATTGCTGGTCGGGGTGAGAGGATTCGAACCTCCGGCCTCTACGTCCCGAACGTAGCGCTCTACCAGGCTAAGCTACACCCCGATGTCGTGCGGCCGTGGCCGCAGCGGCGCGGCGATGAAGCCGCGTCGACCTGCCGCTTCGCTCTAGGACGAGCGCTCGACGGATCGAACCGACAAGTCTAGCAGAGCCTCGCGGTACGCCGTGGCGGGCAGGAGCTCGAGCGCCTTGCAGGCCTTGTCGGCCTCGGCGCGCGCCGCCTCGCGCGTCGCCTCGAGCCCCCCGGTGGCGCGGACGATGGCGATCACCTCGTCGAGCCGGGCTACCTCGCCGTGTTCGATCGCGGCCCGCAGCAGCGCCCGCTGCTCGACCGTGCCGCGTTCCATGGCGATCAGCAGGGGCAAGGTCGGCTTGCCCTCGCGCAAGTCGTCGCCGACGTTCTTGCCCAGCCGTTCGGTCGCACCCTCGTAGTCGAGAAGGTCGTCGACGAGCTGGAACGCGGTGCCGAGCGAGCGGCCGTAGGCGGCGCAGGCCTCCTCCACCCCCGGCGCGGCCTCGGCGAGGACAGCGCCGAGCCGCGCGCTCGCTTCGAACAGCTTGGCGGTCTTGAAACGGATGACGCGCAGGTAGTCGTCGACGCTCACGTCGGGGTCGTGCATGTTCATCAGCTGCAGCACTTCGCCCTCGGCGATCACGTTGGTGGCATCGGCCAGCACCTCGAGTACGCGCATCCGGCCGGCGCTCACCATCATCTGGAAGGCCCGCGAGTAGACGAAATCGCCCACGAGCACGCTCGCGGCGTTGCCGAACAGGGCGTTGGCGGTGCGCCGGCCGCGCCGCAGCGCCGACTCGTCGACCACGTCGTCGTGGAGCAGGGTCGCGGTATGGATGAATTCGACCGTCGCCGCCAGCTCGAAGCGCTCCCGGCCGGGAAAGCCCAGGGCGTTCGAGAACAGCAGCACGAGCATCGGCCGGATCCGCTTGCCGCCGGCGCTGACGATGTAGTTGGCGATCTGGTCGATCAGGGCCACGCTCGAAGCCAGCCGGCGCCGGATGACGGCGTCGACCTGCAGCATTTCGTCGGCCATCAGCGCGACGGCGCCGACGGAGGACAGTGCGGGCGGCGAAAGCGAGGCGGACACGGGTTGGGTACGGGGGCGCTCGATTATAGAAAGCCTGCTCCGGCCGCGCGCCGGTTCGCCAGGCTCGGGGGCCTGACCTGCACCTTGGCCGGGCCCGGGCTGTCGCCAAGGGGAGCCGGCCGTGGTATAGTCGCAGGCTTTTCCCGGACCGTTCGGCGGTTCCAAGCGCTTAAGGATTCACCCATGTACGCGGTCATCAAAACCGGCGGCAAGCAGTACAAGGTCGCAGCGGGCGAGACCCTCCGGGTCGAGCGCCTCACGGCCGAAGTCGGCTCCGACGTGACCCTCGACCAGGTTCTCGCGGTCGGCGCCGGCGCCGACCTCGTCACCGGCTCGCCGCTCGTTTCCGGCGCCAGCGTGATCGCCAGCGTCGTCTCGCATGGCCGGCACGACAAGGTCCGCATTTTCAAGATGAGGAAGCGCAAGCACTACCAGAAGCGCCAGGGCCACCGACAGAATTTCACCGAAATCCGCATCAGCGCGGTCAACGCGGCCTGATCAGGCGCGGCGGTTCAGGAGCTATTTCATGGCACAGAAAAAAGGCGGCGGCTCGACTCGTAACGGCCGCGATTCCCAGCCGAAGATGCTCGGCGTCAAGGTCTTCGGCGGGCAGGTCGTGCCGGCCGGATCGATCATCGTGCGCCAGCGCGGCACCAAGTTTCACGCCGGCCCGAACGTCGGCATCGGCCGCGACCACACCCTGTTCGCGCTGGTCGACGGCCAGGTGAGCTACGCCGTCAAGGGCCCGCGCAACCGCCAGACCGTCGAGGTCAAGAGCGTCTGACGTCTCTTCGCCTCGATGGAACGAAGCCCCGGTTGCCCGGGGCTTTTTTCATTCGCGCACTACCATTGACCGTCGCAACCGATCCGTCGAGGTTTCCATGAGCTGGAGCGGAATCATCCTGATCGTCGTCGGCAGCCTGCTGCTGGCGAACAACTTCGGCTGGCTGGAGTGGGGCTGGATGCGGCAATGGTGGCCCGCTTTCCTGATCGCCCTCGGCGTCTGGTCGATCCTGCGGCCGCAGCGCGGAGACCGGCGTTCGCGGAGGGCCGACCCCGGGCCATGAAGTTCGTCGACGAGGCCACGATCGAGGTCGTGGCGGGAGACGGCGGCAACGGCTGCATGAGCTTTCGCCGCGAGAAGTTCATTCCCTTCGGCGGGCCGAACGGAGGCGATGGCGGGCGCGGCGGCAGTGTCTACGCGGTCGGCGATTCGAACCTCAACACCCTGATCGACTTCCGCTATGCCCGCCGCCACGAGGCCAGGCGCGGCGAGAACGGGCGCGGCTCGGACCAGTACGGCGCGGCCGCCGAAGACATCGTCCTGCGCATGCCGGTCGGCACCATCATCTCCGACGCAGAGACCGGCGAGCGGATCGCCGAGCTGCTCGAGTCGGGCGAGCGGGTCTGCATCGTCAAGGGCGGCGACGGCGGCTTCGGCAACCTGCACTTCAAGAGCAGCACCAACCGGGCGCCCAGGCAGAAGACGCCGGGCTGGCCGGGCGAGCACAAGAAGCTCAAGCTCGAGTTGCGCGTGCTGGCCGACGTCGGTCTGCTCGGCATGCCGAACGCCGGCAAGTCGACCCTGATCACCGCGATCTCGAACGCGCGGCCGAAGATCGCCGACTATCCGTTCACGACCCTGCATCCGAACCTCGGCGTGGTCCGCGTCGCGCCGGAGCAGAGCTTCGTCGTCGCCGACATTCCCGGGCTGATCGAGGGCGCCGCCGAAGGCGCCGGCCTGGGCCACCTGTTCCTGCGCCACCTGCAGCGCACCCGCCTGCTCCTGCACCTCGTCGACTTCGCGCCCTTCGACAGCGAGGTCGATCCGGTCAAGCAGGTCCGCGGCATCGTCAAGGAGCTGGAGAAGTACGACCCGGAGCTCGCCGCCAAGCCGCGCTGGATCGTCCTCAACAAGCTCGACATGGTTCCTGCCGACGAGCGCGCCGAACGCGTTGCCGAATTCAAGAAGCGGCTGCGCTGGAAGGGACCGATCTTCTCGATCTCGGCGCTGACGCGCGAGGGCTGCGAGCCGCTGGTGCGGGCGATCTACGACCACGTTGCGAAGTACGCGGCCGGGGCTCCCCCTGAGCGCGACCCGCGCTTCGACGACGAGGACGCGCCCGCGGGCGCGGGCGACACGCCCGCCCGGTCGCAGGTGCGCGCCGACACCGGGCAATGAGCGCGACGCCGCGCGAGGCCCGGCGCATCGTCGTCAAGGTCGGCTCCAGCCTCGTCACCAATGAAGGCCGGGGCGTCGACCCGGTCGCCGTCGGCGGCTGGTGCCGGCAGATGGCGGCGCTGGTGCGGACGCAGCGCGAGCTGGTCATGGTCTCGAGCGGCGCGATCGCCGAGGGGATGAAGCGGCTCGGCTGGTCGTCGCGGCCGCACGGCGTGCACGAGCTCCAGGCGGCAGCCGCCGTCGGCCAGATGGGCCTGGCCCAGTGCTACGAGTCGGCGCTGCGCGAGCACGGCATCGGCAGCGCCCAGGTGCTGCTGACCCACGCCGACCTCGCCGACCGCGAGCGCTACCTCAACGCCCGGTCGACCCTGACGACCCTGCTCGGCCTCGGCGTCATCCCGGTCGTCAACGAGAACGACACCGTCGTCAACGACGAGATCAAGTTCGGCGACAACGACACCCTCGGCGCTCTGGTCGCCAACCTGCTCGACGCCGACCTGCTGGTCATCCTGACCGACCAGGCCGGCCTCTTCGCAGCCGACCCGCGCAAGGATCCGGGCGCGAAGCTCGTCGAGCACGCGACGGCCGGCGACCCGGAGCTCGAGCGCATGGCCGGCGGCGCGGGCAGCGCCATCGGCCGCGGCGGCATGCTGACCAAGGTCCTCGCCGCCAAGCGCGCGGCGCGCAGCGGCGCCAGCACCATCATCGCTTCGGGGCGCGAGCCCGACGTGCTGCTGCGCATCGTCGCCGGCGAGCGCGTCGGCACCGAGCTGGTCGCGGCCACCCCCAAGGTCGTCGCCCGCAAGCTCTGGATGAGCGACCACCTGCAACTGCGCGGCTCGGTGACGGTGGACGACGGCGCCGCGGCCAAGGTGCAGGGCGGCGGCAAGAGCCTGCTGCCGATCGGCGTGGTCGCCGTCGCCGGCGACTTCCACCGCGGCGACGTGTTCGCGGTGCGGCGGGCCAATGGCGAGGAGATCGGCCGGCGCCTCAGCTACTACAGCAGCGCCGAAGCGCGCCTGATCGCGCGCCGGCCATCGTCTGACTTCGAGCGCCTGCTCGGCTTCACCGGCGAGCCGGAGCTGATCCACCGCGACAACTTCGTGTTGTCGTGAGCGCGGCCTCCCGGCGCTAGACGGTCGAGTCGTTGCCCAGCGTCGGCGTCGTCGCCGGCGCGGCCGGCGAGCTCACCGCGGCGTCGAGGGCCGGTGCCGGATGGCTGTCTTCCTCGTGCGGCACGGTCTCCGGCCGGCGGAAGCGATCGGGCATCTCCTCGCGGTGGTGCGGCCGCATTCCGGAGCGCAGGTAGCGGTTGTGCTGCGCCCCGCGCGGCAGGAAGCGCGCGAGCTCGGTCAGCGCCATCTGGTACACGTCGCGCTTGAACTCGATCACCACGTCGAGCGGGATCCAGTATTCGTTCCAGCGCCAGGCGTCGAACTCCGGATGGTCGGTGGCGCGCAGGTTCATGTCGCTGTCGCGGCCGGTGAGCTGCAGCAGGAACCAGATCTGCTTCTGGCCGCGGTAGTGGCCGCGGGCGTCGCGGCGGATGAAGTGCGTCGGCACCTCGTAGCGCAGCCAGTCGCGCGTGCGCGCGACGATGCGTACATGGTCCGCAGTCAGCCCCACCTCTTCGTGGAGCTCGCGGAACATCGCCTGCTCGGGCGTTTCGCCGTGATTGATGCCCCCTTGCGGGAACTGCCAGGAGTGGGTTCTTATCCGTTTGCCCCAGAACACCTGGTTTCTGTGGTTGAGCAGGACGATGCCGACGTTGGGTCTGAACCCATCACGGTCGAGCATAATCAACCTCGATTCTTGCGTTGACCGATTATTGCACCGGCATGACACGAGTCAAAC
>JANMCC010000121.1:0-27485 GCA_031360885.1 Burkholderiales bacterium | reverse complement strand
CCGGGCATCGTCGCCGCGATCCCGTTCGCGATCTGGTTCTTCCTCGCGATCGAGGGCGTGGCCATGGCCGCGGAGGAAACGCGCGACCCGAACCGCTCGGTGCCGATCGCCTACATCGGCGGCATCCTGACGCTGGTGGCGCTGGCGCTCGGCGTGATGGTGTTCGCCGGCGGCGTGGGCGACTGGACCCAGCTCGCCAACATCAACGATCCGCTGCCGCAGGCGATGAAGATCGTCGTCGGCACGAACAGCGGCTGGCTGCACATGCTGGTGTGGCTCGGCCTGTTCGGCCTGGTGGCCTCGTTCCACGGCATCATCATCGGCTACTCGCGGCAGATCTTCGCGCTCTCGCGCGCCGGCTACCTGCCAGCCCTGCTCGGCCGCATCCACCCGAAGCTCGGCACGCCGCACATGGCGATCCTCGCCGGCGGCGTGGTCGGCGTCGTCGCGATCTTCAGCGACGAATGGATCTCGTTCGGCGGCCAGTCGCTCACCGCCAACATCGTGACGATGTCGGTGTTCGGCGCGATCGTCATGTACATCCTGAGCATGGCGAGCCTGTTCAAGCTGCGCCGGACCGAGCCGCGGCTGGCGCGGCCGTTCGCCGCGCCGGTCTACCCGTTCTTTCCGGCGTTCGCGCTGGCCGCGGCGGTGGTCTGCCTCGGCACGATGGTCTACTTCAACTTCCTCGTCGCGCTGCTCTTCGTCGGCCTGATGGCGGTCGGCTACGTCTACTACCTGACGACCGGCCGGCGCCGCGGCGATGCGCTCGCGGCGGCGAGCGCATGAGCGAGGCCGTGCCGCGCGAGGCGAGGGCGCTGACGCTGCAGGTCGGCGAGGCCGAGACGGTCTCGGCGCTCTTTCTCGCGCCGGCCCAGCCGCGCGCCTGCTATGTGTTCGCGCATGGCGCCGGCGCCGGCATGCAGCATGCGTTCATGGCCGCGTTCGCCGAAGGTTTGGCGGCGCGCGACGTGGCGACGCTGCGCTATCAGTTCCCGTACATGGAGAAGGGCTCGAAGCGCACCGACCCGCCGGCGCTGGCGCAGGCGACGGTGCGCGCCGCGGTCGCCGAGGCGGGGCGGCTGGCCGCCGGCCTGCCGCTCTTCGCCGGCGGCAAGTCGTTCGGCGGCCGGATGACGTCGCAGGCGCAGGGCAAGGCCGCGCTCGCCGGCGTGCGCGGCCTCGTCTTCGTCGGCTTCCCGCTGCATCCCGCGGGCAAGCCAGGGATCGAGCGCGCCGCGCATCTTTCGCAGGTCGAGATCCCGATGCTGTTCCTGCAAGGCACGCGCGACGAGCTCGCGCAGCTCGATCTCCTCGGCTCGGTGATCGAGACGCTCGGTTCGCGCGCCACGCTCAAGACCTTCGATGACGCCGACCACTCGTTTCACGTCCGCGCCAGGAGCGGCGGCAACGACGCGCGGGTCCGCGAGGCGATGCTCGACGCGATGGTCGCGTGGCTGGCGACGAGCGCGTCGCGCTGATCGCAGGCATCGTCCTTCGTGACGAGTCGGCGCTCCGGCGCCGGCGCCACGGCGCACTCGTGCGCGCTGGCCGGCGGCACGATCCGCTACTTGCCGAAAGCCGATTGCATGGCGCGGCGCGCTGAAGGACGCTGCGTCCCGCGGCATGTGCCGCGAGCCATCGGAAGTCGCATGAACTCGTTCAAGTTTCGCAAGGGTCTGCTGAGGGCCTCGTCGTTCGCCGCGGTCGCGGCGGCGAGTCTCGGACTCAGCGCGTGCTACGTGTTGCCGGTCGATCCGCGCACCGGGCAGCCCTACCCGACCGCGTCGCGCGACGCGGCGTATTCCTCCGGCTACGCAGTGAGCCCCACCGCCCCCGCGGTCGCGGCGCAGCCGCCGGCGCCGACGCTGATCAACGTGCGCCTCTATCCGCTCAACCCGCAGGCCAACAAGGGCGGGTTGCTGACGGCGCAGGTCGTCGACAACAACGCCGGCCACGGGACCTTCACCGTGCCCTACCTCGGCGAGACGCTGCAGGGCGAATCGACCCGGGTGGACGCGAGCTATCCGGCGTTCGGCGTCGTCCACCAGCAGGTGCTGGGCGCCAGCCCGCGCAGCACGTCCGGCCGGCGCGGCGTCGCCAACGCGTACGGCGCGCGCGGCATCAACGCGCAGTGCGAATACGTGCTCACCGGTCCCGGCGCCGGCACCGGCGTGTGCCAGTTCTCCGACGGTGCCTACTACCAGATGCACTTCGGCGGCTGATGCAGCGGCGCGAGCCAGGGCCTACCATCCGCCTGCGGCGCGGGGAGGTCCCGGCGCCTTCGCGCGCGAGGAGCCCCGGGTTGATCACTGTTCGCGCCTGGCTCGCTTCCGCCGGCTGGGCCTGCCTCTGCGGCGTCGCTTCGATGTTCTTCCTCACGGTCTCGCTGGTCGGCCTGTTCGTGCTGTTCTTCGGCGCGCTGGTCTCGGCGATGCTCGCGCCGCTCCTGCTCCTGCTCCCTTCGGACTGGCAGTGGACCGGAGGACAGTGGCTGGCGGTGGGCCTCGCGGTCTGGCTCGCGGTGGTCGTGCTGTTCGGCGCGGTCGCGCGCTGGGCCTATGTTCGGTGTCGAGCGGTGATCTTCCCGGTCTCGACCCCGGGCTGGGCGCGCGGGTCGTCCGTCATCGTCGGTGCCGTCCTGTCGTTCATCCTCGTCGGAACCGTGCCCGGGCTGGCGCACCCGCTGCTGCCTCAGACCACGCCCTTGCCCGACCCTTCGCGCGACGAGCCGCTGACCGTCTAGGCATGCCGGGCCCTAGCGCGCGGCGACGAGGTAGTCGACCAGCCAGGCCACGTCCTTCTGGTCGGGCTCGAGATAGTGCGTGTGCGCGCCGACGCCGATGCAGGTCTCGGCCTCGCCTGCGGGGTCGAGGGCGTCGTTGCCCGGCGGGCTGGGATCGAAGCCGTCGTAGACCGAGGCGCGGCCCAGATGCGCGGGGTCGAGGAGCTCGGCGAGCGGATGGCCGAGCACGTCGTCGCGCGGGCCGTCGCGGGTCCACAGCCAGCGGCCGACATAGTCGCCGCTGGTGAAGGCGTTCAGCCACTGGCGCACGCCGATGTCCTCGGCGCGCGGGCCGCAGAACGCGCCGTCCTTCCTCAGCACCCAGCGGTAGAGCGTCGGAAAGCGCGCCGCGTAGAGCTGGCGCAGCGGATTGCCCAGGGTCAGCAGTCGCACGTCGCCGCGCAGCCGCTCGAACAGCAGCGCGCGGGCATCGCTGTCGGCGGCGCCGATGCGACTTCCCTCGCGCAGCCAGCGCAAGGTCTCTGCGCTGATCACGCAGCCCTGGCTGTGCGCGACGATCACGATCTTGTCGGCGCCCTGCGCCACCACGTGCTCGAGCAGCGCGACGTAGCGGGCGAAGATGCGGGCGCGCGGAATCTGCCGGCGCGGAAACTCGCGGAAGTAGTTGTCGACGTCGAGCGCCACGTCGAGCGGCGCGCGCACCGCGGGCGCGTAGCGCGAGAGCACGCCGCCGAGCAGCGACAGCGCCGCGACCAGGCCCGCGGCGCTGAACACGAGCGGCGCCAGCAGCACCGTCGACAGGTGGGACAAGGTCTGCCGCCACTCGGCGAACGGGCCGCGCAGCGCCGCGGGAAACTCGAAGCCGGCGAACACGTACAGCACGGCGACGCTCACCACCACGCCGGCGATGCAGATGGCGAGCATGAGCACGTCGGCCAGCCGGTAGCCCGCCGTCAGCCAGCGGCCCAGGCGCCGCGCGGCGACGTCGAAGCGGTGCTTGCGGTCCTGCGCGTTGCGGTCGGCGTCGGTGCTGGCGGCCACCGGCTCGACGCCCGGCTCGCGATCCTTGTTGCGGATCACCGAGAGCTCGGCGAGCACGCTCGGAAAGAGGGTGACGATGGCGAAGGCAAGCAGGGCGAGCAGCAGGATCGCCAGCGGCGCGAAGGTCTCGGTGCTGGCGACGTAGCGCTGCTGCATGTAGGCCTGCGCCGTGCTCTTGCCTTCGGCCGGGGCCGCGGCCGGGCTGAAGATCTCCGGGACGTAGCTCACTCCCTTGAGCGACAGGTCGAGCACGTTGCCGAGCAGAGCCCAGACGGCCATGGTGACGACGACGAAGGCGCAGAGCGAGACGCCGATGCCGAGCCGACCGGTCGAGACGCTCGCGGTCCGCTCGTAGCCGCCGCGTTGCGCCACGATGCCGGCGACGATCCAGAGCAGCAGCAGCGGCGCGATGCCGATCCAGAAGGCCTTGATCGCGCTCAGCGCCAGCTCGGTGCCGTAGAGCGCTGCTCCGCGCCAGGCATCTAGCGTGACGCCGGCGCCGCCCAGGCCCTCGCTGTGATGCAGGAGCACGGCCGCGAGCAGCACGGCCCAGAGCGCGAGCCCGACGTGGCGAACGAACGGGAAACGCTCGTCGGCCACGCGCAGAGCGGCGTCGTACGCGTCGCTCACCAGCGCGACCAGGACGAAGCCGGTGACGGCGACTCCGCCGCCGGGCAGGAGCAGCGAGGCGGCCGCGAGCGCGAGTATCGCCGCCGGCAGCGCCTTCGAGCTCGGCAAGCCGCCGCGGCGATAGAGCAGCAGCAGCACGCCGAGCACGGCGAGTGCGATCGCCACGCCCAGGTGGAGGCGCTGCTCGGGCACGACCGGCTGCGCCAGGCCGAGCAGAACGAGGACGGTGCCGAACAGCAGGAGGTGGAAAAAGAGCTGTGCGAGGACGTTGACGAACAGCCAGTCGATCGCGGTCTGCAGGAAGGTGAGGGCGCTCCAGGCCACGGGCGCGGGGCCGCGCAGCCGGCCGCGCGCTTCGTCGACCGTGTCGCGGCCGAGGCGCGAGAGGCGAAAGATCAGCGTCCCGAACTCGGTCAGGATGCGCGGGATCGCGCCCGAGAGCCGTGACAGGTCGGCCCAGTACATCTCGTAGACGTCGATCTGCTCGCTCTTGTCGCCGCTGCCGCGTTCGAGCTGGATGCAGGTGGTCTCGTAGGCTTCCTGCAGGCCGCCGTTGTCGCGCTGCTTGCCGAGCAGGTAGTCGGTGAAGGCCAGGCCGCGGTCGGGCTCATGCGCGCCCGCCGGTTCCGGCGTCTGCGTGCCCGGCGCCGCGGCCGCGGCGCGCGATTCCTTCTGTTCGGCGACGAGCTCGGTGGCCGTCGGCGCGGCCCAGCGATCGCGCTGGAAATCGGAACGGTACGACTGCAGGAAGGCCTTGAACGCCGAGCGATCGGCGGCAAGCGGCGTGGCGTCCTGGAAGCGCTCGGCCCGGACGTGCGGCGCGAGCGGCGGTACCGCGAGCGTCAGGTCGCGGCTGCCGAGGCTGCGGTAGCTCGCCGTCGTTCCCGGCGACGAGGCGACGAGCAGGTCGACGATCGATTTCGCAGTAGCGCCCGGCAGCTGATCGGCGACGCCGTGGACGACAACCAGCGCGGTCTTCTGGATCGCCAACGGACCTCCCGGGCAACGGTGCGCAACTCGCCCGGAGCATATTCGCTCCGGCCGGCGTTGTCCCCGCCGGTGACCTCAGGAGGGGTTCTTCGGCTCGGTCAGGAAGCGCACGATCGAGCGCATGAACGGCGCGTTGTCCGGCCGGTCCTTCGAGCGCCGCTCGAAGCGCGGCGGCTCGGGCCGGCTCATCTGCTCGGCAACGAAGTTCGCGGCTTCTTCCGGCAGCATGGCGCGGGTGCGCTCGAAGTCGTAGACGTCCTGCGCCACGGTCTGTGCCTCGGGCTCGGTGATCCGGTCGTCGAGTTCGCGAATCCGACGCGCGCAACGAAGGCGCCATTCTCCCGCTTCGATGGTCTGAATCTTCACGGCTTTCTCCCCGAGAACAGCGAGTCGCTGATGCGCGCAAGGATGCCGGCCGATTCCGTCGAGGCGGCCATTGGCACGCCTTGCTCGACCCTGTTTGCCGAGTCCGACTCGAGCTCGGCCTTGCGCGTCTGCATCCGGCCGCGCAGCGCCACCAGGTCCATGCCGGCGCGGCGGCACTTCGGGAACATCTCGGTGTGCTCCTCGACCACGTGGTGGGTGACGTAGTCGCCCAGCACCTTGACCTTCGCGTCGTAGTGGTCGGCGTCAGGATTTCCGTTTTCGATCTGGGCGATCAGCGCCTTGGCGGAGGCGTGCTCGATGTCGGCCTCGTCGAGCAGGGCGGCCCCGATCCGTGCCTTGCGCGCCGCCGGATAGAAGATTTCTTCCTCGATCGTCGTGTGCGTTGTCAGCATGTTGCAGATCGTATCGGCGAGGGCGCGGCGCTGGTCGGCCGGAGCCTTCCGTTTCGAGAGCTTTTCGTACTGTTTGAAGAGCGCGGAGACATGCAGGTGGTCGTCCGTCAGGAGATCGACCGCGTCGGCGGTCTTCATCGTTCGTGGCGCGGTGTTCTCGGTCGTCTTTTCAGCCGTCGGCGGATGCGGCGCGACGCGTACAGCCGGCTTCGGCGCCGGCTTCTTGCGCGGCGCGGGTGCGGCGGCTGCCCGCGGCTTGCCGGCGGCTGCCCGGGGCTTGCCGGCGGCTGCCCGGGGCTTGCCGGCGGCCGCTTTCTTCGCCTTCGATTTCGCGTAGGCGACCTCATAGGGTTCGCCCTTGTTCAGACGCTTGTTGTCGGGCGAGCCGCGTCGGGTCTTGTCGTCAGCCATGGAGTCTCCTGGGGTCGGCTTGCACCGGCTTCGATGCGGATTCGGATTCGCACGCCGACCTTAGTTCCCGTCGAGACCGGCGGGCAGGAGCCGAAGCCTTCAGCGCGTGCGGGCGGCTGTCTGATCGCCCTGCAAGAAATCACCTACGCCCGCACGAGGCGACGATTCTTGCCACGTGATGTCGATTTCGCCATCCTCCATTCGTCGTGGCGAAGAGGCCGACCGGCACCGCGCCCGACACCGGCATGAGGTGCACGTACTGGCCGGCGCGCACGGGTCCGATCGTCGGGTGGCAGGCCGGCCGACCGGCGGCCCACCAGCGGCGGCCCGCTGCCGATCGAGGCGATCGCGATCCGGTGCCGTCGGCGGAAGTGCAGAAACGAAGTCCTGTTGCGAACGCACGGCGGAACGGGTGACGGGTTGGCGACTTTGTCTGGGGTGCAGCTCAACCCCCCGCATCCGCAGTGCGTCGCACGAAGATTGACCCGGCCGGCGTCCCGCCGCGACACTCGCCGGTCGACCCACCCGCCGCCATCGCAGGCCCGTATCCTATGAAGATGACTCTCGCCATCAGCACCGTCCTTTGCGCCGCCGCCGTGTCCACCGCGGCCGTCGCCGCCAAGCCCGCCACCCGCAACCGGGCCGAGATCCCGGCCGAGTTCCGCTGGGACTTCTCGGCGATCTATCCGAGCTGGGACGCGTGGGAAGCCGGCATGAAGGACATGGACGCGAAGATGGACGCGTTCGCGGCGATGAAGGGCACGCTCGCCAAGGGCGGCGCGGCCCAGCTCCTCAAGGCCTACCAGGCCTACGACGAGATCGGCAAGCTCCAGTACCTCACCTACCGCTACCCGCAGCTGCAGCGCGACGTCGACACCCGCGACCAGGCGACCGCCGGGCGCTTTCAGCGCGTCGGCACCGCCTTTGCCAAGTTCGCCACCGCGACCGCGTGGTTCACGCCCGAGCTGCTGGCCATTCCCGAGGCCACCGTCACCGGCTGGATCGCGGCCACGCCGGCGCTCGCGCCGTATCGCTTCACCATCCTCGACAACTACCGGCAGCAGGCGCACGTGCTGGACGACAAGGGCGAGCGGCTGCTCTCCCTGGCCGGCCAGTTCAGCAGCGCGCCGCGGTCCATCTACTCCGAGCTCGCCACCTCCGACATCAAGTTCCCGACGATCAAGCTCGCCGACGGCAAGGAGGTGGTGCTGAGCCCGGGCAACTACGGCGCGCTGCTCGAGACCAGCCCGAGCCAGGAAGACCGCGGCCGCGCCGCGGCGGCGCACGTGGGCACCTTCGGCGCCACCGCCAACACCTACGCCGCGATCTACAACGGCGTGCTGCAGCGCGACTGGTTCATCGCCCAGGCGCGCAACTTCGACACCACGCTCGATGCCGGGCTCGACGGCAACGCGATCCCGCGCCAGGTGGTGGAGACGCTGATCGACGCCACCCGCGCCGGCTCGGCCCCGTTCCAGCGCTACGCGAAGCTGAGGAAGCGTCTGCTCGGCCTGCAGACGTATCACCTCTACGACAGCTTCGTGCCGATCTACCGCAGCGACAAGACCTACCCGTACGAGCAGGCGCGCGAGCTGGCGATGCAGTCGGTGGCGCCGCTCGGCGAGGAGTACACGAGCCGCTACAAGCGCTTCGTCTCCGGCGGCCGGATCGACGTTTACGAGAACGAAGGCAAGAAGAGCGGCGCCTACAACGCCGGCGTGTACGGCGTGGGCCCGTACCTGCTGATGAACTACAACGACACGCTCGACGCCGCCTTCACCCTGGCGCACGAGGCCGGGCACGCGATGCACACCGTGCTCTCGTACGAGAACCAGCCCTTCGTCACCGCCGACTACACGATCTTCGTCGCCGAGGTCGCCTCCACCACCAACGAGCGCTTCCTGCTCGAGAAGCTCCTGTCGCAGACGAGCGACCCGAAGGAGCGCTTCCTGCTGCTGCAGCACGCGGTCGATTCGATCGTCGGCACCTTCTACACGCAGGTGCTGTTCGCCGACTTCGAGCTGCGCGCGCACCGCCTGGTGGAAAAGGGCGAGCCGGTCACGACCGAGGTGCTCAACAAGCTCTACGCCGACCTGCTGAAGGAGTACTGGGGCGACGCGTTGACGGTGGACGACTTCTACAAGTTCACCTGGGCGCGGATCTCGCACTTCTTCGACACGCCCTACTACGTGTTCCAGTACGCCACCTGCTTCGCCTCCTCGGCGCAGCTCTACAACGCCATGACCACGGGCACGCCCGAGGCGCGCAAGGCGGCCACCGACCGCTACCTCACGCTGCTGAAGAGCGGCGGCAACGACCACCCCATGACGCAGCTCAAGAAGGCCGGCGTCGACCTGACGCAGCGGGCGACGATCCAGGCGGTGATCGAGCAGATGGACAAGCTCGTCAGCCAGATGGAGACGGAGGCGGCGAAGATCCGCTAGGCGCCTCGCAGGGTCGGCTCGCCCGGAAATACGTATCTCATTTTGTACAAAACGGACATTTTGTATAGAATGAGATACACATGCCAGCCGCAGCACCTCACGTCGCGGAGCCCGCAGCGATCAAGCTCGCGGCCCTGGGCGAGCGCATCCGCGCGCAACGCAAGGCCCTGAAGGTCAGCGCCGTCGACGCTGCCGAGGCAGCGGGCATGTCGCGCGTCACTTTGCACCGCGTCGAAGCCGGCGAGCCCTCGGTGGCGATGGCGGCGTACATCGGCGCCGCCACGGCGGTAGGCCTGGAGCTGGAGCTCGTGGACCCGCGCGAGCGCAGCGCCGGCAAGCGGGGCAAGGGGCGAGGCGATCGGCCCTTTCCCGCGCGGATCCGGCTGGCCGACTATCCGCAGCTCCAGCGCCTGGCGTGGCAGCTCCATGGCGTGAGCACGCTCACCGCCAAGGAAGCGCTGGGCCTCTACGAGCGCAACTGGCGCCACGTCGATACCGCGAAGCTCGAGCCGGCCGAGAAGGAGCTCGTCAACGCGCTGGTGCAGCAGCTCGGCGGCGGGCGACTGCTTGTTTGAGCGGCCGCACCACCGCCGCGTCGCCGTCATCCTCGAGGCGCTGGACGCTGACCTGCTCGCCGCCCACGGCTGCCTGTTCGGCGGCGGCACGGCGATCGCCCTGGGGCATGGCGAGTTTCGCGAGTCGGTCGACATCGATTTCCTGGTGTCGGAAGCGAAGGGCTACCGGGCGCTGCGCGAGCGGCTCACCGGCGCGGCGGGAATCCGGGCGATCGCCCGGCCCGTCGGGCTGCTCGAAGCGAGCCGCGAGATCCGCGCCGACCGGTACGGCATCCGCACCTGGCTGCGCAGCGACGGCGTCGACATCAAGCTCGAGATCGTGAGCGAGGGGCGCATCGCGCTCGAGGCGCCAGGCGCGGCCGACCGGATCTGCGGCGTGGCGACGCTCACGCCGCTCGACCAGGTGGCGACCAAGCTCCTCGCCAACTCCGACCGCTGGGGCGACGACGCGGTGATGAGCCGCGACCTGATCGACCTGGCGATGATGGAGCCTGTGAAGGCGCTGTTCCGGCGCGGCGTCGCCAAGGCCGCCGGCGCCTATGGCAAGAGCATCGCCGCCGACCTCGGCAAGGCGATCGAGGCGCTGCGTGCCCGGCCGCATCGCCTCGACCGCTGCATGGAAGCCCTGCAGATGAGCACCGTGCCCAAGGCACTCCTGTGGAAGAAGATCAAGTTACTCAAGGCGATGAGCACCCCATGACCGACCGCGATACCGGCACTTCCGAACCCGTGCACGAAGACCGCCTCTGGATCGACAACGGCTGGACCGCCCGCGTCGTCAAGAACGAAGACGACGAGGGCTGGGCGGTGGAGATGGTGAAGGACGGCGAGCCCGAGCCGGCGCTCGTCGGCCCGTGGACGATGGGTCGGGACAAGAAGAATCCGAAGCCGCTCGACAGCGCCGCCTTCAACACGCTGGTGAAGACCGCGGCCGAGGTGATCCGCCGGCACGAGCAGCAGACCCACGCCGACCTGCACAAGAGCGTGAGCGTGACGGCGGGCTCGGCCCGTATCACCGTCAAGCTCGACATCGTTGCCGACGAGGACGACCCTTACGCCGAGCTGAGCGCGGTCGACGCCGCCGGCGACGAACTCGCCCGGGTGCGGGTGCGGGCGAACTTCAGGCTGAGCGCGCAGAGCGCGGCCGCCTGGATCGAGAACGACTACCGAAGGCCGGGCTGAGATCTCGGCGTTAGGGCTTCGGCCCGGCGAACCGGGCGAGCACCCGGGCCGCCTCGTCGTCGAGCTCGGTGAAGACGGCGCCGATCTTGAACTGCCCGGCCGCCTCGTACGACGAATAGACGACCTTGAGCGTCAGGTTGACCGCGACCGGCCCGTCGCGCAGAGGCACGTCGAAGGCGACGGTGCAGCGGGTGCCCGGCGCGATCGGCCGGCCGGCCACGAGGCACATGCCGCCCTCGCCGACGTCGAGGGTCTGCACCGCGAGGCTCGTGTTGCCGTACGCCACCGTGGCCGGCTGGCGGATCACCGTGCGGGCGAATGCCCGGCGGTTCGGATCCCTGAACTGTTCATCGCCCATTCGGCGCCTCGGCCTCGGGTCGCAAGCCGTGGCGACCCTGGCCGCAGTCTAAAACCCGTTGGCCCTTCGCCAGTTCAGGCAGGGGCTTTGTTCGGCCAGAACGCACGCTCGTTCGTGCTCCCTGAGCGCTACTTCGCGACGATCCAGCCGGCGACCTGCTGCACCACCTCGCGCTCGAGCTCGTTGAAGCCGTGGTACGCGAAGGCTTCGCCCGGGCAGCCACGCCAGCAGGAAGACGACACAGGGGAATCGAGGCTTCATGCGACTCGCGCCCGTCAGGCGCCCTTGGCCGGCTCGAGCTCGAGCGCCGTGAGCCAGAGCCGCACGTCGAGCTCGAGCTGGTGGTAGTCGGGCTCCATGTGCGTGCAGAGGGAATAGAACGCCTTGTCGTGCTCGCGCTCCTTCAGGTGCGCGAGCGCGTGCACGCCGATCATCTTCAGGAACGGCGCCGGCGCCTGCTTGAACAGGCTGGCGACCCGGATCTCGCGCTTGGCCTTGAGGTTGCCGCCCTGCACCCGCGAGACGGTGGTGTGCGTGCCGAGCGCGTTGCGCACGACGTGCAGCTTCATGTCGTACTGCACCTTCGCCAGCGCAGGGGCATTGCGCATGTAGCGTGCCTTGAGCTCGCCGACGTAGTCGTAGAGGGCGCGGTCGGTCCTGACCTCGTGGCCTTCCGGGTAGCGGCTGCTCACGCTCTCGGCCAGGCGGCCTTCGGCGATGAGGGCGCGCACGCGGGCCAGGAGCGCGGGCGGGTAGCCGGCGAGGTAGCGGAGCATCAGGCCGGGCCGGCGTCGGTGCGGCCCTTGCGGCGCTGCTCGCGCAGCATGAACAGGTACAGGCTTTCGACCTTCTCGCGCGCCCAGGGCGTGCGGCGCAGGAAGGCGAGGCTCGACTTGATGCTCGGGTCGCTCTGGAAGCAGCGGATCGGGATGCGCTCGCCGAGGCCGGGCCAGCCGAAGTGGTCGACGAGGGCGGTGACGATCGACTCCAGGGTAAGGCCGTGGAGGGGGTTGCGCGGCTGGGCGGGCGACGGCGAGGAAGCGGGCATGGCCCGATCTTCGCTCGATATGGCAGGATGCCGCGAGCTCGGGGGTTCGCCCGGAGGTTGGCATCGACACGATGAAGCTCTGGGCAGGCGCCAGCGGCTACGCCTTCAAGGAGTGGAAGGGGAGCTTCTATCCCGAGAAGATCGCGCCTGAGGCCATGCTCGCCTGGTACGCCGAGCGCCTGCCCGCGGTGGAGATCAACAACACCTTCTATCAGATGCCCAAGGTGGCGGTGCTGGCCCAGTGGGTGGAGGCGACACCCAAGGCGTTTCGCTTCGCGATCAAGGCCTCGCGGCGCATCACGCACGACGCGCGGCTCAAGGCCGACGAGGCGGCCGACTCCGTCGCCTACCTCTACAGGAACCTCGCGACGCTGGGCGCCAAGCGCGGGCCGGTGCTGTTCCAGCTGCCACCGTTCCTGAAGAAGGACCTGCCCCGCCTGGACGACTTCCTGCAGCTGCTGCCCGAAGGCCACCGCGCGGTCTTCGAGTTCCGCAACGAGAGCTGGTTCGACGACGACGTGTACGCCGCGCTCCAGGCCGCCGGCGCGGCGCTCTGTCTCTCGGAACGCGAAGACAACGCGCCGCCGCCGCTCGTGGAGACCGCGTCCTGGGGATACTTGCGGTTGCGGCTGGAGAACTATTCGGAGGACGACCTCGTGAAGTGGGCAGAGCGGATCGCGGCAGCACGCTGGCAAGAGACCCACGTGTACTTCATGCATGAGCCGACGGCGCCGGGCTATGCGTCGGTCCTGCTGCGGCTGTACGCGGCGCTGGGACAAGTTCCCGGGATCGAGACCCCATGAGCCTGCAATCCGTTCGCGCCTTCTTCGCCGAGCACGCCCCCGATATCGAGATCCTCGAGGCGACCACGAGCACCGCCACGGTGGCGCTCGCCGCCGCGGCGCACGGCATCGAGCCCGACCGCATCGCCAAGACGCTCTCGCTGCGGCTCGAGGGCGAGCCGATCCTGATCGTGATGAGCGGCGAATCGCGCCTGGACAACCGCAAGTTCAAGGACCGGTTCGGCGTCAAGGCCAAGATGCTCGGCGCCGAAGACGTGCTCGAGGCGACGAGCCATCCGGTGGGCGGCGTCTGCCCGTTCGGGCTGCCGCGGCCGCTGCGCGTCTATGCCGACGTGTCGCTGCGCCGCTTCGACGTCGTCGTGCCGGCGGCCGGCAGCCCGCAGAGCGCGCTGCGCATCGCGCCGGAGCGGCTGGTGCAGCTCACGCACGCCGAGTGGGTGGACGTGGCCCAGGCGTCGGCGGCGGCGTGAGCGCAACCGGGCGCGAACAAATCACGCGCTGCCGATCGAGCTGATCCCGGCGCCCCCTTCCGGGCACGCCGTATGCCCTTGCGGCCAGAGCGCGAAAGCGGATCGAGCCCGGTTCGGGCAGGTGGCACCGATGGAAACCTCCAAGAAGCAGACGAATCCCCCGGCATCCCCGTGGCACGGCGAGGCCTTGGAGTTCGAGATCACCGGCTTCGACGAGGCCCGGCGAGTGCTCGACGATGAGTCGATGACGCAGTTCGAAGTCGTCCCGTTCTCCTCGCCGGAGCAGTGGAAACGGATTCGGCGCCCGAAGCTTCCGACCGACCGCGCCCTCAGCGGCCAGGCGATCGACTGGTTGATCAGCCTGCCGCGGAGCCTGCGCCCGGAGAAGCTCGGCGCGCAGTTTCCGCGCATCGCCAACGCGCTGGCGGAGGTGTGGAACGACCCCGACGAATGCCAGGCCGCGCTCGACAGATTTCTCGACGAGCAACGCAAGGGGCGCAGCGGCTTCCCGGCGAAGGTGCACGACGAGCTGGTCGCGCTGCGCGACTGGGTGGCCGGGTTGCGCGGCTGGAACGAGCCGTTCTAGCGCCGCGCCGGCGATCGGTCGAACAGGACCGGGAATCGACGCCTCTCGGTCACGCCGCCGACATCTTCTCGCGGTACATTGCTCTCATCCGTAGCACGGAACCGGCCGCACGATTGGGCGGACAGAAGGGAACCCGTCACCCAGTGCTGCGAGATCCGTCGTCCATGCGCCCACGGGGCCTTTGATGTCCGGAAGCCGAGCCCGCCACCAGCAATGGTCGCGGGCTTTTCTTGTGGCGCGGCAAGGCGTGAACAACTCACGGAATGTTCAATCGCGCTGACTCCTGCGCCGGCCCGAACCGGGCATGCCGGGCCTGAAATGCCGCACGATCACGGCTCAGCCCTGTTCGGAAGCTGCATCGATGCATCCACCCGAGAAGCCTTCCACCCCTCCCCCTTCCACTTGGAAGGACGAGGGTCTGGAGTTCGAGATCACCGACTTCGGCGAGGCCAAGCGCGTTCTCGACGATGAATCGATCTCGCAGTTTCACGTGGCCGTGAACGACTCGCCGGCCCACTGGAAGCGCGTTCGGCGCGCAACGCTGCCGACCGACCGCGCCCTCAGCGGCCAGACGATCGACTGGCTGCTGAGCCTTCCCTCGAGCCTGCGTCCGCAACACCTCAGCACGCAGTTTCCACGGGTCGCCAACGCGCTGGCGCAGGCCTGGGGCGAACCGCAGGAATGCCAGGCCGCGCTCGACAAGCTGTTGAATTGCGAGCGGAAGGGGCGCAAGGGCTTTCCCGCGAACGTGCAAGACGAGCTGATGGCGCTGCGGAACTGGACGCAGGTGTTCTAGCTATCGGGCCACCGACGCGCGGTGAACGAATGAAGCTTCTTGCCGTCTTCGCGCTTGTCGTGGGTCTCGGGCCTGTGCCCCGGCGTCCATCTCGCCGAGAAGCTCGCCACCGTCAGCGAGCCCTGGCAGCCGCGCGTGGTGGGCCAGTTCAACGGCCACGACCTGATGGTGGCCAAGCTGAAGGGCGAGTTCACCTGGCACCAGCACGACGACACCGACGACCTCTTCCTGGTGCTGAAGGGCAGCGTGACGATCCGCCTGCGCGAGGGCGACGTGACGCTCGGGCCGGGGCAGCTCTACGTGGTGCCTATGGGCGTTGACATTGCCCGGTGGCGGAGGAGGGGGCGGAGGTGCTGCTGATCGAGAGGAAGGGGACGCCGAATAACGGGGGGTGTAGGGACGGCGGCGGTTAGGCGGGAAATTTGAGGTGGATGCCCTGCAATGAATTGAGGTAGATATGCCTTGCGCGCTCCGCCACTAGAGATCCGGGCCATCGATCAGCCAGGCCGGAATGTCCCGCTGCGCATGGAGCACTTTCAGGACATCCACCTGGTCTTCGCGCTCGACGTAGAAAACGAGATACGGGAACTTGTTCAGCGGCCAGAAGCGCAAGCCGGTGATCCCGAGTTCAGCGGCGTAGCGCAATGCCCCGGTGGCAGGAAACCGACGAATGTGCCGGTAGGCCTCTTCCAGAGCTGCGACGAATCTAGCGGCGAGGGGCGCGCCGCCTTCCTGCAGATAGTGGCCCAGCGCCTCGTCGATGTCGCGTGCTGCCGCTTGCCGAACGGCGACACGCTTTGCCTTCATCGACCGGCTGGTTTGCGAATGCGCTCGCGTAGCTGAGCGAAGTAGGCGGGACCCATCTCGGCCACCACCGGCGAGGCAGCTGCCTCCAGGAACACGGCACGGAGCTGGCTGCGGTCTTGCTCCTTGCGAATCAGCTCGCGAACGTATTCGCTGATCGTGCCGAAGCCGCGTTCCGCGACCTGCTCGTCGACGAAGGACTTCAGCGAATCCGGCAGTGAGATGTTCATCGTGCTCATGCACGAATCCTACCGCTGGTGGCAAAAATTGGCAAAGCCCGTGGCTCGATCCTCCCGCGAGCCCCCAACCCACCTGACGAAGGCTGCGGGCGCTGGCGCTCGAATGGGCCGAGCACTCAAGCCTCTGTACTCGAGGACATGAAGGCGCCGCCGGAAAATCGGCTCGAAGCCCTGAAAGGCAATCGCAGGGGCCCATACAGTGTTTGCATCAATGACCAGTGGCGTGTCTGCTTCGTTGGGTCCGCGGACGGCCCGAAGAATGTAGAAATCGTCGACTACCAGTGAGTGAGGATGGAAATGCGCGCAGTACCCCCCGTTTCCCCGGGCGAAATGCTCGAGGAGGAGTTTCTCAAGCCCCTGGGCCTGACCAAGTACCGCCTGGCGAAGGACATTGAGCCGCAAGGGCGTGAGTCCGGGCGGGCTGAGCAGTCGCGATCTCGTTCGCGAAGGGCGCCGCTGAAACCTGGCGGTCAGTTTTGTTGTGGTCGATGCATCGTCTTTCGAGCAGCGCATGACGCAGTCCCATCCATCCGCTGAAGGTCAGCCGGCCTGGACCCGGACGATCGATCTCGATCGCCTCCGCGCGACGGGCCGTGCCACCGTCAAGCTCGGGTCCAAGCAGCTCGCCCTCTTCCTGCACGACGGCACCGTCCACGCCTGCAACAACCGCTGCCCGCACGAAGGCTACCCCCTCGTCGAAGGCGCGCTCGACGCCGAGAGCTGCGTTCTCACCTGCCACTGGCACAACTGGAAGTTCGACCTCAAGACCGGCGCCAACCACTACGGCGGCGACAGCCTGCGCATCTACCCGGTGAAGGTCGACGAGGCCGGCGTGGTATGGGTCGATGCCCGCGATGCGCCCGCGCGCGAGCGCATGCAGCAGTCGCTCGACCAGCTCGATGCGGCGATGGCCGACCACGACCCGCCGCGCATCGCCCGCGAGCTGGCGCGCCTGGGGCGGGCCGGCGCGGCGCCGGAGGTCGCGCTCCTGCACGCCATCGAGCGCAACCACGAGCGGCTGCGCTACGGCATGACCCATGCCTTCGCCGCGGCCGAGGTCTGGCTTCGGCTGCGCGACACGCTCGGCGGCGAAGCCGCGCGCCTGGCCTGCGCCGCCGAGGCGCTTTCGCACATCGCCTACGACACCTTGCGCGAGCCGGTGTTCGCCTTCGCGCTGCCGCCGTCGACCATCAACGAGCCGCCTCAGCCCTGGGACGCGCCGGCCTTCCTCGCCGCCGTCGAAGCGCAGGACGAGGCCCGGGCGGCGGCGCTGATCGTCGCGGCGCTGGAGGACGAGGGCCTCGCCTTCGCCGACCTGGAGCCGACGCTGGCGACGGCCGCGCTGGCCCACTACAACGACTTCGGCCATGCCCTGATCTACCTCGTGCACGTGCGCGGCCTGGTCGCCCGGCTCGGCGCTCCGGCGCAGCGGCCGCTGCTCCTGGCCTGGCTGCGCATGCTCGTCTACGCCACCCGCGAAGACCTGCTGCCCGACTTTCGGCACTACGCGGCGGCGCTGGCGCAGTGGCCCGCGATCGGTCGTCGCAACGGCGAGACCGGCGGCGACGAGCTCGGCGTCACGCCCTTCGTTGGCCGCAGCGTCCGCGACACGCTCGCCGCCGTGGTCACGGCCGCCGTGCATGCCTCGCCGCTTCAGATCCACCACGCGTTGATGCAAGCCGCGGCGCTGCACTTGCTGCGCTTCGACATCAGTGTGGAGCAGCGCACCGACAACCCCGTGGCCGAGAACGTCGGCTGGCTCGACTTCAGCCACGCCCTCACTTTCGGCCACGCCGTCCGCCAGCAGTGCACCGGCCAGCCCGAGCTCTGGCCGCAGGCGCTGCTGCAGATGGCGATGTTCGTCGGCCGCAACACGCCCTACCTGGTGGCCGAGGATCCGGTGGAGCCGGCGCTGCGCCGCTGGGCGGTGGCCGACCCCGTAGCCTTCGACGCGCAGTGCATCGCCACGCTGCTCGACCACGGCATGGCCCTCTACATCTTTCCCGTGCACCTGCTCAAGACCTGGGCCGCCGTGCGCGACGAGATCGCGCTCGGCGTGCCCGAGGCCGCCGCAGCGGCGATGCGTGCCGCTGTCAACCGCCTGTTCTCCGCACGCTTCAAGCAGCGCCACGTGCTGCGCACGGCGAATCAGGCGATGGGGTTCGTAGCCCGCGAAGACTGACGGCTATCGGGCGTCGATCGCCGCAAACGCACGCCCCAGCGTCGCCGAAAGAATCGACATCCGCAGCGGCTTTTCGCTGAACTCGATGTGATGCATCCGCACCGCTTCGGCGATATCGGCTTCGTCGACAACACCCGAAGTCACCTGCGCCGTCAGCACGACGATCGGGCATGAGACGTCTTCGGCGCGCAAGCCGGCGATCAGCTTCAACGTGCTCGTCTCGCCGACGATCCAGTCGATCACGAAGGCGTCGTAGTGCTGTGCCTTCGAGCTCGAGACCAGGTCGGCCGTCTTATAGAAGGGCCGCGCTTCATAGCCGCTCCCTTCCAGGTGCGCGCAGATCGAGTTTGTCAGGTCCTGGTCGTCGTCGAGCACCGCGATCACTTTGCGGATGCCTTCGTTCGGCAGGGCTTCGAGTCGTTCGATCTTGTAGGTAACGCCTCCGGCGGCCTCGCTCGCCAGGAGCGCGGTCCAACCCGATCCCGTGCTGACCGCAACAAGCGAGTCGGGTCGGGGATTCCGCGCGACCTCTCCCAGCCAGAGTCGGCAGTCGACGCTTGTCGAGCCGACCTTCAAGGAGCCCGGAACCGAGCCCGGCGCAGCGTCGAGACTGACCACTTGCGCCAGCGTCTCGCCAAATAGCGCGCCCACGCGCTCGAGATCTTCCAAAGACCACGCCGAGGCGCCCGTCATGCGGCGATGCGCTTGCGAATACGACAGGCCGAGCGCGTCGGCGAGCCAGGGCGATTGACGGTATTTCGGCAGCCCGTGGCGCTCCATCAGCGCTCGAACGCAGCGCACCGCCAGCGGCGGGACATCCGTGTTCGTGGCCGAAGGCTCAACAGGTGGTGCGGTCGTCATGCCGGGGTGTATCCCTAGATTCTTGCATTTATTGTCAATACCCTAGAAATAGGTAGCTCCTGTTTTGTGAGAAGTTGCTTGATTTGCAATGATCTGCGTCGTAGAGTGTACCGAAAGCGCAAGTCATCCAGGAACTGGAGTGTCGCGTGCAAGGTGCCCAACGGTTACCCAGCGGGGGCGAAAGTTCGCAGCCAGGCCAGTCGGGCGGGGAGGCGCCTGCGGAGCCAGAAATCGCTCCTTCACCGGAAGCGGGCGATGGTCTGGCGGCACTTTGCCTCATCGCTCGCCTGCACCACGTTGCTGCCGATCCGGCAAGTCTGGCGCATCGGCTGGGCTGGGCGAAGACCCATTCACCGGATCTGAACGAACTTCTCCTGGCCGCCAGAGAGCTCGGGCTGAAGGCCAAGGTCTCGAAATCGCGCGCCGACCGCCTGACCCTCCTTCCTCTTCCCGCGCTGGCCGTCGTCGACGCCGGTACCGGAGCGTCGCGGGTCGTCGTGCTCGCGCAATGCGATGGCCAACGCGTGCTGTTCCAGGATCCCTCGGGCGCAATTCAGGGCGGCCGCCCCGTCATCGAGCCCCTCGTCGCCTTCGCCGAGCGATGGAGCGGCCTGCTGATTCTCGTGACGAGTCGCGCCAGTCTGGCCGGCGAGCTCGCCCGGTTCGACTTCAGCTGGTTCGTGCCGAGCCTTGTGAAGTACCGGCGCCTGTTCGGGGAGGTGCTGGTCGTCTCCCTGTTCCTGCAACTCTTCGCGCTCGTCAGCCCGCTCTTCTTTCAGGTCGTGATGGACAAGGTGCTGGTCCATCGGGGCCTGACGACACTCGACGTTCTCGTGGTCGGCCTCGTCGTCGTCGTCGTCTTCGAGAGCTTGCTGACGCTGTTGCGTACCTTCATCTTCAGCCATACGACGAGTCGCATCGACGTGGAACTCGGTGCGCGACTGTTTCGCCACCTGATCAGCCTGCCGCTCGCCTACTTTCAGGCGCGTCGGGTCGGCGATTCCGTGGCGCGCGTGCGCGAGCTCGAGAACATCCGCAGCTTTCTGACCGGCAATGCGCTCACCCTCGTGCTGGATGTCGCCTTCTCGGTGATCTTCATCGCCGTGATGTTCGCGTACAGCGTGCCGCTGACCCTGATCGTGCTGGCGAGCCTGCCCCTCTACTTCCTGCTGAGCATCGCCGTCGTGCCTGTCTTGCGCGGCCGGCTCAACGAGAAGTTCGCGCGCGGTGCCGAGAACCAGGCACTGCTGGTCGAAACCGTGAGCGGCATCCAGACGGTGAAGGCGAGTGCCCTCGAGCCGGCCATCGCACGTCGTTGGGATACTCAATTGGCTGGCTACATTTCGGCCGCCTTCAAGACCCAAACGCTGGCGAGCTACGGCCACGAGGGCGTCAACCTCATCGGCAAGCTGATCGGCGCGCTGATGCTGTGGTACGGCGCGCGCCTGGTCATCGAGCAGCAGCTCACGGTCGGCCAGTTCGTCGCTTTCAACATGTTCGCGCAGCGCGTCACGCAGCCGATCATGCGCATCGCCCAGATGTGGACCGACTTCCAGCAAACGGGCATCTCGATGGCGCGGCTCGGCGACATCCTGAACACGCGCACCGAGGTTCCGCCGGCAACCGCGGCGCAGCTACCGGCGCTGAAGGGCCACGTGCAGCTCGACGGGGTCACCTTCCGCTACCGGCCGGAGGCGCCCCCCGTTCTGCAAGGACTCAGCATCGACGTCCCTGCCGGGGAGGTGCTCGGCATCGTGGGTCGGAGCGGCTCGGGCAAGAGCACGTTGACGAAGCTCGTGCAGCGGCTCTACGTTCCGGAGCAGGGCAGGGTGTTGGTCGACGGCATCGACATCAGCCTGATCGACGCGGCCCAGCTCAGGCGCCAGATCGGCGTGGTGCTTCAAGAGAACCTTCTCTTCAACCGCAGCGTGCGCGAGAACATCGCGATCACTGATCCAGCAGCCCCGATCGACGCGGTGATCCGGGTAGCGCAGCTCGCCGGTGCTCACGAGTTCATCAGCGAGCTGCCCGAGGGCTACGACACGATCGTGGGTGAGCAGGGGGCGAGCCTCAGCGGCGGTCAGCGCCAGCGCATCGCGATCGCCCGCGCACTGTTCACCAATCCGCGGATCCTGATCTTCGACGAGGCCACCAGTGCGCTCGACTACGAAAGCGAGGCGGCCCTGCAGCGCAACATGGCGGCGATCTGCAAGGGCCGCACGGTGATCATCATCGCGCACCGGTTGAGCTCGGTCCGGCATTCGCATCGAATCATCGTCCTCGACAGGGGGCACCTCGTCGAAGAGGGCTCCCACGAGACGCTGGTTCGGCAGCCGCGTGGCCTCTATGCGCACCTCTGGTCCATGCAAGCCGGAACTCCTTCGCCGACCACCGCGGCGGCGAGTGCGCCGCCTTTCAACGCAATCCAGGCTGCACCGACATGACTGCGTCCGTCGTTGCTGCTCCATCGCCACACCCACTGATCGCGCTGTTGGTTCGCTATGGCGACATCTTCCGGGCGGCGTGGAGCGCGCGTCACGAGTTGGCCGGGCCGGGGCGAATGGCGGACGAGGCGGCTTTCCTGCCTGCAGCCCTCTGTCTACAGGACACGCCGGCGCACCCGGCGCCACGTCGAGTGGCGTGGGCTGTCTGCATGCTCTTCGTCATCGCCGTGGTCTGGTCGATCTTCGGCGAGCTGGACATCGTCGCGGTGGCTTCCGGTCGAATCGTCGTCAGCGATCGCAGCAAGACCCTGCAGCCGCTCGAGGCAAGCGTGATCAAGCGCGTGTTGGTGAAGGACGGCGATTCGGTCCACGCCGGGCAAGTGCTCGTCGAGCTCGACGCCACCAACGCCAGCGCCGACAGCGCCAGCATCCGAGAGCAGTTGCAGGCCGCTCAGTCCGAGGCGCAGCGCACCCTGGCGCTGCTGGAGGCCATGCGGCTAGGTCGGCCGCCGATGCTCGCGACGCCGTCGGGTCCGGTGCCGGTAGATGGCCAAGAGAGCCCGGTCCGGTCGATCTCCGCGCAGCTCGAGGCCGAATGGCTAGACATCACGGCCAAGCTGGCGAAGCTGGGCGCGGAACATGCGCATCGTCAAGCCGAGATCGCGACCGTGCGCCAGCTCGTAGCCAAGCTGGAAGCGACGCTTCCCATTGCGCAGGCTCGAGAGGCCGATTTCAAGAGTCTCACCGAGCAGGGGTTCATTTCCGCGCATGCCGGCCAGGACCGCACCCGGGATCGGATCGAGCAGGAGCGTGATCTTGCCACCCAGCACGCGCGTCTTGTGGAAGCGCAGGCGGCGCTGGCCGAGGCGGATCACACGCGCGCCGCTTACTCCGCGGAAACCCAGCGGCTGTTGAGCGAGCGGCACACCCAGGCCACCCTCAAACGCCTGCAGCTGATCCAGGAGCTCGGCAAGCACGAGCAGCGTTCACGACTCACCCAGTTGACGGCCGCGGTAGCCGGAACGGTGCAGCAGGTCGCAGTGCACACCGAGGGTGGGGTAGTAACGCCCGCCCAAGTGCTGATGGTCATCGTGCCCAAGGACGCGGAGGTCACGGCCGAAGTGACCGTCGACAACAAGGACATCGGCTTCGTGAACGCCGGTGACTCGGCGCAGATCAAGCTCGAGACGTTTCCATTCACGCGCTACGGAACGATCGAGGCGCGAGTGAAAAGCGTGACGGCCGATGCGGTGAACGACGAGAAGAAGGGGGCGATCTTCCCCGCGATTCTGAGCTTGGGGAAAGCGACGATCGATGTCGACGGGAAACGGATCAACCTGAGCCCGGGGATGAATGTCACGGCGGAGATCAAGACCGGGAAACGGAGAGTGATCGAGTACTTGCTGAGCCCGGTGCAGCGAGCGTTGGGCGAAAGCATGGGTGAGCGGTGATGACACACAGGAGCCGAACATGAGCAATGGCAAGAGCTACGCGGCGCGGATGAAGAACCATCAGTGGCGATGGAAGGAACCGACCGATCAACTCTGGTACAGGCACGCCGGGTATCGCCCGAGCGAGAGCCTCTACGAGACGCTCGCCCCCCCGGAACCTCCAGGCCTGCAACCTTGGGGTCACCTGCCCGTGCTGCCCATGGCGGCGATCGGAGGGAACTCGCTGCTCGAATCCAGGTTGCACGCGTTGGTCGGCGCCATGTCTCACTTCATGCCGTCCGTGCCAGGGTTCGTCGCGCAGTCGTTCTCGCTCGGGCTGTCGAACCCGCCGCTGATGGCGGCCCATCCGCTGCCCTAGGCCACGACTGTGCGACGCTAGAGGACACCGGAATGCGGCTTCTCGTGATCCACCAGAACTTCCCCGGGCAGTTCGGCCATCTGGTGAAGGCATGGGCCAGCCGGCCGGGGTGGGATGTGCGCGGGCTGGGGCGGGACACAGCCCCCGGCATTCCGGGCTTCGCCGGACTGGTTCGCTATGGCCTGGCGCGAAACGGCAGTGCGGACCAGCATCCATACCTACGTCAGATGGAGGCGGCTACCTTGCATGGCCAAGCTGCGGTCAGGGCCATGCTGCAAATGCGCAAGAGTGGCTTCACGCCCGATGTGATCCTGGCTCATCCCGGCTGGGGGGAGACGCTGTACGCCAAGGATGTCTATCCCGATGCACGTCTCGTTCACTACTGCGAGTGGTTCTACAGCGCTGCTGGAGCGGACCTGGGGTTTGATCCAGAGTTTCCGATCACGTTCGACGACCGGGCCCGCGTTCGGACATGGAATGCGCTGCATACGCTGAACCTGACGAACTGCGATGCGGCTGTCACGCCGACGCATTGGCAGAAGAGCAGGCATCCGGAAATCTTTCAACCGAAGATCACGGTGCAGCACGAGGGGATTGCGACGCACGAGTTGGGTCCGGATCCGACCGCCATCATCAAGACCCGCAATGGAACGCTGCTGAGGGCCGGAGATCCGGTGATCACTTACGTGGCACGAAACCTGGAGCCGTATCGTGGGTTTCACATCTTCATGCGGGCGCTGGAGCGCATTCAGAGGGCGCACTCGACATGCCATGCTGTCATCGTGGGTGGAGACGACGTTAGCTATGGCAAGCGACCCATCTGCGGTTTCACTTGGCGTGAGCGGATGTTGCAAGAGGTGGCGCTCGATCCCATGAGAACTCACTTCCTTGGAAGAGTGCCTTGGCCGGAGTTCGTTCGCACCTTGCAAGTGTCTGCGTCGCATGTATACCTCACCTACCCGTTTGTGTTGAGCTGGTCAGTACTTGAGGCATTGGCGTGTGGGTGTCGAGTCATCGGATCGCGGACGCCCCCAGTTCAGGAGGCAATTCGTGATGGAGAAAACGGGTCGCTAGTGGAGTTCTTCGATGTCTCGGCAATTGCTGCAGGGGTCGTTGCCGCCCTAGACAATCAAGGTAGACGCTTGGTCGCAATCCCGGAAGGCATTCGCGCAAGCGTGACCTTGCCGAGCAGGGACGATGGGTTGCGAGGCTTTGACCAAGTGCTCAAAGTCTTTGGCCGATCGCGCGATGACTGTGAATCCAAGCTGGGATTTTCACCACAGGTAGTGCGCGATGAGGAACTCTCATGCGTAGCGTGAATTGCCTGATCTCCACTCAACGCGCGCACTTGGCTAGGGACAGGAGCGAAGCGCGCAAACAGAGCCGTTCGAGAGATGAGCACGAATCGCCAACGTCTGCGCTGCCAATCGGGGGTACGGAATGCTGACTGGTACGTCTCTCGACCTGACCCCCTTCGGACCGCTCGTCAGCATCCTAGGTATCGGCTATTGGCTTCTCGCGCTGATTGCAGCAGTCTTGGCCTCCCGACTGCCGAAGCGATTGCTGGCAAAAGTGTCGGTGGCCTCAATTGTCCTCATGGGGTTCTCTCTCCCGATAGTGCTTCAGTTCGGGACCTTGAATCGCAGCTCCATCGAGTCGACAGAACATCTTAACGAAGCGAAAGCTCTATTCGCCGAGCGATGCAGGACCGCAGGCGAGAAGATTGTGCGTACGGCAGATGACGTCGATGGCATTGCCTGGATGAAGTGGCGCGAAGAGTATTCGCGTCGCGACAACTCCACTGACCAATGGAAGCTAAACGATCCCTACGGCCGTGACTGTCAGTTGGAGGGCTGCGTCCTGCGGCTGCTACGGGCAGATCTGGATCCAGGTCTGAAGAAGAGCGATACGTCAAAGGCGGGCGTTGCGAACTACGCCTTTGTCGAAACTGTGGACCCTCGCGACGGAGTCAACTATCGCTACGTAGTAGTTGTCAAGGCAGTCGCATCGGTGTCCCGCGAGCAGTTCCGTGAGCACGTAGCGTCCACAGGGTATGGAGCGGATGCCGACGGCAACTATGAGGCTCTTCAACGCCAGCGCATTGTTGCGTCTGACGCTCGTTACGGACTCTCATGGGACGACATCTCGACGGAAGAGGACCGGCGACATTGGATAGCGGGCGGAGTGCTTCGGGTGATCGATCTGCAGACCAATGAGGTGATGGCCGAACGTCGGGGATTTCTCTTGGACACGGGGCAGGGGAGTACTGACGGTCAGCGCGATCCTTGGGAGTGGGCCAAGTCTTATGGGCCACGCTGCCCATCAGCCGGCACAAGCACAAGAGACTTCGTGGCCAGGGTCCTGAAGCCGAAACGAGGGGGGTAACGTGTCAACTGACATCTCGACGTATCTGAAGTACGCCAATCTACAAATGGCGGCCGAGTCCCTCTTTGGTGTCGGCCCGTCAACACCAGTGTGGCGTCACACACGGCGCCTGGCCGAGAGATGGTCCGTGACGGAATAAACGGAAGGTTGGTGACGTTTGACGCCATCGACGAGATCAAGCGAGTGGTGTTGAAGACACTGATCGGTCGCCACGCCGACCGCGTGACTCGGCAACGGGCACGAGATGCCTCACTGAATTTTGGCCAAGATATTGCGCGTATCCAATATGAGCGGCTTCTCTTGAGCCCGCACCAAGGCATGGCCTCACATAAAACTCCTGAGGAGGTGCCAACCAATCGCGCCATCTCGGAATCGGGAACGACATGCTGATTAGAGCACCCAACGGGCCTCATCGTTTTCCGTTGGATCGCGAGGGGCTACGCGAACTCATTCAGGTACCACAGTCGCGATGTGGATCACCGCCGCCGTGGCGGCGTGGCACTAGGCGCGACCGACGTTCCGCGGTGGCCTCGCTTCAGGGGGAACAGGAGTTCGAGTCACTCCAACAGGCAAACGCCGAATTGCGTCTCTCGGCACGGGTTCAGGTTGGGACCGCCTCGAGAGGAGTCGAGGTCCAATTCCGACATGGAGGTGACGAATGATGCTTACAGGGACCTCCTTGGACCTTACTCCATTCGGTCCGCTACTCAGCGTGCTGGGAGTCGCATATTGGCTACTTGGCGTGGGCTTGGTCGCTTTGGCGTTGTGGGTGCCCAAGCGATGGTCGATCAAGCTGCCGCTGGCAACGATCGTGCTTGGTGGGCTCGTCTACCCCGTAGTTCGCCGGATGGATACGGTGCAGGAGAAAAGCAGCGCGTCGCAAGCGCGACTTGGCGAGGCGAGGGCTCTCTTCGCCGAACGCTGCAAGGGGGCCGGCGGGAAGGTGTTCCGAACAGTATCGGATGTGGACGGCGTTCTGCTGACAAACGTTCGGCTCGAGGCGAAGCCGTCGGACAAGAGTGATCGCTACTGGCCTGACGCTGCGTTGCCTAGCGAAGGCCGAGCCGACTGGTACATCCGAAACTTCCTTCTTTGGGAGCATCACGAAGACAAGAGAAATCCAAGAGGCTATCTGAACAGCCAACCTTCCACATTGCGTGGCTATCGTTTCGTCGACGTAAAGGATTCGGACGGCGCAATCTACCGCTACCGCCTCACCAAGTCTGAGCGGGCGGAGCTTTCTCGCGAGCTAGCCGTCGGACCTCCCTCCCGATATGCGGTTTCGTTCGTCAACATGTTGGATCCGGAAGATCGTGAAAAGTGGATTGCGGGCACCAAGGTGCTGATCACCGACACCGTGACGAACGCCGCGATCGCTGAACACACTTGGTATTCGATTGAGCCCGGTCAGGGTAGCACCGAAGGCTTTAGATCTCCATGGGAATTCGCACAGACCTGCCCGGCGTTGACGGGCTGGGTCGGCGCTCCCACACGCTTCTTCGTAGATCGAGTTCTGAGGCCGAGGCAGGGAGAATGACCATGACCATCAACCAAGCATCAGCCTATCTCAAATACGCAAATGTCCAAATCGCTGCAGAAGCGCTATTTGGTCTACGCAATCAACTGCCCGGGTCAACGTTTGCCGGCGTGATTCGCCCCGACATACTGACCACCGGCAATGGGCGCTCGAGCAGGTTCTCTACCATCCTTGCAGATGAGTTTGCCAAAGATTGGACCGTAGTCGAACACATCTCGAACACGGAGACCGGCTTCAGCGGCACCCTTCTTAGATGCCTGACCGATGATCCCGCCCGGGGGCTAAGCGCCGGGGAACTTGTCATAAGTTTCCGGTCCACCGAGTTTGCCGACGACAACGTGCGCGACAGCAAGGCCACCAACGAA
>JANMCC010000119.1:0-55947 GCA_031360885.1 Burkholderiales bacterium | reverse complement strand
TTGGCGTAGGCCAGGCCTTCGTCGCGCAGCGGATCGAAGCCGGCCGTGAGCACGAGTGCCGGCGGCATCGTCGCCAGGTCGCTGTGCAGCAGGGGCGAGGCGCGCCAGTCGAGGTAGCACGCCGGGTCGTCGATGTAGTTGGCCCGGTAGTACTCGATCGTCGGCCGCTCGAGCAGGTAGCCGTGGCCGTTGGCGGCGTGCGAGGGGTGCACGCAGCGCATGTCGGTCGCCGGATAGATGAGCAGCTGGAAGGCGATCGGCAGGTCACCGGCATCGCGCGCGAGCAAGGCCACGACCGCGGCGAGATTGCCGCCGGCGCTGTCGCCGCCCACTGCGAGCCGCGCGGCGTCGAGGCCGAGCTCGTCGGCATGGCGCCGCACCCAGTGGGTCGCGGCGAGGCAGTCGTCGACCGCGGCCGGAAAGCGGTGCTCGGGCCCCATCCGGTAATCGACCGCCACCACCGCGCAGCGCGAGCCGTTGGCGAGCTGCCGGCAGAGCACGTCGTGGGTGTCGAGGTCGCCGATGGTCCAGCCGCCGCCGTGGAAGTAGACCAGCACCGGCGTCGGCGCCGGGTCGTCGCTGCGTCGCGTCGGTCGGTACAGGCGCAGCGCGATCGGGCCGTGCGGACCTTCGGCCGCGAGCTCGGCGACTTCGGCCACCGGCGGCGGCTCGGGCTGGGTGATGGCGCGCCGGTCGCGATAGAACGCGCGCGCCTCGACCGGCGGCAGGTCCTGCATCGCCGGCAGTCCGCGCGATGCGATCAGGTCGAGCAGGGCCCGGGCTTGCGGATGGAGCATGCGTCTTCCTTCGGGAGCAGGCCCCGGTTATAGCTGGCGGCTGCGCGCCAGCGGCGGATTGCGCGCGAAGTAGCGCTGGATGCCGGTGGCGAGCGCGTCGACGAGCTGCGCGCGGTACTCCGGATCGCGCAGCTTCGCCTCCTCCCCCGGGTTGGAGATGAACGCCGACTCGACCAGGATCGAGGGGATGTCGGGCGCCTTCAGCACCGCGAAGCCGGCCTGCTCGACGCTGCCCTTGTGGAGCTTGCCGACCTTGCCGATCTGGCCGAGCACCTCGCCGCCGAGCTTGAGGCTGTCCTTGATCTGCGCGGTGGTGCTCATGTCGAGCATCGCCCGCATCACGGTCTCGTCCTTGACCGCGACGTTGACGCCGCCCACCAGGTCGGCGGCGTTCTCGCGGTTGGCCATCCAGCGCGCGGCGGTGCTCGAGGCGCCGCTCTGGCTGAGCGCGAACACCGAGGCGCCGCGCGCCTCGGGGTTGAGAAAGGCGTCGGCGTGGATCGAGACGAACAGGTCGGCCTGGACCCGGCGCGCCTTCTTCACCCGCTCGTGCAGCGGCACGAAGAAATCGGCGTCGCGGGTGAGCATCGCCCGCATCGACGGATTGGCGTTGATGCGGTCGCGCAGCAGCATCGCGATCGCCAGCACCACGTCCTTCTCGCGCAGCCCGCTCGGGCCGATGGCGCCCGGGTCCTCGCCGCCGTGGCCGGGGTCGAGGGCGATGACGACGAGCCGGTCGATCTTCGCCTGGCCCAGCACCGGCGGCACGACCGGCGCCGGCAGCACCGGCAGCACGTTGGCCGAGCTGCCCGGCGAAGGCGGCACCGTGCCCGCCGCCGCCGAGGCCGCCGCCACGGCCGAGTTCATGCGGCCGATGAATTCGCCGAGCGAGTCCTGGACGGCCTGCGCCGCCTTCGCCTCGGCCTGCTCCTTGTCGCGGATCAGGGCGAGCAGCGGATCGGCCTCGTGCACCGGATGCAGGTCGAACACCAGCCGGTGCCGGTAGGCCGCGACCGGCGCCAGGGTGAAGAGCTGCGGCGCGGTCGGCTGCTTCAGGTCGAGCACGAGGCGAACGATGCGCGGCTGGCTCTGGCCTACGCGCACGCCGGCGATGAACGGGTCGTCGGGCTTGACCTTGCCGACCAGCTCGCGCAGCTGCGGGCTGAGCTCGAGTCCGTCGACGTCGATCACCAGGCGCGACGGGTTCTCGGCCAGGAAATGCTTCTCCGACAGCGGCGCGTCCGACTCGATCGTCACCCGGGTGTATTCGTCGGCCGGCCAGACGCGCACGGCGACGATGGCGGCGCCGAAGGCGAGCTCGCGCGTGCCCAGGCCGAGGGCGAGCGCGCCCATGGCGCGCAGCGCGTCGCGGCGTGACGGCGAGCTCACCGCAGCAGCTCCTCGCCGCGGGCGCTGAGCGCCTCGATGCGCAGCGCGCGCGCCGGGCTCGCGTCGTCGGGCCGGATCGTCAGGCGCAGGTCGCAGGGCGGCAGCAGCGCTTCCGCCTTCTCCGGCCACTCGACCAGCTTCAGGCCCGGCTCCGCAAACACCTCGCGAAAGCCCGCGTCCTCCCACTCCTGGGCGTCGTCGAAGCGATAGAAGTCGAAGTGGGCGATGGCGAAGCCGCCGTGGGCGGCGTCGCTGCGGTACGGCTCCATCAGGGTGTAGGTCGGGCTCTTGACGCGGCCGGCGACGCCGAGCGCGGCGAGCAGGTAGCGGGCGAAGGTGGTCTTGCCGGCGCCGAGCGGGCCGTGCAGCTCGACGAAGGCATCGGCCAGCGCCGGGTGGCTGGCGAGGGCGGCGGCGCTGGCCGCGCACGCGGCCTCGTCGCCCCAGTGGACGAGGCGGGTTCCTAGAATCGACGGCTGCAATGCACGAATCTCATGTCCTGGACGGCGAGGCCCTGCTCCCGCAACTGCGGGGCTGGGGCCGCGAGCTCGGATTTTCCCAGATCGGCATCGCCGGCATCGATCTCGCCGCCGCCGAGGCTCCGTTGCGCGCATGGCTGGACAACGGTTTTCACGGCGCGATGGACTACATGGCCGCGCATGGATTGAAGCGCGCCCGGCCGGCCGAGCTGGTGCCGGGAACGCTTTCGGTGCTGACCGCGCGGCTCGACTACCTCCCGCGCGACACGCCGGGCGACTGGCAGGCCCGCGAGTGGCGGCGGATCGGGCAGCCCGAGCAGGCGTCGGTGGCGCTCTACGCCCGCGGCCGCGACTATCACAAGGTGTCGCGGCAACGCCTGCAGCAGCTCGCCGACCGGCTCGCCGATGCGATCGGCCCGTTCGGCCACCGCGTCTTCACCGATTCGGCTCCGGTGCTCGAGGTCGAGCTCGCCGCAAGGAGCGGCCTCGGCTGGCGCGGCAATCACACGCTCGCGCTCGACCGCGAAGGCGGCTCGATGTTCTTCCTCGGCGAGATCTACGTCGACCTGGCGCTGGCGCCGACGCCGCCGGTCGAGGCGCACTGCGGCAGCTGCAGCGCCTGCATCGATGTCTGCCCCACCGGCGCGATCGTCGCGCCCTACCGGCTCGACGCCCGCCGCTGCATCTCCTACCTGACGATCGAGCTGAAGGAGGCGATTCCGGTCGAGTTTCGGGCCGCGATCGGCAACCGCATCTACGGCTGCGACGACTGCCAGCTCGTCTGCCCGTGGAACAAATACGCCGTGCGCAGCCCGCTCGCCGACTTCGACGCCCGGCCGGAGTTCGCCGCGCCGTCGCTGCTCGAGCTGTGGGCCTGGGACGAAGCCGAGTTCCTGCGCCGCACCGAAGGCAGCGCGATCCGGCGCATCGGCTTCGAGCGCTGGCAGCGCAACCTCGCGGTCGGCCTCGGCAACGCGCTGCGCGCGACCGGCGATGCCCGGGTCGCCGAGGCCTTGCGCGCGCGCCGCGCCGGAGCGACCCCGATGGTGCAGGAGCACATCGACTGGGCGTTGGACCAGGCCCCGGGCGGCGTCGCCTAGCTACCTTCATGACATCGCCGGTTGCCTGGAGGCTCCGATCCGCTTCGGACAGCCGGCGCTGATGCACACTCGTACGGTGAGCGCCGAGATTCCTGTCCCGCAAACCAGGTACGCCGAATCCGACGGATTGAGCATCGCCTACCAGGTATTCGGCCAGGGCACGACCGACCTGCTGTTCGTTCCCGGCATCGTCTCGCACATCGAGCTGAGCTGGGAGAGACCGGGCTTTGCGCGGATGTTTCGCGAGCTCGGCTCGCACTTTCGCGTGATCCTGTTCGACAAGCGAGGACAAGGCCTGTCCGACCGCTTCGAAGGCGTGCCCACGCTGGAGGAGCGGATGGACGACGTGCGCGACGTGTTGCGGGCCGTCGGCTCCAGGCGCACGGTGTTGCTGGCCTACTCAGAAGGCGGCCCCATGGGCGCGCTCTTCACGGCGACCTATCCGGAAATGGTCGAGCGACTGATCCTGCTCAGCTCGATGGCCCGCTTCTCGTGGGCGCCGGATTATCCGCACTCGCCGACGATCGAAGAGATCCACCGGTACACGAGCGCAACATGGGGCAAGCCGGAAGCAGCCCGTATGTTCGCACCTAGCCGTGCAGGCGACCTTGCCTTCGGCGAAGCGCTCGCGCGATTCCAGCGGCAAAGCACTTCACCCAGTGCCATCAAGCGGTTGCAAACTGCCAACGACCAGATCGATGTCCGCGCGATCTTGCCGCAGGTGCACCGGCCGACCCTGATCGTCCAGCGGCGTCGCGACCGCGCGGTCAGGGTCGCCAACGGGCGATACCTTGCCGATCACCTGCCCGAAGCGGAGTACCTAGAACTGCCCGGCGATGACCATTTCCCTTGGGAGGGCGATGCCGCTCGGGTGACCGAGGCGATCGTGCGCTTCGCCGCAGCGACGCCCTCGCGCCGCGAAGAACCCCCCAACGAGCGCTGGCTGGCGACGGTGCTTTTCACCGACATCGTTGGTTCCACCGAACTCGCGGTGCGCCTGGGGGACAGCGCCTGGCGCGACCTTCAGCAGCGCTTCCACGCCGGCGCCAGGAGTCAGCTGGAAGCGCATCGCGGGCGCGAAATCGACACCGCGGGCGATGGCTTGTTCGCGACCTTCGACGGGCCGGCGCGAGCGGTGCGCTGCGCCTCGGCGATGGTCCGCGATGCCAAGGCCATCGGCCTGGACCTGCGCGCCGGCTTGCATACCGGCGAAGTGGAGAACGCCGGCACCAAGGTCAGCGGTATGGCCGTGCACGTCGGCGCGCGCATCTCGGCTCAAGCCGGCGCCGGGCAGGTACTGGTGTCCACTACCGTGAAGGATTTGGTAGCCGGCTCGGGCCTTTGTTTCAAAGAGCGCGGCCTTAAGTCTTTGAAAGGTGTGCCGGGAAACTGGCCGCTATTTCAAGCGATTGACGATGGCCCGGGCTAAAGCGGCTTCTCTTCCTTATTTGCTGGGCGCTCATCACTGACCCGGGTTTCGGCCCCGAGGCGGTCTCGCGACCGACATCTCCTTGCCACGTGGAGTCGTCAGCCCTGCATCTGCAAAAGGATGGTGCGCTCGAGGCCCGCGTAGCGATGGACGAGCGCCTCGCGATACGCACCGTCGGCCATCATCGCGAGAAAGTGTTGCCGGCTCGGGTAGCGGACCAAGAGGCACTTGTCCCAGTCCTGGCTGGCATCGCCGATGAAGGGTCTGTCGATCTTCCCTTCCCACACCACCTCGGCACGGCTCACATCGCCCACGGTTTCCACGAATGCCGTCTGGTACCTGCGGTAGGCCTCGGCACCCGAGCAAGGCGGATGGTGAGATCCTGCGGGGTAGTTTGCTTGCTCGCGGAACTTCAGAAGATTGAGCATCACCACCGGGCCGTCGGGGCCGGCATCACGCAATGCGCGCACTTGATCGGCCGTGGGATCGATGGACGGATCGAAGTTTGCGGGGCGGGAGGTCATGGGTTCGTCGCTTTCTACTGCCGCGCGGTGGATGCGCGAATTGCATTGTCGGCGCGGGCAGAAGGCTGCCGGCCGTGACCGACGGCAGTTCCTCAACGCGCAAGCATCGTCGCCGCCGCGATCAGGAGACGAGGCCGAGCACCGCCAGCCAGAGCGGAATGCTCAGCATGCCGAGCGCGGTCGATACGGTGACCAGGCCGGCGACGAAGCTGCCGTCGCCGCCCATGCGCGCCGCCAGCACGTAGGCGCTCGCGGCCGTCGGCAGGGCGGCGAACAGGACGACGATGCTGCGCTGCTCGGGCGGCAGGTGCAGCGCCAACGCCAGGCCGATCGCCACCGCCGGCAGCAGGGCGTGGCGAATCGCGAGCAGGCTCGTCGCCAGGCCGGGCGCGGCCTTCAGGCCGCCGAGGGTGAGCCCGGCGCCGACCGCCATCAGGCCGATCGGCAGGGCGGCGAGGCCGATGCGCTGCAGCGTCGTCGTCACGGCATCGGGCAGCGTCAGGCCGAGGGCGTTGCCGGCGAGGCCGAGCACGGTGCCGATGATCAGCGGGTTGCGCGCGATCTCGCGGCCGTAGGAGTGGCCGCCGTGGCGCGCCAGCGGCCAGACCGCGGCGACGTTGCAGATCGGGATCGCCAGCGCCATCAGCAGCGCCATCCAGGCGAGGCCCTGCGCGCCGTAGAGCCGCTCGGCCAGCGCCAGGGCGAGGTAGGAGTTGAAGCGGTACGCGACCTGCGCGCCCGAGGCATGCAGGCGCCGGTCGACGCCGGGCCAGCGGCCCATCCCCAGCGCGACGGCGATGCCGACGGCGAGCGTGCCGAGGCCGGCGAGGCCGAGGTCGAGCGCCTGCGCCGGCTGCAGCGGGCTCTTCAGGATCGAGTTGAAGAGCAGCACCGGAAAGAGCAGGAAGTAGACGAGCCGCTCGGCCGCGTCCCACACCCGGCGGTCGAGCGCGGTGCCGCGGCAGATGACGAAGCCGAGCAGGATCAGCAGGAAGTCGGGCAGCAGGAGCAAAGGATTCGCCACCCGGTCGAGTATGCCGACCGCAGGCGAGGTCCTTGCCGCCGCTGCCCGGCCCGGGCCTTCGCCTAGACTTCGCCCTCCCCGAGATCAGAAACCGCCGGAGTGTTCATGCTGCATCGCCGATCCCTGCTCGCCACCGCCGCTCTCGCCGCTGCCGTTCCGGGCGCGGGCTGGCCCCAGTCGGGTTATCCGAACAAGCCGGTGCGGCTGATCGTTCCGTTCGCGCCCGGCGGCACGACCGACATCGTCGCCCGGGTCGTGGCGGAGAAGATCAACGTCGCGCTCGGGCAGACGCTGATCGTCGACAACAAGGCCGGCGGCGGCGGCTCGATCGGCGCGACCGAGATCGCGCGCTCGGCGCCGGACGGCTACACCATCGGCATGGCCACGGTGTCGACGACCGCCGCCAACCCGGCGATCAACCCGAAGATCGCCTACAACCCGCTCACCGACTTCACGCCGATCATCAACGTCGCGGCGACGCCGAACGTGATCGCCGTGCATCCGGGCTTTCCGGCGCGCGACTACAAGAGCTTCCTCGCCGAGCTGAAGAAGAATCCCGGCAAGTACTCGTACGGCAGCTCCGGCACGGGCGGCATCGGCCACCTGCAGATGGAGCTGTTCAAGAACCTCTCGGGCACCTTCGTCACCCACATCCCGTACCGCGGCGCGGGCCCGGCGCTCAACGACGTCGTCGCCGGCCAGGTGCCGATGATCTTCGACAACCTGCCGTCGGCGCTGCCCTTCATCCAGCAGGGGCGGCTGATCGCGATCGTCGTCGCCGCGCCGCAGCGGCTGGCGGTGCTGCCGAACATTCCCACCTTCAAGGAAGTCGGCCTCGAGCCGGTGAACCGGCCCGCGTTCTACGGCATCCACGGGCCCAAGGGCATGTCGAAGGAAGTGGTCGACAGGATCCACGACGCGGTCAAGAAGACGATCGACGATCCGGCGGTGAAGAAGCGGATCGAGGACACCGGCTCGATCGTCATCGGCAACACGCCCGAGCAGTTCGCCGCGCAGATCGCCGCCGAGTTCGAGGTCTACAAGAAGGTCGTCGCGGCGCAGAAGCTCACGCTCGACTGAGCCGGCCTTCGACCGCCGCGGGCGAAGCCATGAACAGCGCGGGCGCGGCAGTCGTCGACCGGTTCATCGACGCGCTCTGGATCGAGGACGGCCTCGCGGCCAACACGCTCGCGGCCTACCGGCGCGACCTGACGCTGTTCTCGACCTGGCTCGCCGCGCACGGCGGGCGCGCGCTCGCCGAGGCGAGCGAGGCCGACCTGCGCGAGTACGCGGTCGCCCGCCATGGCGGCAGTGCAGCGACCAGTGCCAACCGCCGTCTGGCGGTGTTCCGGCGCTTCTTCCGCTGGGCCTTGCGCGAGCACTTGACGAGCGCCGATCCGACCTTGCGCCTGGCCGCGGCGCGGCAGCCGATGCGCGTGCCCAAGTCGCTGTCGGAAGCCCAGGTGGAGGCCCTGCTCGCCGCCCCGGACGTCGGGACCGCGCTCGGCCTGCGCGACCGGACGATGCTCGAGCTGATGTACGCGAGCGGCCTGCGCGTCAGCGAGCTGGTCGGGCTGAAGACGGTGAGCGTCGGCTTCGCCGAGGGGGCGCTGCGCGTCACCGGCAAGGGCGCGAAGGAGCGGCTGGTGCCCTTCGGCGAGGAGGCGCACGCCTGGATGCAGCGCTACCTCGGCGAGGCGCGCGCCGCGATCCTCGGGGGCCAGAGCAGCGATGCCCTCTTCGTCACGGCGCGCGGCGGCCCGATGACGCGGCAGATGTTCTGGAAGCTCGTCAAGGCGCACGCCCGCGCCGCCGGCATCGCCGCGCCGATCTCGCCGCACACCCTGCGCCACGCCTTCGCCACCCACCTGCTCAACCACGGCGCCGACCTGCGCGCCGTGCAGATGCTGCTCGGCCACGCCGACATCTCGACGACCACGATCTACACCCACGTGGCGCGCGAACGGCTGAAGGCCCTGCACGCGACCCATCACCCGCGCGGCTAGAGTCGTTGCAATGAGCGCGGGCAGCGTCGGCTTCATCGGTGTCGGCAACATGGGCGCGGCGATGGCGTTGCGCCTGTGCGAGCTCGGCTGGTCGGTCGGCGTGCGCGACATCGACGCGGCGCGCGAGGCCGAGTGCGTGCGCGCCGGCGCGCGCGCGTTCGTCACGCCGGCGGCGCTGGCGGCGGCGCATCCGGTCGTCGTCGTCGCGGTGGTCGATGCGGCGCAGTGCGACGCGGTCCTGTTCGGCGCCGACGGCGCCTTCGCCGCGGCGCCGGCGACGAGGGCCTGCGTGCTCCTCTGCCCGACGCTCGGCCCGGCGAGCACTGAAAGGATCGCGGCCCGTCTGGCGGCGCTCGGCGTCGCCTGCGTCGACGCGCCGATGTCGGGCGGCCCGGCGCGCGCCCGCGACGGCAGCATGAGCCTGATGGTCGCCTGCGCCGACGCCGTGTTCGCGAGCCAGCGCCTGCTGATCGAAGCCCTGTCGTCGAAGGTGTTCCGGGTCGGCGAACGGCCGGGCGACGGGGCGCGGACCAAGCTCGTCAACAACCTGCTCGCCGCGATCAACCTCGCCGGCGCCGCCGAGGCGATCGCCCTTGCCGAGCGGCTCGGCCTCGACCCGGCACGCACGCTGGCGGTGATCGAGCAGTCGAGCGGGCAGAGCTGGATCGGCTCGGACCGGATGCGACGCGCGATCGCCGGCGACCTGGCGCCGCGCGCGCACACCACCCTGCTCGCCAAGGACACGGGGCTGGCGCTCGGCATGGCGGAGGAGGTCGGTTTCGAGGCCGCGTTCGGCCGGCTCGCGGCGCAGCGCTTCCGCGAAGCCTGTGCCGCCGGCTTCGCCGCGCTCGACGACGCGAGCCTGCTCGAGCTGCTGCGAAAGACCGGCGCCTAGGTCCTGACCTTGCGCGGATGCAGGGTCTGCATCGTCGCCACGCCGATCATCACCAGCGTCGCCAGGCCGCCGATCATCAGCCGATCGGTGACGAAGGCAAGCGGCATCAGCGCCAGCATCAGCACCATGCCGACCAGGTGCGAGAGCGAGGCGCCGCCGTAGACGATGCGCTTGTAGGCGGTGTTGCCGATCAGGTAGAGCAGCGGCCCGCCGATCAGCACCGCGGCGGCGGGCGCGTCCATGCGCTCTCCCGGGCGACGCAGCATCAGCTCGTCGCCGACCGCGGCGACGATCACGCCGGCGATCAGGACGACGTGCGCGTAGTGGAAGCGGGCGCCGATCCGGCCGGGGTCGGCGGAGCGCTCGATCGCTTCGGTGCCGTCGCGGCTGCCGGTATCGAAGTACACCCACCACATCGCCACGCTGCCGGCAAAGGCGGCCATCAGGGCGATGACGGTCGGCAGGTCGAAGTGCGGCGCCTGGCTGAACGAAGCGCCCGTGGCCAGGACCGACTCGCCGAGCGCGATCATCACGAACAGCTGGTTGCGCTCGGCGAGGTGGCCGCCGTCGATGGTCCAGTCGGTGGAGGCCGAGCGGCCCAGGCCGGGCACGAAGAACCCGAGCATGGGTGCCGCGTACTCGCAGGCCACGCCGGCGATCCAGAAGCCGAGCCGGGCGTTGCCTTCGGTCAGGCCGCCGGCGATCCACAGCGTCGCCGACAGGATCACCCAGGCGAGGATGCGCTGGAAGTTGGGCACCAGCGCGTGATCGCCCGGCAGGCTGACCAGGACGACGACGGTGCGGATCACCTGGATCGCCGCGAAGCACAGACCGAAGGCGAGCCCGGCCTCGGCGAAGGCGGCGGGAATCGTCGCCGAGAGGGCGAGCCCGGTCAGCATCAGCGCGAACAGCAGCAGCCGCATCCGCGGGTGCTCGGGGTTGAACCAGTTGGTGACCCAGACCGTGTACTGCCAGCCGAGCCAGACCGCGAACCAGAGCACCAGCGTCTGGCCGGCGTTGACGAGGGTCAGGTCGGCGAGCAGCCGGTGCGAGAGCTGGGTGACCGCGAACGCATAGATCAGGTCGAAGAACAGCTCTTCGTTGGTGACCCTCGACTGCTCGCTGCGGTCGCGCAGCAGCGGCTGACGCGCGTGCCCGGTCACCCCGCGACGAGCGCGGCGAAGCGCGCCAGGTCGACGTTGCCGCCGCTGACGAGCACGCCGACGCGCTGCCCCTTGAGCTCGCTTTTCATCCGCCGCGCGGCGGCGAAGCCGAGGCAGCCGGTCGGCTCGACGATCATCTTCATGCGCGTGGCGAAGAAGCGCATCGCGTCGACGAGCTCGCCGTCGCTGGCGGTGAACACGTCGTCGACGTCGCGGCGGATGATCTCGAAGGTGATCTTGCCGAGCGACTGCGTCTGCGCGCCGTCGGCGATGGTCTTCGGCACCTCGATGTGGACCAGGTGGCCGGAGTGAAACGCCTGCTGCCCGTCGTTGCCCGCCTCGGGCTCGACGCCGTAGACCCTGCAGCCGGGGGCGAGCGCGCGCGCGGCGAGAGCCGAGCCGGAGAGGAGCCCCCCGCCGCCGAGGCAGACGAAGAGAGCGTCGAGCGGGCCGGCGTCCTCGATCAGTTCCTTGGCCGCCGTGCCTTGCCCGGCGATCACGTCCGGATGGTCGAAGGGCGGAATGAGCGTGAGGCCGCCCTCTTCGGCCAGACGACGGCCGATCGCCTCGCGATCTTCCTTGTAGCGGTCGTAGACGACGACCTTGCCGCCGTAGCCCTTCGTCGCCGCGACCTTCGCCGCCGGCGCGTCGTGCGGCATGACGATCGTCGCCGGCATGCCGAGCAGGCGCGCCGACAGGGCGACCGCCTGCGCGTGGTTGCCCGACGAGAACGCGACCACCCCGGCCTTGCGCTGGCCTGAGTCGAAGCAGGAGAGGGCGTTGTACGCGCCGCGGAACTTGAACGCGCCCATGCGCTGGAAGTTCTCGCACTTGAAGAAGAGGCTGGCGCCAGTTTCCTCGTCGGCGGTGCGCGAGGTCAGGACCGGCGTGCGGTGCGCGGCGGGGGCGATGCGTGCGGAGGCGGCGGCGACGTCGTCGTAGGTCGGAATCCTGGCCATGGGCGATCTCACAGGGTGGCGGCGGGCACGGGCTTGCCGAACAGGTAGCCCTGCATCAGGCGAAAGCCCATCTGCCGGCAGAGCTCGGCGTCGGCCTCGGCTTCTATGCCTTCGGCCAACGCGATCGAGCCGAGGTCGATGACCAGTCGCACCAGGTCGGAGACGACGCGCTGCTTGCGCGCGCTCGCCGCGGCCAGGCCGTTGACCAGCGCCATGTCGAACTTGACGAAGTGCGGCGGCGCCTCGCTCAGCTCGTTGAGGCGCGCCTGGCCGGCGCCGAAGTCGTCGTAGGCGAAGCGCACGCCGATGTCGGCCAGGCGGGCGCCGAGCTCGCGCATGCGCGCGGTCTCGACGACCGCGGTTTCGTGGATCTCGATCACCAGCTCGATGCCGGGATGCTCGCGCACCAGCCGGGCGATCCCCGGGACGAATCCGGGCTCGGAGGTCTCCGTCGGATGAGCGTTGACGAACAGGGTGGCGCCGCGCAGGCGCGGGGCGACGGCGGCGACGCCGTGCTCGCGCAGCGCATGGCTCAGCTCGCCGGCGCGGCCGAGCCGCGTCGCCAGGCTGAACAGGTGCATCGGCGAGGCCGGCAGCTCCGGGTGGGTGCAGCGGCCGAGCAGCTCGTAGGCGACGACCCGGCCGTCGCCGGCATTGACGATCGGCTGCACCGCCGCCGACAGGCCGTCGCCGCCGAGCAGGGCGAGGAATTGCGCTTCGTTGGCGACGAACTGCTCGCTCAGGCGGTTGCCGGGCGCGGCGATGACGGTGCGCTCCTCGGCCGGCAGGATGCTGTCGCGGGCGCCGGCGTCGGCGCGACGGATCCGGAATTCGGCGCTGCCGATGTGGACGATGTCGCCTTCGTCGAGCAGGCGCGGCGCATCGATGCGCGCCCGGTTGACGAAGCAGCCGTTGGTGCTGCCGAGGTCGGCGAGGACGAGCCGGCCGGTGCCGGCGTCGAGGGTCAGGGTGGCGTGCCGGCGGCTGACGCCCGAGGCGACGAGCACCAGCCCGCTGTCCTCGTCACGGCCGATGCCGAAGGGCAGCGTGTGCACCGGCACCGCCAGCGCCGAGCCGTCGGCGGCGATGCGCTCCAGCCACCACGCCGCTTTAGCGCTCATCTGCGAGTCTCGCCGCGCCCGGCTCAGGCGATCGCGACCGGGATGCCGGCGATCTTCGCCTTCCAGGTCGCGGGGCCGGTCTCATGCACCGAGGTGCCGCGGGCGTCGACCGCGACCGTGACCGGCATGTCCCTGACCTCGAACTCGTAGATCGCTTCCATGCCGAGGTCGGCGAAGCCGACCACCCGGGCCTGGCGGATCGCCTTGGAGACGAGGTAGGCGGCGCCGCCCACGCCCATCAGGTAGGCGCTGTGGTGCTTGCGGATCGCCTCGATCGCCGCCGGGCCGCGCTCGGCCTTGCCGATCATCGCGATCAGGCCGGTCTCGGCCAGCATCATCTCGGTGAACTTGTCCATGCGTGTCGCCGTGGTCGGGCCGGCGGGGCCCACGACCTCGTCGCGCACCGGGTCGACCGGGCCGACGTAGTAGATGACGCGGCCGGCGAACTCGACCGGCAGCTTCTCGCCGCGGGCAAGCATCTCCTGGATCCGCTTGTGCGCGGCGTCGCGGCCGGTCAGCATCTTCCCGGAGAGGAGCAGCGTGTCGCCGGGCTTCCAGCTCGCGACCTGCTCGCGCGTCAGGGTGTCGAGATCGACCGTCTTCGAGCGCTCGTAGTCGGGCGCCCATTTCACGTCGGGCCAGAGCGAGAGCGGCGGCGGGTCGAGGTAAGCGGGCCCCGAGCCGTCGAGCACGAAGTGGGCATGCCGCGTCGCCGCGCAGTTGGGGATCATCGCCACCGGCTTGGAAGCGGCGTGGGTCGGCGCCATCGCGATCTTGACGTCGAGCACGGTCGTGAGGCCACCGAGGCCCTGGGCGCCGATGCCGAGCGCGTTGACCTTGTCGCAAAGCTCGATGCGGAGCTGCTCGGTCTTGTTCTGCGGCCCGCGCGCCTTCAGCTCGGCCATGTCGATGTCTTCCATCAGGCTCTGCTTGGCCATCAGCATCGCCTTCTCGGCCGTGCCGCCGATGCCGATGCCGAGCATGCCGGGCGGGCACCAGCCGGCGCCCATGGTCGGCACGGTCTTCAAGACCCAGTCGACCAGGCTGTCGCTCGGATTCATCATCACGAACTTCGCCTTGTTCTCGCTGCCGCCGCCCTTGGCGGCGACGATGACGTCGACGGCCGCCCCCGGCACCAGCGTCATCTGCACGACCGCGGGCGTGTTGTCCCTGGTGTTCTTGCGCTCGAAGTGCGGGTCGCCGACGATCGAAGCGCGCAGCGGGTTGTCGGGGTCGAGGTAGCCCTTTCGGACGCCGTCGTTCACCGCGTCCTCGACGCTGCCCGGGAAGCCCTCGAAGCGCACGTCCATGCCGATCTTCAGGAACACGTTGACGATGCCGGTGTCCTGGCAGATCGGCCGGCGCCCTTCGGCGCACATCTTCGAATTGGTGAGGATCTGCGCGATCGCGTCCTTCGCCGCGGGCCCCTGCTCGAGCTCGTAGGCCTTGGCGAGGTGGGCGATGTAGTCGGCCGGGTGGTAGTAGCTGATGTATTGCAGCGCTGCGGCGATACTGTCGACGAAATCGGCGTGGCGGATCGGGGTGGTCATGGAATCGGCAAGGGCGCTCGGGGGGGAGTCAGTGTGCCATCCCGGAGCGCGCCGGCCAGGCCGCGGAGCGCGGGGACGGGCGCCATTGCGCTCCGGGCCTTGCGGCACCGCCAACCCGCGGCGCCGCACATGAGGTAAAAGGGCGTAGGCCACCACCCGGGGAGACACACGACCATGAACGCAGAACTGAACGTCTACGAGCCGCCCGAGAGCGCGGTGAAGAACGCCTGGGTCTCCGGCATGGAGGCCTACCGCAAGCTCTGCGACGAAGCCGAGCGCGACCACGAAGCCTACTGGGCGCGCCTCGCCCGCGAGCTGCTCTCCTGGCGCACCCCGTTCAGGAACGTGCTCGACTCGAGCAAGGCGCCGTTCTTCCGCTGGTTCGACGACGGCACCCTCAATGCCTCGTACAACTGCCTCGACCGGCACGTCGAGGCCGGCCTCGGCGACAAGACCGCGATCATCTTCGAGGCCGACGACGGCGCCGTCACCCGCGTGACCTACAAGGAGCTGCTCGAGCGCACCTGCAGATTGGCCAATGCCCTGAAGGCGCGCGGCCTGGTCAAGGGCGACCGGGTCGTGATCTACATGCCGATGTCGATCGAAGGCGTGGTGGCGATGCAGGCCTGCGCCCGCATCGGCGCGACCCACTCGGTGGTGTTCGGCGGCTTCTCGGCGACCAGCCTGCGCGACCGCATCGCCGACACCGGCGCGGTGCTGGTGATCACCGCCGACGAGCAGATGCGCGGCGGCAAGGCGCTGCCGCTGAAGAGCATCGTCGACGAGGCGCTCGCCGGCCCCGGCCATGCGGTGCGCGACGTCATCGTCTACCGGCGCACCGGCGGCAAGGTCGATTTCGTCGCCCCGCGCGACAAGTGGCTGCACGAGCTGGTCGAGAAGGAGCCGGCGAGTTGCGAGCCGGAGTGGGTCGGCGCCGAGCATCCGCTGTTCCTGCTCTACACCTCGGGCTCGACCGGCAAGCCCAAGGGGGTTCAGCACTCGACCGGGGGCTACCTCCTGCACGCCGCGCTGACGACGAAGTGGACCTTCGACCTCAAGCCCGACGACGTGTTCTGGTGCACGGCCGACATCGGCTGGGTCACCGGCCACACCTACATCACCTACGGGCCGCTCGCGCTCGGCGGCACCGAGATCGTGTTCGAAGGCATTCCCACGTACCCCGACGCCGGCCGCTTCTGGAAGATGATCGAGAAGCACAAGGTCTCGATCTTCTACACCGCGCCGACCGCGATCCGCTCGCTGATCAAGGCCGCCGAAGGGACCGAGAAGGCGCATCCGAAGAACTACGACCTGACGAGCCTGCGCATCCTCGGCACGGTCGGCGAGCCGATCAATCCCGCCGCCTGGGAGTGGTACCACAAGCACATCGGCGGCGGCCGCTGCCCGATCGTCGACACCTTCTGGCAGACCGAGACCGGCGGCCACATGATCACGCCGCTGCCGGGCGCGACGCCGCTCGTGCCCGGCTCGTGCACGCTGCCGTTCCCCGGCATCGACGCCGCCGTGGTCGACGAGCAGGGCCACGAGGTGCCCAACGGCAAGGGCGGCATCCTGGTGATCAGGAAGCCCTGGCCGAGCATGATCCGCACGATCTACGGCGACCCGGAGCGGTTCAGGAAGAGCTACTACCCGGAGGACTTCCAGGGCAGGTACTACCTTGCCGGCGACGGCGCGATCCGCGACGAGAAGACCGGCTACTTCACCATCACCGGCCGGATCGACGACGTGCTCAACGTCAGCGGCCACCGCATGGGCACGATGGAGATCGAGTCGGCGCTGGTCTCGCACACCGCGCTGGTGGCCGAAGCCGCGGTGGTCGGCCGCCCCGACGACACCACCGGCGAGGCGATCTGCGCCTTCGTCGTCCTCAAGCGCTCGCGGCCCACCGGCGAGGAAGCGAAGCAGATCGCCAAGGAGCTGCGCGACTGGGTGGCCAAGGAGATCGGTCCGATCGCCAAGCCCAAGGACATCCGCTTCGGCGACAACCTGCCGAAGACGCGCAGCGGCAAGATCATGCGCCGCCTCCTGCGCTCGGTCGCCAACGGCGAGGCGATCACGCAGGACACCTCGACCCTGGAGAACCCGGCGATCCTGGAGCAGCTCGCCGAGAAGAACTAGGTCGTGGCGGCGGCGAGCCGGGCCGGGCGATGGACAGGGTCGACGAGGCGCGGCGCCTGATCGCCGCCGCCCGGCGCGTGGTCGTGCTCACCGGCGCCGGCATCTCCACCGAATCGGGCATCCCCGATTTCCGCGGCCCGCGCGGCGTGTGGACCAAGAACCCGGCGGCGGAGAAGCAGTCGACGATCCAGAACTACCTGGCCGAGCCCGAGGTGCGCCGGGCCGCGTGGCGGTCGCGCCTCGACTCGCCCGCCTGGAGCGCGGCGCCGAACGCCGGCCACCGTGCCCTGGTGGCGCTCGAGCGGCGCGGCAAGCTGCATGCGCTCGTGACCCAGAACATCGACGAGCTGCACCAGCGGGCCGGCCAGTCGCCGGCGCTGGTGGTCGAGGTGCACGGCAGCATGCGTCGGGTGATGTGCTGGGAGTGCGGCCGGCGCGCGCCCATGGAGGAGGCGCTTGCCCGGGTGCGCGCCGGCGAGGACGACCCGCACTGCCCGGACTGCGGCGGCATCCTGAAGAGCGACACGATCTCGTTCGGCCAGTCGCTCGTGCCCGAGGTGATCGACCGCGCCCTGGCGGTGGCGGCCGAGGCCGACCTGCTGCTCGCGATCGGCACCACCCTGCAGGTGCAGCCGGTGGCGAGCATGGTGCCGATCGCGGCGCGCGCCGGGGCGGCGATCGTCATCGTCAACGACCAGCCGACGGCGATGGACGAGCTCGCGGACGTGGTGATCCGGGAGCCGATCGGCGAGGTGCTGCCGGCCATCTGCCACGCCGGACCCCCCTGATCAAGCCGGTCGACGAAGCGATACTGATCGCCACGCTGGCCAGCCTGCCGCCGGCACCATCGAACACACCATGACCCTTGCCTCCCGATTCTCTTCTGCGGCGCTGAAGCGCCGCCGCTTTCTCGCCGGCGCGTCCGCGCTTGCGCTCGCCCCCGTGCTTGGAGGGTGCGGCGGCGGTGGCGGCAGCAGCGGCGGCGGCCCGGTCATTCCCGGCGGCCCGACCGTGCCGCCCGCGCCGGGGGTCGACGGCCCCGCCTGGTGGGGCTTCGGCCGCGACGCCCAGCACTCGGCGCTGAGCGCGATCGCCACCCAGGACCTCAATCGCATCGCCTGGGCGACGCCGCTCGACCTCGACCCGCAGTACCGCTCGGGCGGCGGCGTGCTCCTCACCCACTACGGCTCGCCGGTGATCACTTCGCACAACACCGTGGTGCTGCCCGTGAAGACCGGCGCCAACGGGGGCTTCCGGATCGAGGCCCGCTCCGGCGTCAACGGCGGACCGATCTGGTCGGCGACGGTCGACTATGTGCTGCCGGCGCACAACTGGATCCCGAGCTACAACCTGGCGCTGACCACGGGCAACCGTCTCTACGCACCCGGCGCCGGCGGCAAGCTGCTGGTGAAGGCCGACGCCGATTCGCCGAGCGGATCGCTGCAGACCGTGGTGTTCTTCGGCGCCGCTGCCTATGCCGCCGCGCCGGCGATCTACGACGCCAGCGTCTTCATCAACACGCCGATCACGGTCGATGCCGCCGGCAACGTCTTCTTCGGCTTCGTCGTCACCGCCGCCAATCCGGCCGGGCTCGAAAGCGGCATCGCCCGCATCGGCGCCAACGGCGTCGGCGGCTGGGTCTCGGCGCGGATCGTCTCGGGCGATTCGGGCGTCGCCAAGGTGCAGACGAACAGCGCGCCGGCGCTCTCGCCCGACCTCGGCACGCTCTATGTCGCGGTCAACGCCGATCCGGCGTCGGCCCAGGTCCAGGGCGGCTACCTGCTCGCGCTCGACAGCAGCACGCTCGCGCTCAGGAACCGGGCGCTGCTGATCGATCCGGGCAGCGGCGCGCTGGCTCGCCTCAGCGACGACAGCACCGCCTCGCCGACCGTTGGGCCCGACGGCGACGTCTACTTCGGTGTTCTCGAGACCACCTTCGGCACGCACAACGGACGCGGCTGGCTGCTGCACTACGACGCGACGTTGGCCACGCGCTTCGTGCCTGGCGGCTTCGGCTGGGACGACACCGCGTCGATCGTGCCGGCGGCGGCGGTGCCCGGATACGTCGGCGGCTCGCCCTACCTGCTCATGCTGAAGTACAACAACTACCTCGGCGTCGGCAGCGGCAACGGCGCCAACCGTATCGCCATCGTCGATCCGCGCGTCAGCCAGGTCGACGCGATTTCCGGCCAGCTGATCATGAGGGAGGTGCAGACGCTGCTCGGCCCGACCTTCGAATCGGGCAACTCCGGGCCGGTGGTCGAGTGGTGCATCAACACCGCCGCGGTCGACCCGTTCACCCGCTCGGTCCTCGTCAACAGCGAGGATGGCTATCTGTACCGCTGGGACCTCGCCAGCAACACCGCGAGCCAGCGGATCCGCCTGACCAGCGGCATCGGCGAGTCGTACACGCCGACCGCGATCGGTGCCGATGGGGCGGTGTACGCGGTCAACAACGCGGTGCTGTTCTCTATCGCGCGCTAGCACGCAGCCGCTCGAGCAGGGTGCTCGCGGCGACCACGTCGGCCGTGTGCAAGCCCTCGTCGAAAGCGGCGAGCACCGGCTGCAGCAGCTCGATCGCGCGCGGCGCTTGCCCGCGGTCGGCCCAGGTGCGCGCCAGGCTCGTCGCGGCGCGCAACTCGAACCCACGCGAGCCCTGGTCGCGGGCCAGCGCCAGCGCCGCCAGGAAAGCGCGCTCGGCGGCCTCGAGACTCTGCGCACCGCCGCCCGACGCGAGCTCGATCTCGCCCTCGAGGCGCAGGCCCTCGGCGGCGTACAGCACGTTGCCGTTGCCGGCGACGAGCTGCCCTGCTTCGCCGAGGGTGGCACGTGCCTCGCCCAGCCGGCCGGCGGCGAGCTCGGCCTCGGCCAGCTGGCAGAGCAGGTAGGGCACGCCGACCAGCCCGCCGGCAGAGCGCATCTCGTCGATGGCGCTGCGCATGCGGGCGATGCCGGCGGTCGAGTCGGCGCGTTGCGCCGCGACCCTGCCTTGCGTGAAGTCGGCGAGCGAGCGCCAGTACGCCAGGCCGTGCTCGGCTGCCAGGGTGCTCAGCTCTCGCGCCCGCGCGAGCTCGTTGTCGAGATCGCCGCAGAGCAGATGCAGCACGCTGCTGTAGCCGAGGGCGAAGGCGCTCGAATGCGGGCTGCCCGCGGACGCGGCGAGGCGGATCGCTTTCTCGGCCCGGTGCAGCGCCTGCTCGGGGAAGCCGGTGTGCCAGAGCGCCCATGACAGGTAGATCGCAACCCGCGGTGCCTCGCGCGAGCGATTGGCTTCGTCGCCGTTGCCGGGCTCCAGCGCCCGCTCGAGGTGAAAGCGCGCCAGCGCCAGTTCGCCCTGGTGGAGGCAGGTCTGGCCGAGCTTGGTGTGCGCGTCGGTCGCGAGCCGCGCATTGCCCGTCGACTCCGCCTGGGCGAGCAGCAGCCCGGCGATCTCCCGGGCGCGGGCGAGGTCGGCGCGCAGGAAGGCGACGTTCCACAGACCGCGCAGCACCCGCTCGAGATCGCCCGGCCGTCGGTCCGTGCCGCACAGCGCCAGCGCGCGCTGATAGGTGAGTTCGACGTCGCCTGAGGCATAGCCCTGCGCCGCCATCAGCGCCGCACCGAGCGGCAGCAACAGGTCGATCTCGAGCTGCGCGCGCTGCTCGGTGGGTAGTTGCGGCAGCAGCGCCAGCGCATGGCGCAGCAGCTCGATGCACTCCAGATAGGCACAGCACGAGAGCGCGGCGGCCCCGGCCATCTGCAGGTAGCGGACGCTGCGCTCGAAGTCGCGCGCCATCTCGAAGCGCATCGCCAGCTCGGCCGCGACAGGCCCGCACTGCTCGCCGTACGCCTGTTCCTGGCCGAGGCCGATGCGGCGCTGCCAATCGGCGCGGCGGCTCTGCGGCACACGCTCGTAGGTGGCTTGCCAGTAGAGCGCGTGCAGGAAGCCGAAGCCCGCCGAGACCGTGCCGTCGGGCCAGGCGGCCGGGGCACGCGTGCGCAGAAACCGGCCCTGCTGCGCGAGCCGCGTGCAGCGGTCCTCGATCGAGGCGACGTCGGTCTGCAGCGCGGTGGCGACCGATGCGGCGGAGAAGTCCGTGCCGCAGACCGCCGCTGCCTCGACCAGGCGACGATCGTCTTCGGAGAGCCGCTCGATCTGCTCGTGGACGAGGTGGCGCAGATCGTCGGGCATGCTGTCGCCGAGCTCGTGCACGCTGCCGCGCAGGATCCAGGCGCCGTCCTGCTGGGCCACCTGCTGGCGCCGTACCAGGTCGTCGACCATCGCCACCGTGAACAGCGCGTTGCCGTCGCTGCGCCGGTGCAGGAAGGCACCGAGGGGCCCGAGCGAGAGCGCCGCCGCACCACCGAAGCGGGCGCGCAGGTACTGGCCCACCGCGCCTTCGTCGAGCGGCGCGAGCGCCATCTGCAGCGCCTGGCCGCGCTGCGCGAGCTGGAGCGCCAGCCCGTGCAGCGGCGACGCACCTGCTTGCGCATCGACGGGTCGAAAGCTGGCGATGAGCAGCAGCCGCGCCGGATCGCGCCGGCCGGCCAGGAACGCGATCACTGCCAGGCTGGACGGGTCGCTCCAGTGCAGATCCTCGAGCCAGAGGACGATCGGCTTTCGCGCCGCCAGCACCTCTAGCGCCTGGGCGATCTCGCGCAGCATGCGCTGCACGCTGCTGTCGACGGCGGCACGGCGCAGCAGCTCGCGATCGGCGTCGTGGGCGAGCCAGGGCAGTTGCGCCAGCCAGGCGGGGGCATAGCGCAGCAACACCTCGCGCAAGGCGTCGGCGCCGACCTCCCGGGCCAGCTGCTCGAGCGCTTCCAGGACCGGCAGGTAGGCCTCGCCGGTGCCGTACTGCTCGATGCAGCGCCCCTGCGCCGACCAGGTATCGCCGTTCGCCTGGCGGCGGAGGAACGATTCGACCAGCGCCGTCTTGCCGATGCCGGCTTCGCCGGTGACGAGGACGATCTGGCGGTGGCCGGCGCGGGCATCGGCCAGCGCCTGGTCGAGCCGCGCCAGGTCGCGGTCGCGCCCGACCAGGCTTCGGGCAGAAGCGGGCTCGCTGCCCACGGCGGTCGGCTCGACCGGGCTGCCGTCGCTTGCCACCACGGCGACGAAGCGAAAGCCCAGGCCGTGCGCGGTGGCGATGTAGCGCGGTGCGGCGGCGTCGTCGCCGAGAGCGACGCGCAGCTCGCGAATCACCCGCGACAGGGCGGCGTCGGTGACGATCGTTCCCGCCCAGACCGTCTCGAACAGCTCGGGCTTGGTGACGAGGCGGCCGGGCCGCCGCAGCAGCTCGGCGAGCAGGGCGAACGCCTTGCGCGTCACCGCGACGGGCTCGCCGTCGCGCAGAAGTCGGTGCTCGGCGACATCGACCTCGAAGGGTCCGAATCGCCATCGCTGAACGTGGGCCATGAGCGCAACGATTGAACCACACCGGCCACCGGCCGCGGGGCGGTGCGAATCGAGGCTGTCACGCAAATCTCAGGAATACCTCAGGAGCTTGTCAAGCCTCGCGGGGGCAGGGCGGCCAGCATGCGCCAACGCATCGAGGTACCCCATGACCCACCCCCGCCTGAACCGTCGCGCCGTGCTTTGCATCGCCGGAGGAATGATCGCCATGACCACGCCCTTCGCCGCCGCAGGCGCGGATCCCGTCCCCGCCATCGAAGTCAACGGCGCGCCGCTCGACGCTGCCGGCCGCAGGACGCTGGCGCAGATCGAAGGGTTGATCGGCACCGTGCCGCCGGGACGGTACTGGTACGACCCGGCGAGCGGCGGCGCCGGCGTCTGGGGCGGGCCTGCGTCGGCCTACCTCGGGCCCGGCCTGCCGCTCGGCGGACGGCTTCCCGCCGAGGCCTCGGGCGGTGGCGCCGGACGCCTGACGGGCGTGTTCGTCAACGGCCGCGAGCTGCATCCGATCGACGTCCAGGGGCTGGGCCAGGTGCTGGGCCAGGTGCAGCCCGGTCGCTGGTGGTGGGACGCGAGCGGCAACGTCGGCCGCGAAGGCGGGCCCGTCGCCTTCAACTTCTATTGGGTGGTGCAGCAGCAACAGCGCGCCAACTCGTCGCGCTCGACCTACAAGTCCAAGGCCAATGGCGAGAGCACCTTCGTCAGCCAGGGCTGCGTCGCCGTCCACGGGCGGTTGCGCGCCAGCGACGAAAGCAGCATGACCTCGTACTACGCCGGTTGCTGAGCGACGGAGACACCATGACATCACTCACGAAGCCCTTCGTTCGCCGCTCTCGACCGCAGAGCGGAAGGCGGGTCCTGTCCAGCGTGGCCGGCGTTCTCCCGGCCGCGCTCATCGGCGCTTGCGCGACACCGCAGGACGTTCTCCTGTTGAACGCCGCGCGCCTCCCCTACGCCCTGGGCGACCCGCGGGCGTTCCAGATATTCAATGCGCCGCAACCGCTGAGGCACCCGGAAGTCGTCCGCCTGTCGCCGCCGGCACGGATCGTCTGCACCCTCGCGCTGAACCCGGCAGTCGCCATCACCGCCGATGCGAGCGGCGGGCTGCTCGACATCCGCCAGCCCCCCGTCATCGACAACGCAGATCTGCAAGCGGCACTTCAACGGGCCGACGGCAACCCGTGTCCGGCGGATACCTTCGTCGACGCGATCCATTTCAACCTGCGGCCCGGCCTGGTCGTCGGCACCCCCACCACCGTGGGCGAGGCACGGCTGCGCATCGGCGCCGACATCTGGACCACGCCCCAGGGCTTTTTCGTCTTCACGCTCGATCGGGTCGATCTTTCCGCTTCGCCGGTGCGAAGCAGCGGCACCTTCAAGGGGATGGCCGAGCGGGCCGGCGACCCGCGCCTGCTCCTGGTCGAAGGATCGTTCTTCCTGCGCGACTTCGACTTCAACGGGACTTTCCTGCCATGAGCGCCCGGCCGGGCCTGACCTGAGCGCTTGAAGTGAAAAACGACGAGGAAACGACATGAACATCGCCACCCATCTCTCTCTCCAGCTCCGCCGCGGCGTGCTCGGATCGCTGCTCGCGGCCGCCTTCGCGCTCGTCCTGCCCGGGTGCGGCGGCGGCGACGACGACGGGCCCGATAGCGCGAGCGCCAGCATCGGCGCCGGCGGCGGCAGCGTTGCGACGCCCGCCGGCGCGCGCGTCGTGATCCCGGCCGGCGCGCTCGCCGCGCCGACGACGATCGCGATCGATCGCAGCGATGCCGCCGCCCCGGCGCTGCCCGCCGGCTTCGTCGCCGCGGGCTCGACCTTCGCGTTCATGCCGCACGGCACCGCGTTCGCCGCGCCGGTCACGGTCAGCATTCCGGTCGACCCGTCGCTGGTCGCGGCCGGTCGCGTACCGACCCTCTACAAGACCAACGCCGCCGGCGCCTGGGAGCGGGTGCCGGGAGCGACGCTCTCGGGCACGATCGTCACGGCGCAGGTGAGCGGCTTTTCCTGGTTCAGCTTCGGCGCCGCGCCGCCGACGATCTCGCAGCAGCCGCAGAACGTGACCGTCAACGCCGGCGCGACCGCCACCTTCAGCGTCACCGCGCTCGGCGCGCCGCCCTTCACCTACCGCTGGGAGCAAAGCACCGATGCCGGCGTGAGCTGGACCGTGGTCAGCGGGGCGACCGATCGCAGCTACACCACGCCGCCGGTCGGCTCCGGGGACAACGGCCTGCGCTTGCGCGCCGTCGTCGCCAATCCCGATGGCGAGACGCCGAGCCAGGCGGCGATCCTGACCGTGACGACCGCGGCCGTGGCGCCGGCGATCACGACCCAGCCCGCGGGCGTGAGCATCGTCGTCGGCGGAAGCGCGACCTTCAGCGTCGCGGTCACCGGCACCTCGCCGCTGCTGCAGTGGCAGATCAGCCGCGACGGCGGCGCGAACTTCGCCGACGTCACCGGCGCGACCAACGCGAGCACCACCCACGCGGGCGCGGCGCTGGCCGACAACGGCGTGCTCTATCGCGTCGTCGTCAGCAACAGCGCCGGCAGCGTGACCAGCATGACCGCGCTGCTGACGGTGACGGCGCCAGGCACGGGAGGCGGCGGCGCTGCCGGCGCGGTGCTCGCCGTCGGCTCCGACTTCTCGGTGGCGCTGCTCGCCGATGGGACGGTGCGCACCTGGGGTTCGGACATCGGTGGCGCTCAGGGCAACGGCACGGCAAGCATGGCCGATCGCTTGACACCGGGGCTCGTGGCTGGCCTGAGCGACGTGGTGGCGATCGACTCGGGCGGCGGCAACACCCTGGTGCTGCGCCGCAACGGCGAGGTCTGGGGCTGGGGCTACAACGGCTTCGGCGCCCTCGGCAACGGCAGCTACGCCACGGCAGAGTCGCCCACGCGCTTCATCGGCACGGCGGTGCTGCGCGGGGTGCGCGCCGTCGCGGTCGGCAGTGCGCACAGCATGGTGCTGCGCGACGACGGCCGGATCGAGACCGCCGGTTTCAACGCCGTCGGCGCGCTCGGCAATCCGGCTGTCGCCTACGAAACCAACACCGCGGTCGAGGTGATCGTGACACCGGGCATGCGACCGATCGTCGCCATCTCGGCGGGGCAGAACTTCTCGGTCGCGCTCGACGAGGACGGCGTCGTCTGGACCTGGGGCGCGAACGACGTCGGCCAGCTCGGCCAGGGCACGTCGGTGGCGAGCGTCAACGTGCCGCAGCGGGTCGTCGGCATCGATCCGGTGCGGGCGATCTCGGCGGGCAACAACCACGTGCTCGCGGTGGCGCGCGACGGCCGGATCTGGTCGTGGGGCAGCAACCTCAACGGCAAGCTCGGCCAGGGCGAGATCGGCGCCTTCCTCGCGCTGCCGGGGCGGGTGTTGCTCACCGGCGAGATCGTCGGCATCGCCGCCGGCGCAGAGCACTCGGTCTCGGTCCACTTCGACGGCACCGTGTTCACCTGGGGGATCAACGAGACCGGCCAGCTCGCCACGGGCTCGGGCTCGCCCGGCTACCGCAGCACCCCGGGGTTCGTCTCGACCTTGCCGAGCGGCATCCGCGCGGTCGCGGCCGGCGGCGGGCTGGGTCACTCGCTCGCGCTCGGCCCCGACGGCCGGGTCTGGGCCTGGGGGCGCAACGACCACGGCCAGCTCGGAGACGGCACGACGACCGACCGGCTCTCGCCGGTGGCGGTGACCGGCCTCGACCTCGACTGAGGGCGCGAGCCCCGACGAACGACGAACGACTTCCTGGAGCCCGAGATGAATACGCCTTCCCTGATCCGGCGCGGATTCGCGCTCGCCACCTCGCTTGCCGCTGCCCTGCTCGTCGCCTGCGGCGGCGGCGGTGGTGGCGGGTCGGCGCCGCCACCCGCCGGCAACGCACCCGTCGTCGTCGGCAGCGCCGGCGGCGTCGTCAACGGACCCGACGGCGTGAGCGTCACCATTCCCGCCGGTGCGCTTTCCGCCGACACGACGCTGCAGATCGTCGCCACCACGCCTGCGGGCGCGCTGGCGCTGCCCGCCGGCATCTCCGCGGCCCCACGGATGTACTCGCTGCTGCCGCACGGCACGCGCTTCAGCGTGCCGGCCACCCTCAGCCTGCCGCGCGCCGCCGGCGACCCCGCCGACACCACGCTGCTCAAGACCAACAGCGCCGGCACCGCGTGGGAGCAGCTCGTCACCCGCAGCGACGCCAGCAGCCACAACGCGCTGATCGTCGGCTTCTCGTACATGATGATGTGCGGCGGCTGCGTGCCCAATCCCGGGCCGCCGTTGATCACCATGCAGCCGGCGAGCGGCAGCGTCAACGAGGGCGGCCTGGTGTTCATCTCGGTCAGCGCGATCGGCGCGCAGCCGCTCGAGTACACCTGGACCAGCACCAGCCGCGGCAGCTTCGGCCCGCAGGCGTCGCCTGGAATCGTCGTCAATCCGGTGACGCTGGCCGACGACGGCATGCGGCTGTCGGTACAGGTCAAGGACCGTTTCGGCCAGGTCGCGGTCAGCAGCGCCGGCATCGTCACCGTGATTCCGGCGGCGCCGGTGGTGACCTCGGAGCCGATCGACATCTCGGCCGTCGACGGCAAGAGCGCGCTGTTCAGCGCCCTGACCACCTCGTCGGTGGCGCAGGACCTCAACTGGCAGCGCTTCGATCCGGTGGCGCAGCAGTGGGGTGCGTCGCTCTCGACGACAAACCGCCTGTCGCTGCCGAACGTGAGCCTCGCCACCGACGATCAGGCCCTGTTCCGCATGACCGCGAAGAACACCGGCGGCGGCGTCACCGTCCTGACCCGGGCGGCCCGCCTCACGGTGCTGGCCGCGGAGACGGCGCCGACGATCCAGAGCTCGCCGCAGGACGTGGCGACGGTCGCGGGGCGAAGCGCGGTGTTCAGCGTCGTCGCCAGCGGCGGCGGTCTCGACTTCGAATGGGTGCGCAGCACCGACCAGGGCGCGAACTGGTCCGGGCGGCTGCCTGGCAGCGGCAGCGCGCAGTTCGTGGCGGCCAACGTGACGACCGCCGACGATGGCGTGCTGTATCGGGTGATCGTGCACAACACCCACGGCCCGGACGCGACGAGCGCCAGCGCGCGACTGGTGGTCGCGCCGAGCGTCGGCTCGGCGCCGGTGCGGGTCGGCGGCGGCATGGGCCACTCGATGGCTTTGCGTGCCGACGCGACCCTGGTCGCCTGGGGCGGCAACGGCCTCGGCCAGCTCGGCCGTGGCACCTTCACCGTCGCCGAAAGCCCTCAGGCCGTGAGCGGGCTGAGCCGCGTCGCCACGTTCGCCGTCGGCGGCCAGCACACGCTGGCGATCGACGACCAGGGCGTGGTCTCGAGCTGGGGCACCGGCAGCAACGGCGTGCTCGGGGATCCGGGGGTCAATCAACGCAATCGGCCAGGGCCGGTGGTGGGCCTCGTCGGCGCGGCCCGCTTCGTCTCGGCCGGGACGTCGACCTCGATCGCCGCGACCGGCAACGACTTCTTCAGCTGGGGCGCGGGCTATCACGGCGACGGCCTGCTGACGGTTCGCGACACGGCCGTCGCGCTTCCCGGCTACGCCTTCGTCGTCGCCTCGGCGGGTCACGGAAACTTCACGCTCGGCGTGAGCAACGACGGCACCGTCTGGGCGTGGGGCCACAACAGCTTCGGCCAGCTCGGCACCGGCGACCTCGGCGCGCGGATCGTGCCCGAGGTCGTGACCGGCCTGCCGCGCTCGGTGGCGGTCAGCGCCGGGGTGCGGCACTCGCTCGCGTTGAGCGAGAACGGCACCGTCTACGCCTGGGGCGGCAACTTCTCGGGCGAGCTCGGCCTCGGCGACAACGTCGACCGCAGCCGCCCCGTCGCCGTGCCGCTGCCCGGGATCGCCGTCGCCATCTCGGCCGGCCTGTTCCACTCGATGGCGCTGCTCGCCGACGGGCGCGTGTTCGCCTGGGGCTACAACGCCGAGGGCGCGGTGGGGCGCGGGGACTTCATCGACTCGCCGCTGCCCGTCAATGTCGTCGGCGGCTGGTCCGGGCGGATCGTCGGCATCGGCGCGGGCGAGCGCCACTCGCTCGCGGTCGATGCCAGCGGCGCGGTCTGGGCCTGGGGCCTCAACGACACGATGCAACTCGGCGACGGCACGCTGACCACCCGCAACCGTCCGGTGCAAACCCAAGGAGTGAACCTCAATTGAAGCGCAACCACTTCATCCTCGCCCTCGTTGCATTCGCCGCTGGAGGCTCTCTCATGACGACTCGAACGGACGCGCAGGCCTCCGCACCCGCGATCGAGGTCAACGGCCGGCCGCTCGATGCCCCTGGCCTGCAAGGGTTGCGCCGGCTCGAGGCGTCTGCGCGCGAGCGACGAGAGCAGTAGCTACTCGTACTACGTCGGCTGCTGAGCGCGGCAACCGCGCCGGCGCCGCGGCTCAGAACTGGTAGCGCACGCCGGCGGCGTAGGAGACGCCGCGGGTCTGGTTGCCGACCCGGTCGTCCATGCCGAGCAGGTAGATGTCGAGACCGCCTTCGTAGTTGTAGACGTAGCCGAGGCTGGTCGTCGTGTGCTTGCGATCGACCGCCGGGCCCTTGCTGGTCGAGCGGGCGATCTGCGCGAGCACGCTGCCCGGCCCGAGCGGCACGCTCACGCCGGCAGTCGCCTGGCGGCTGCTCGTGTCGTTGCCCTTGTCGTCCATGTGCGTGTACTGGCCGAACACGCGGGCGAAGCCGAAGTTGTAGGTGCTGCCGATCTGCAGCGTCAGCTCGTCGACCTTGTCGTCGATGCCGTTGTTGATGTGCACGTTCTGCGCCGCGACCGAGAGCGCGAACACGCCGCGCGAGAACACCACCGAGCCGCCGGCGTAGTCGCCGCGCGTCTTGCCACTGCCGAGCGCGTACATGAAGTTGCCCTGCACGCCGTTCTCGAAGCGGGGCGTCGAGTAGCTGACGGCCCGATCCCAGTAGAAGTCGCCGTCGATGCTTTCCAGGTTCCCGCTGAGGAAGATCTGCTTCAGCGCCGGCGAGAAGCCGGTCGAGTTGCCGAAGGCGTTGAACCGGGTCGAGGTCTCGAACAGGTACGACTGCAGCCTGCCGACCCGCAGGAGGCCATAGTCGTTGTGCTGCAGCGAGACGAAGTTGTTGCGCGAGAGGAAGGGGTCTTCCTCGTTGCGGCCGTAGTCCAGGTCCTGGAAGCGAAGGAAGGTCTCGAGGTTGATGCCCGCGGTAAGGCCGTTCTCGAAGCCGTAGCTCGCCTTGGCGCCGACGAAGCTCGCCGACAGCGAGTTGCTGTTGAAGCGGTACCTGGGCTCGGCGCCGCTGTTCTCGAAGCGGCCGTACGAGAGGTCGAGCGTGCCGAAGGCCGAGTAGTCGAGCTGCGCCCGGGCCGCGAAGCTGAGCAGGAAAAGCAGGGCTGCGAGCCCGAGACGCCTGATCAATTGAGGGGCTCCCTTTCTTGTTGCGCGCGGGTCGCCGCCCGCTTGCGCTGCCTCTGCCGCCTGAAGAGCCACCCGGCGGCGAGCAGCACCATCGCCCAGAGCAGCGGATCGGCGGGCGCGGCCGGATCGCCGATCGTGCAGCCGCCGCTGCTGGTGTCGGCCGTCGGGTCGCCGCTGCCGCTGAGCGCGACGTCGCGCACCGCCGGCGCGGCATCGCTGGTGACGCTGAGGGTCCCGGCAGCCGTGCCCTGGGTGGTCGGGCGGAAGCTCACCGCGACCGTGCAATCGGTGCCGGCGGGCAGGGTGAAAGGCATCGCCGGGCAGGTGCTGCTGTCGATCGCGTAGGCGCCGGTGACGGCGATCGCGCTTACCGTCACAACGCCGGAGCCGCTGCTCGAGATGCGCAGCGTGGAAGGCAGCGACTGCGAGCCGATGCGTGTGCTGCCGAAGGCCAGCGCCGAAGTCGACAGCGCCAGGCTCGGGTTCGGTCCGGCCAGGCCGACGCCCGTCAGGGTGAGCACCGGCGGGAAACTGCCGGTCGAGGCGATCTGCACCGTGGCCGTCTTCGTGCCCGAGGAGCCGGGCGCGAACTGGACGCTGATCGTGCAGGTGCCGCCCTCGAACAGAGCCGTGCTGATGGCGCAGGTGCCGCCGACGACCGAGAACGAGGCCGCGTCGCCGCCGACAGCGTTCAGCAGCGTCAGGGTCGCGCCGCCGGGCCCCTGGTTCAGCACGGTCACCGTCTGCGCCGCCGAGACCGAGCCGGCCGAGACCGAGCCGAAGTCGAGCGTGCTCGTGGCCGGCGAGAAGACGAGCACGGGCACCGCCGCGGCGCTGCCGGTGCCGCGCAGCACGGTCGAGTGCGGCGAGCCGGCGGCGTTGCTGACGACCGTGAGCGAGCCGACGTAGGCCTGCGCCGCGACCGGCGTGAAGGCGATGTCGATGTCGCAGCCGGCTCCCGGGGCGAGCAACGCCGGGCAGGCGGCGCTGGCGATCGCGAAGCCCGCGCCGGAGGCGGTGACCGAGGCGACCGTCAGGTCGGCGGTGCCGCTGTTGGCGAGGCGGATCCGGCGCGCCGGGTACAGGCCGGCGATCGTCTGCGAACCGAAGTCGAGCGTCGTCGGCGTCAGGCTGACCTGCGGCGCCGGGATCGGCACGCCGGTGCCGCTGAGCGTGATCACCGCGGTACCGTTGCTCGCGTCGGAAGCGATCGAGAGCGTCGCGGTGCGCAGGCCGAGCGCGGTCGGACCGAAGGTCAGGATCACCGTGCAGTCGGCGGCGATCGCGAGCGGCGTGCCCACGGCGCAGGTGCCCGAGCGCACGTAGTCGCCCGGGTTCGCGCCGCCGAGCGTGAAGGCGCTGAAGTTGAGGGCGAGGTCGCCGCCGTTGTGCACCGTGATCGTCTGTGCCGAGGTGCTCGCGAGCTGCGTGTCGGCGTAGGTCAGGGCGCTCGAGCTGAGCTGGATGAGGCCCTGCGGCGCCGGCGTCGCGGTGCCGAGGAAGGCGACCGTCTGCGGGCTGCCCGCGGCGCTGTGGCTGATCGTCAGGGTGGCGTTGCGCGTGCCCGCGACCGGTGGATTGAAACGAACGACGAGCGTGCAGCTGGTGCTCGCCGCCAGCACCAGCGCCGGCGTGCAGGTGTTGCCCGCGGCGAGCGAGTAGTCGCTTGCCGCGGCGCCGCTGAAGACGAGCGTCGAGAGCGTGATCGCCGACGACGAGCGATTGGTGAGGAGCATCGACGTCGTCGTCGGCGAGCCGACCACGGCCGCGGCGTTGAGGCTGGTCGCCGACTGGGCCAGCGGCAGCAGGGCATTGCCGGCGACGTCCACGTTCACCGTCGAGGGGTCGGGATCCGGAGCGACGCCGGTGAAGGTGAACGGCAGGGTGGCGGTGCGCCGGCCCTCGCCGGCGCCAAGCGTCGGGATGAACTGGATCTGGATCGTGCAGACGCCGCCGTTGCCGGCCACGACGCGCCCGGCGCAGCTCTCGGCGCCGACCTTGAAGTCGGTGCTGTCGGAGACCGCGTAGGTGACGTTGCGGACCCGGTCGTTCTGGATCGTGACGGTGCGCGTCTGCGCCGAGGTCTGGTTGATCACCGTGTCGGGGAAGTCGGAGGCGGGCGGCGTCACCACCGGCTCGGGCAGGGCGACGCCGGTGCCGGTGAGGGTGATCACCAGCGGACTGTTGGTCGCGTCCGAGCTGATCGTCAGCGTGGCCGGTCGCGCGCCGAGCGCGCTCGGCGTCAGCGTCACGATCAGGGTGCAGGTCCCGCCGAGCGCGGCCAGCGGGGTCACCGTGGTGCAGGTGCCGGTGACGGCGTAGTCGGCGGCGGCCGCGCCGCTCTTGGCTGCGGGCGCCGACGGGTCGACGCTGAAATTGAGGGTGGCGGTGCCGGTGTTGGTGACGCTCTGGTTGAGCACCTTGGGCACGCCCTGCTGGACGTTGCCGAAGGCGAGCGTCGCCGTCGTCGGGCTGATCAGCGACTGCGTGCCGCTGCCGTTGAGCGTGACCGCGTCGGGGCTGCCCGAGGCGTTGTGCGAGATCGAGAGCGACCCGTTCTGCGTGCCCGCCGCGGTCGGCGTGAAGGTCACGGTGAGGGTGCAGCTCGAGCCCGGCGTGAGCGAGCTCAGGACCGCGCAGGTGCTGCTTGCGGAGCGTGTGTATTGCGGCACCGAGAAGTTGAACGCCGTCAGCACCAGGTTCGCGGTTGCGCTCGCGGAGTTGGTGATCGTCATCGACTGGTTCACGCTCGAGCCGAGGCGGCTGGTGAAGCTGAGCGAGTTGGTCGAGGCCTGGTAGATCGGCGCCGGCGTGACGCCGGTGCCGCTCAGCGGGAAGTCACGGAAGAACGGAACCGGGTCGCCGCCAGGGACGCTGAAGCTCATCCGCAGGGTCGCCGGCCGGCTGCCGCTGGTGGTGGGCGAGAAGCGCACAGTGACGTTGGCGTTGCAGTTGTTCGAGGCCGCGAGACTCGCCGTCGCGGCGCAGTTGCCGGAGGAGCCGGCGGTGATGCTGTAGTCACCGGCGTTGGCGCCGACGAGAGAGAAGGCATAGCCGACGTTGGTGCCGCGCCAGTTCTGGATGGCGACGGTCGAGGCAATGCTGCTGTTGGTCGTGGTCAGCACGCTGCCGAAGGAAAACGACGGCGACGGGTTGGCGATCACCAGGTCGCGCACCTTGAGCAGGTAGAGCCGCACCACTTCGAGCTCGGCGTTGCTGAACGAGCCCGCGAAGCTGAGCATGTTGGCGCGTGCCGTCGGATTGATGATGGTGCCGACCGAGTTCTCGCCCTTGAGGCGCTGGCGCAGCACGCAATTGGTGGTGACGGCGCACTCGTCGTCGAACTGCCCCGTGTCGGCCATGATCTTGCCGAACGTGGCGTCCTGCGACGGCATCAGGGGCGGGCCACTGGCCACGCCGACATGGCAGCCCGTGCACGTGTCCGCGAAGGTATTGGCCTGCGCGGCGGACGCGAACAGCGCTCCCGCGGCCAGAGCCCAGAGAGCCGCCCACCGTCGAATCGTCCAACCCCTCGTGAACATCTCTCGCTCCCTCTGCCGGAGGCGCTGTTTCGCCTCCTCGATCCTGGGCGGCGCCACAGGCGCCGGCCGCTCGCCCTTCGACGTCAGACGCAGTCGACGACCCGGAACTCGACCCGGCGGTCGAGCGCATCGCGCGAGTCGTCGGTGCCCAGCCCGACCAGCGCTTCCTTGGAGCCGGCGCCCGCCGCGCTCAATTTCGACGCGAGCGCGCGGTTGTCGCGCTCGAGCATCTTCTGAACGACTTCCGCGCGCTGCCGCGACAGCGTCTCGTTGGCGCGGGCGCTGCCGGTGCGGCTGGTGTGTCCGACCACGCGCACGCAGGAATTGGTGCGGCCGGCCTCTTGCGCCAGCGAGGCGATCCAGATCGTGTATTGCGCCGGCAGGTCGCCGCTGGTGATGAAGGCCGAGCGGCCCGGCTGGAACAGCAGCTTCATCGGCAGGCGCTTCAGCTCGAGGCCCGAGGACACCAGCTTGCCGAAGGCGTCGCGCGCCTCGTCTTTCTTGCCGAGCTGCCAGTTGGTGATGTAGAGGCCGTTCAGCACCCGCAGGTCGCCGGGGTCGGCGATCGGCTGCGCTTCCTTGTAGAGGCGGTTCGCGGCCGGCACCTTGCCGTCGTCGTAGGCGAGGATCGCCTCGTTGATCACCGCCGCGGCGGGCAGGCGCGCCAGGTAGTTCGGATCGGCCAGGTCGCCGATCTTGGTGTTGACCTGGCACGAGTTGATGTAGCCGAGGATCGTGTTGTCCTTGTGCCAGGTGGGGCTGTCCCGATAGAAGGGCAGCGGCTCGGGATTCACCGAGTCGACCGTCGCCCGGTCGAGCGCCTTGGCGACCACCTTGCCGGTGCGCAGGTCGATCAGCGTCAGCCAGACGCGGAACGCGTCGGGCTGCTTGTCGATGCTGCGTTCGATGTTCACCGGCGTCAGCGTGCCGATCAGGAGCAGCGGCTTGGTCGCGAGCGTGTTGCGCGTCAGCGGCGTCACCGCGTAGGAACGGAAATCCTTCTTCGCCAGGGCTTCCAGGTCGTCGCCCATCTTCGCCGTGCTGATCGTCTGCGCGCCGGTGTTGGCGTCGATCAGCGGATCGACGACGAGGAGCCGCGGCTCGGTCCCGAGCGTGGCCTGCGCGTCGCGGAAGAGCTGCCGGCCGGCGCGCGTGACCGCGTCCTCGAACTTGATCGGAGTGGGCGCGATGAACTCGGTCTGCGCGGTCGCCGGCGCCGCGGCGGGTGCCGCGGCAACGGGCCGAGCCGTCGGTGCGGGAGCCGCCGCCGGGGCGGGGGTGGCGGCCGGCGCGGGCGCCGCCGCTGGCGCCTGCGCGGTCAGGCAGCCGGACAGCAGCGTCAGCGAGACGAGAGCCGCGGCAAGGGCATGGCGAACGCGACGCGGGTTCATGCGTTGGCTCCTGAAAAATGGCTCGTGACGAGCGGAACCGCGTCGAGGCGGGCGATGCAGCGTTCAGCGCTTGGCATAGACCGGGTCGGGCAGCGGAGCGGAACAGCCGAGGAACTGGGTGACCAGCGCCGCCAGCGAGGCGTCGCTTTCGATGCGATCGAACAATCGGTCGCGCGAGATCAGCGCATTCGGCATCGACGCGTTGACCGCGATCGCCGAGGTGCCGCCGCAGAAGTTGGTGCTGGCGCGGGCCGGGGTGAGCACGACGGCGTCCCAGTCGAGCCGGCTGCCGAGGGAAACGTGGCAGGTGCGGCAGGAGATGCCGATCACCTCCTTGTAGAAGCGCGCCGCGCCGGCGGTGGCGGGCTGCGCATCGGCGAGCTGCCAGGCCGGCGGCACGTAGTTCTTGTCCAGGACATGCCCGTTCGCGTACCAACCGTTGATCAGGCGGCTGGTGGCGCTGTTGGCGTCGATCTCGGTGGCCAGCACGAGCTGGTTGAGCTGGTAGAAGGCTTCGCTCTGCGCCGCCTCGGATTGCGACGAGTTCGACGAGAACAGGTAGTTGCCGGTGTCGAACGGCAGGAAGCGCGCGCCGAGGAAGGGCGACGCCGTCTGCTGCTCGGGGAAACGGCCGTTGTAGGTCGTGCCGCCGTGGCAGGCGACACACGAGCCGGGCATGAACTTCTCGCCCCGGCCGTCGAGGTTGATCGACAGCAGCAGGGTCTCGTCGGGACCGAAGGTGAAGAACTTCGTCAGCGGCTGGCCCCCGTTCGCTCCGCTCACCGGCGTGTACTCCATCGCCACGCACGCGACCTTGTTCTTGTCGTCGAGCGCTTCCTCGAGCACGCGATCGATCTCGGTCTGCGACTGGCCGTCGGGGCCCGGCGCATTGCAGACGTAGAAGGCGATGCCGCTGCCCGAGCGGGTCGCCACCATGCGCCGCACCAGGTTGAGGTCGCGCTGGTTGATGTAGTCGGCCTTCACGTCTGCGGAAGTGCCGAACCCGTTCTTCCGTTTCCAGTCGGAGAACGAGATCGGCGCGGTCGGGTTGCCCTGGTCGTCGCAGTCCTGCACCGCGCCGAGGGCGCGGTAGTACAGGCAGGCGCTGAGGCGGGTGTCGACGCCCTTGTAGGTGAGGTAGTGGTCGGCGCCCGGGTGGACGTTCGAGCCGGTGCCGTCGCCCGGCACCACCATCTGGCCGCGGACGTTGCCGTCGGCGCCGTTGGCGACCATCCTGACGATCTGCGGGCGGGCGTTGGCAATCGCGTGCGAGAGCTCGACGGGCACGCTGCTGACGTAGCCCGCCGGGTCGGGCGAAGCGGGCACGTCGAGCGAGGCCGAATAGCCTTCGCACTGAACGTCGAGCTTGAGCGCGCCGCGCACCGGCACGGCCGCGCTCACCTGGTAGTCGCCGAAGCGGTTGACGCGCACCGGCGCGCCGATCGTGCCGCCGGCGGCGAGGCGCAGCTGCACGGTGGCGGCACTGCGGATGTTGAAGAACGCGCTCTCGCGGCCGCAGACGTCGCCGGCGGCGAGCGCGACGTGGCCGAACAGGCGCAGGTTCTGCGCGGCTGTGAGGGCCGGGATGACGCCGCGCACCGCGGCCTCGTCGCCGGCGATGAAGCTGCCGCAGTCCTGCAAGGGCGCGCCGTTCTGCGCCGTGCAGCGCACGTCGTAGGTCGCGCCGGCGACCAGCTTGGGCAGGTCGAGCTCGCCGCTCAGGTCGGTGGTGCCGCCGAAGACGAGGCTGCCGCTGCCCTGGTCGAAGAGTTGCACCTGCACGTCGGGCAAATAGACGGTGCGTGCTTCGGGCGCGCCGGCCGAGGCCGGCCGGAAGCGGGTGTCGTCGGCGGAGATGAAGCGCAGGCGGACGGTGGCGCCGTCGACGTCGGTCACTGCGGGAGCGACGCGGTCGATCGGCGCGGGCGGCGCGGCGACGAGGTCGAGCCGGTCGCCGTTGACCGCGTACTGCTGCTCGACCCAGCCGCCGCGGCCGTCGCTCACCGTCACGTAGGCGAAGTGGATGCCCCGGCTCGCGGGCATCGTCCACACCGTACTGCTGGCGTTGCGGTTGTCGATGCTGCCGCCGGTGACCCGCCACTGGTACTGCAGGGTGTCGCCGTCGGCGTCGGACGCTTCGACGCTGAGGTAGGTCTTGTTGACGCCGCTGTCGCGGCTGTTGCCGGTCGAGCCGCCGCCGCAGGAGGTGAGGGCGGTCAGCGAAACGAAGCACGTCGCGAGCGCCAGAGCGCGCTCGCCGGTCAGGGATCCAGCCCGGAACATCCTTCAGCTCTCCTCGAGAATGATCGTCCTGCCAGGCCGGGCGGGGGCACTGGGGCTTTCTTGTTTGCTTGCGATCGACCGATCAGGGTGGGTGCAACGCGATGCGACGTACGGCACGGGGAGCGGAGAGCGCGAGCGATGGTCGGTCAGCCGGCGGGTGCCGTCAACCCCTGAACGGGCCATGGCCGGGTCATCTGCAACGAAGCGTGCGGAATCTGTCCATTACGGACTGGTCGGCCTGGCCGAGCGAGATGAGCTGGAAGATGCGTGCGCACTCGGCCCCATTGTCGCTGACCTTGGGCTCGACCGGTCGCGCTTCCACTGGAGCGGCTGGACGTTCGCGCGTTTCCGGTCGGGTCTCGGCGCGAGTCGGCGGCGGCTTGCGCACGACGGTCTTCGTCTCCGGATCGGCGCTCGGTCGGGTTGCGTCGGTGGCCGGCGGCGTGTCGCGCGACGGCAACGTGGCGGGCGCCACGGTCGCGACCGGCGGCGCCGCAGAGGCGGGCGTCGGCACCGCCGGCGCGTCGGGGCGCGCGGGCGTCGCGACGACCGAGGTCGGCGCCGGCAGGCTCGCCGCAATCGCCGAAGCCGCGGGCGGGACGCCGGTCGAAGGCGTGGCGACCGCGGGCACGGTGGTCGCGGTCGTGCCGGGCGGCGTCGCCTTGGGCCAGAGCGCGAAAGCCGCGAGCGCGGCGACGAGGAGCAGGCCGAGTCCGCCGACGACGAGCGGCATCCTGCTGCCGCCCGCGGGCTGCGGCGCCGCCGTCGCCGGCACCTCCGCCCGTTCCTGGCGCTGGGTCAGCGGCATCTGCTGCGTGCGCTCGGGCCGCTGGGTTTCGGTGCCGGTGTGCGGCTGCGAGCGCGGCACGTCCTGCACGCCCGCGCCGGCGCCAGGGGCCGGTGCAGGCGCGCTCGTCGGCAGGGTGCCGCCGAACAGTTCGACCCGCATCGCCTCGATCGAGGTCGTGCGCTTCTCCGGCATGACCGCCAGGCCGTGGTCGATGGCGCGCAGGAACGCGTCGCTGTAGCGGCCGGCGGCGCTCTGCGCCAGCGGCACGTACGGGTCGTCGAACAGCCGGCCGACCGAGGGCGGCGGCGTCTTGCCCATGATCATCCAGTGCACCACCGCGGCCAGCGCATAGACGTCGGTCCACGGCCCCTGCTTCAGCCCCGGCATGTCGGCGTACTGCTCGACCGGCGCATAGCCGGGCTTGAGGATCGCGGTGAGGGCTTGCGTCATGTCGCCGATGACCCGCCGGGCCGCGCCGAAGTCGAGCAGCAGCGGCCGGCCGGTGTCGGCCATCAGCAGCACGTTGTCGGGGGCGATGTCGCGGTGGTAGATCTGCGCCGTGTGCAGCATCACCAGCGCGTCGAACAGCGGCGCGAGCAGGCCGAGGATCCAGGCCTCCTCGGGCGGGCTCGGCAGTCCGCGGACCGTGTCGCGCACCGTCTTGCCCTCGAGGAAGGGCATCACCATGTAGGCGGTGCCGTTGGCTTCCCAGAAGCGGTAGACCTTGAGCAGCGAGGGATGGTCGAACTGGGCGAGCAGCTTGGCTTCGTTGATGAAGCTCCTCAGGCCGGCCTCGAAGGTTTCCTGGTGCCGCTCGGAGCGCGGCTTGATGTCGGTCGGGCCGGCGCGATACGCCAGCGACGTCGGCATGTATTCCTTGAGCGCGACCTTGCGGTCGAGCGAGTGGTCCCAGGCGAGGTAGACGATGCCGAAGCCGCCTTCGCCGATCGTCTTGGTGACCTCGAACTCGCCAAGCCGCGTGCCCGGCTCGAGCGTCAGCGAGTGGTTCGGGCCGCCGGTGGTGACCGATGGCGCCGCGGTCGTGGGCATCGAGGTCGCCGCCGAGGTGGGTGGCATCGTCGGCGGCTGGGCTTGCGTCGGCGGGTAGGCCGTGCCGGGATCGGCGGCCGGCGACGACGCGGGAATCTGCCCTGTGCGCAATCCGCTGCGCGGGCGAATGATGGTGCGGTCGTCTTCCTCGGGATTCATGCAGCGGTCCCCGCCATGGCGCCGCGGAACTGCGTGCCGCCGGCTTGGGGACGACCGGCATGGTACCGAACTCGACCGTGCGCCGGCCGCTGCATCGCCTTGAACAGATGCACGCAGGCGCGGCTTACCGGCAATTCCTCACCCTGGCCGTGAACGCGGACGAACAGCCGGCTCTGCGGCGCGATGCCGTGGACGATCGTGTTCTGCAAGCCGATCGCGCGGGCCGAGAGCCAGAACAGGCCGCGGATCGTCGCTACCTACAATGCGCCGGCCCCTCCAGCTCGCCCTTCTCGATGCACGTTCACGCTTCGGTCTTCAAGGCCTACGACATCCGCGGCATCGTCGACAAGACGATCGACGAGCGCTTCGCCGAGCACCTTGGCCGCGCCTTCGGCAGCGAGGCGCTCGCGGCCGGCGAGCGCGCCGTCGCGGTCGGCCGCGACGGCCGGCACTCGGGACCCGGTCTCGCCGCGGCGCGGGTCCGCGGCCTGGTCGCCACCGGGCTCGACGTCGTCGACCTCGGCGCGGTGACCACGCCGATGCTCTACTACGTGGCGGCGACGCGCGGCGCGCACGGCTGCAGCAGCGGCGTCCAGGTCACCGGCAGCCACAACCCCAAGGACTACAACGGCTTCAAGATGGTGCTCGCCGGCCGGGCCATCTACGGCGAGGACATCCAGCGCCTGCGCCGCCGGATCGAGGCCGAGGACTACACCACGGGCCGCGGCCGCAAGGCCGCGATGGACATCCTCGCGGAGTACTCGGCGCGGATCGCCGGCGACTGCAAGCTGAAGCGGCCGATGCGGATCGCGGTCGATTGCGGCAGCGGCATCGCCGGCGCCTCCGCGCCCGGCGTGCTGCGCGCGCTCGGCTGCGGCGTCGAAGAGCTGTACTCGGAAGTCGACGGCGACTTCCCGCATCACCACCCCGACCCGAGCAAGCCGGAGAACCTCGCCGACCTCATCGCCGCCGTCGCCGCCGGCGAGGCCGAGCTCGGCCTCGCCTTCGACGGCGACGGCGACCGGCTCGGCGTCGTCACCAAGGACGGCAGGATCATCTATCCCGACCGCCAGCTCATGCTGTTCGCGCGCGACGTGCTGAAGCGCAACCCGGGCGCGCCGATCCTGTTCGACGTCAAGTGCTCGCAGCACCTGGCGCCGCTGATCCGTGCCGCCGGCGGCGAGCCGGTGATGTGGAAGACCGGGCACTCGCTGGTCAAGGCGAAGATGAAGGAGCTCGGCGCGCCCCTCGCGGGCGAGATGAGCGGCCACGTCTTCTTTGGCGAGCGCTGGTACGGCTTCGACGACGCCACCTACACGGCAGCGCGGCTGCTCGAGATCCTGAGCCGCTCGCGCGACCCGAGCGCGATCCTCGATGCATTGCCGGAGGGCTTCAGCACGCCGGAGCTCAACGTCGCCTGCGCCGAAGGCGAGCCGGCACAGGTCGTCGCCCGGCTGCAGGCCGAGGCGAAGTTTCCAGGCGCGAGCGAGATCGTCACGATCGACGGCGTACGGGTCGAGTACGACGACGGCTTCGGCCTGATCCGTGCCTCGAACACGACGCCGGTGCTGGTGCTGCGCTTCGAGGGCGCGACCCCGGCGGCGCTGGCGCGGATCCAGGCGGACTGCATGGCGGCGCTTCGCGCGGTCAAGCCGGACGCGCAGGTCGCCGCCGCGGCGCACTGAGCCGACGCGGGCACGGCGACGCGGCGGCCGTGCGCATCCTGATCGTCAAGCTGTCTTCGCTCGGCGACGTCGTGCATGCGCTGCCGGTCGTCGCCGACATCCATGCGGCGCATCCGGGGGCGACGATCGACTGGGTGGTCGAGCCGGGCTTCGCCTCGCTGCTCGGCCGCGTCGCCGGGATCGCCCGCGTGATCGAGCTGCCGCTGCGCCGCTGGAGCAAGAGCGGCTGGCTCGGCGCGGCGACGCGCGGCGAGATGGCCGCGTTCGTGCGCCGCCTCCGGCAGGAACGCTACGACGCGGTGATCGACCTGCAGGGCCTCACCAAGTCGGCGCTGGTCAGCGTGCTCGCGCGCGGCCCGAGCTACGGCCTGGCCAATCGCACCGAGGGCGCGAGCCACGAGTGGCCGGCGCGCTGGCTGGTGACGCATGCGATCCGGGTCGAGCCGCACAGCCACGCGCTCGACCGCTCGCGCGAGCTGGTGGCGCGCGCGCTCGGCACGGGGCCGAGCGGCGCGCCGGCGTTCGGCCTCGCCGCGGCGCGGCCGGCGAAGCCCGAGCGCAGCCGGATCGTCTTCATCCACGGCACCTCGCGCGCCGACAAGCTCTGGCCCGAGGCGAGCTGGATCGAGCTCGGCCGCCGCCTCGTCGCCGCCGGCGGCCGGGTCGCCTTGCCGAGCGCCGACGCCGAGGAGCATGCGCGCGCCCTGCGCATCGCCGCCGCGCTCGGCGACGCCTGCGAGGTCTGGCCGGCGATGGATCTCGGCGCGCTCATCGACCGCATGGCCGCGACCGGCGGCGCGATCGGCGTCGACAGCGGGCCGAGCCACATCGCCGTCGCCCTCGACCTTCCGCATGTGCAGGTCTACAACCACCCGACCGCCTGGCGCACCGGCCCGCAGGCGCGTCACGGGCACCGTCACCAGGTCTCGATCGAGGCGCAGCCGACGCCGAGCGTCGACGCGGTGTGGACCGCGTGGGAAGACGTGAGCCACGCGCCGGTCGTCCTGAGCGGAGCGAAGGATCCCGGGCGGCGATGAGATCCAACGCTGCGCTCAGGATGACGGCGGCCCGCGCGGCGTATTCGCTGCTGCTTCGGATCGTCCTGCCGCTCTACCTGTTGCGCGTGCGCTGGCGCGGCCGGAGCGAGCCGCTCTACTCGACCGCCATCGGCGAGCGCATCGGCCGCTACCGCGGCGCCGCCGCACCGGGCGCGCTCTGGGTCCACGCGGTCTCGCTCGGCGAGACGCGCGCGGCGGCGCCGCTGATCGCCGCGCTGCGCCAGGCCCGGCCCGGGTTGCGTCTGCTGCTGACGCACGGCACCGCCACCGGCCGCGCCGCCGGCCTGGGCCTGCTGCGCGCCGGCGACTTCCAGGCCTGGCTGCCGTGGGACACGCCGGGCGCGGTGCGCCGCTTCTTCGATCACTTCGCGCCGGCGGCCGGGGTGCTGATGGAGACCGAGATCTGGCCCGGCCTGCTCGCCGAGGCGAAGGCGCGCGGCGTGCCGGTGATGCTGGCCAACGCCCGCCTGAGCGAGCGCAGCCGGCGCCGCGGCCAGCGGTTCGATGCGCTGCTGCGCCCGGCGTTCGCGAGCCTGGCCGCCGTGTTCGCGCAGACCGAGGCCGACGCGCTGCGCCTGCGCGAGGCCGGCGCGGACGAGGTGACCGTCGCCGGCAACCTGAAATTCGACCTCGCGCCCGAGGCGCGGTTGATCGAGCTCGGCCGCCGCTGGAAGGCGTCCTTGGGCACGCGCCCGGCCGTGCTTGCCGCGGTCACGCGCGAAGGCGAGGAAGCGAGCCTCGTCGCCGCCTGGGGTGCGCTGGCCGCGCCGAGGCCGCTGCTCGTGGTCGTGCCGCGCCACCCGCAGCGCTTCGACGCGGTCTCTGGCCTGATCGCCGAGGCCGGCTTCAGCCTGTCGCGGCGCAGCGCCTGGAGCGACGCGCCGCCCGCAGGCGCCGCCTCGCTCGATGCCTGGCTGGGCGACTCGATGCAGGAGATGCCCGCCTGGTATGCGCTCGCCGACGTCGCCCTGCTCGGCGGCAGCTTCGCGCCGCTCGGCGGCCAGAACCTGATCGAGGCGGCGGCCTGCGGCTGCCCGATCGTGATGGGGCCGCACACCTTCAACTTCGCCGACGCCGCCGAGCTCGCGCTCGCCGCCGGCGCCGCGGTGCGGGTCGCCTCGATGGAAGAGGGCGTCGTCCGGGCGCTGGCCGTCGGCCAGGGCGAGGAGCGACAGCGTCGATCCGAGGCGGGTCTGGCCTTCGCCGCGGCGCATCGCGGCGCCGCCGCGCGCATGGCCGAAGGGATCGTGCGCCGGCTGCCCGGCGCCTGACCGGCTCAGCCGCGCAGCAGCGACAGCGGCCTGACCCTGGCGCTGTCGGGAAAGACCTCGGCGTCGAGGCTGCGCGTGGCGATCTTCAGGTGGTCGCCGAGCACGCCCTTGAGCACGGCGCGCAGGTCGGTGGTGATGCGCAGGTCGCGGCCTTCGTAGCGCTGGCCCTTCGCCAGGCCCGGCCAGTCGGCGACCGTGCGGCCGCCGGCGATCGCGCCGCCGAGGACGAAGGCGACGCCGCCGGTGCCGTGGTCGGTGCCGAGCGTGCCGTTGACCGCGACCTCGCGGCCGAACTCGCTGACGACGACGACCGCCGTCCGCTTCCAGGCGTCGCTCGCAGCGAGGCCGTTGCGCAGCTCCGCCAGGCCGAGATCGAGCTGGCGCAGGCCGTTGGCGAGCGGCCCGTTCGGATTGGCCTGGTTGGCGTGGGTGTCCCAGCCGCCGATCTCGAGCACCGCCGCCTGCGGCCCGTTCGCCTGGGCGAGGAACTCGGCGGCACGCTTCGCCAGCATGACGAAGGCGCCCGGCCGCGGCCCCTTCGCCGCCATCGCCGCGGGCGCGGCGTCCTGCATCGTCGCGGGCGTGTCGGCACGGAGCTGGCGCGCCCGCTCGAGCGCGGTCGCCAGGGCCGGATCGCCGGCGTACATGCGTTCGAGCCGCGCCACCAGGTCGGCCGAGGGGTCGGGCAGCACCGAGGGCGCCCAGGTGTCGACGTCGGCCCGGCCGCGCAGCACCAGCGGCACGGTGGTGTTGAGCGCGAGGCCCTTGCTGCCGGCGGCGGCGAGCGCGCGGCCGAGCCAGCCGGTCGAGAGCTCGTAGGGGCGGGTGCCGCCGCTTTCCAGCACCTGCTGCGCGTCGAAGTGCGAGCGCTCGCGGTAGGGCAGGCCGACCGCGTGGACGATCGTCGCTTCGCCGCGACCGACCATGGCATGCAGCTCGCCCAGGTTGGGATGGAGCGAGACGGTCGCGTCGACGCGCAGGGGCGGCGCCGCGAACTGGCCGAGCGGCCCGCGCGCCGCGGCGAAGTCGGGGTCGCCGAGCGCGGGCGCGGCGCCGAGCCCGTCGAGGCCGCCGCGCAGGATCACCAGAACCAGGCGGTTGGCGCCTGGCCCGGCGGCGCCGGCGAGGGTGAGCGTCGGCCAGGCGGCGAGGCTGCCGGTCACCGCGGCCGCGGCGGTGAAGAGGCGCCGGCGGCCGGGGCTTTGCAGCGGATGGCCGGCGCGGGATCGATCGTTCGGGTTCATGGCGTTCCTTTGGCCGCTCAGCGACGCTGGAATTCGGGCGCGAGCAGCAGCAGGGCGAGCGCCTGCGAGCCGTCGGCGGCGCGTTCGATCTGGCGTGCGGTCTCGGCGCCGAGCCGCGGGCCGAGGCTCTGGGCGGCGAGACGGCGGGCGTCGACGCTGCGGCCGGCGCGGTCGGCGATGCGGGTGGCCCATTCGACCCGCTTCCAGACCGCGTCGGGTCCGAGCCAGTCTTCGCCGCGATCGCTCCAGCCCGCGGGCGAGGGCGCCGCCATCACCCGCTGGCCGAGGGAGAGGACGGCGCCGCCGGCATTGACGACCTCGGGCCGCTCGAACATGCGCTCGCCGCCGCCGAGCAGGCGCGCGGTCGAGACGACGAACTCCTCGGGCGTCTTCAGCTTCGCCGGCGGCGGGCTCCATGCCGCCTCGTGGTGGATCAGCTCGCGGTAGAGCTCGGCGAGCTGGCCGTCGGTCTTCAGGTAGACCGCTGCGAGCCGGTCGACCAGTGCCGGCGGTGGCTCGTCGGCGATGAAGTGGCGCGCCAGCTTGGTGGCGACGAAGCGGGCCGTCGCCGGGTGCGCGGCCAGGTCGTGGAGCAGCTCGCGCAAGGCGTCGGGGCCTTCGGCGTAGCTCTTGCCGAGCACGGTCTTCGGGCCCGGCTCGTGCCAGCTGGCGTCGAACCGGCCGCCGTCGGCGGCCGGGTCGCGGCCGATCCGCCAGCCGCTCAGCACCGCGGCGAACGCGGTCACGTCGGCCTGCGCGTAGGCGCCGTTGCGCGCGCCCTCGGCGCCGAGCGTGTGCAGCTCCAGCACCTCGCGCGCCAGGTTCTCGTTGATGCCGGAGACGCGCGCGCCTTGGGCCAGCCGTGCCGCGCGCCGCGCCTCGAGGGCGACGACGCGCGAGTGCGGTCCGGCCGACAGCCAGTTGTCGAGGTAGCGCAGCATCGCCGGGTGGGTGGTGGCCGCGGCCAGCAGGGTCTCGAAGCGGCCGGCGATGTTCGGCCGGATCGCGTCGCGCTCGAAGGCGCCGACCAGGCCGCGGGTCGAGCCCTTGAGGACCGAGACGGTGAAGTGATTGGCCCAGAACCACTGCAGCCGCTCGGCGAACGGCCGCTTCGTCGCCGCGGCGGTGGCGAGGCGCGAGCGCGCGTCGGCGATCAGGGTTTCGCGGTAGTGGCCGGCGAGCACCTGCTCGGCGGTCATGCCGGGGGGAGGATTTCTCGCCAGCTCGCGCTTCTCGCGCTCCGCGGCCACCAGCCGCAGCGCCGCCGGGGTGTCGAGCAGGCCGGTGCCGCGCGGTGCGTCGGCCGGGCCGATCTGCGCCGCCAGCCAGCCTTCGGCGTCGGCGCCGACGACCGCGAGATCCGGCTCGCCCAGCCCGAAGCGATGCGCGGCGATGGCCGCCTGCAGCGGAGGTGACACGGCCATGGCGACTCCTCGAAGCGAGCCGCCATTGTCGAACCGTCAGGTCAAGCGCCGGTGTGCGCTTGTCAAGATTTGTGCGTCGGCCGGCCCTGTCGGTGACTCAGGGCGCGAGCAGCCGATCGATCGCGAGCACGTCGCTCGGGGTCAGCTGGCCCGACGCCTGACGCAGCCGAAGCGTCGCCAGCAGCACGTCGTAGCGCGCCCGGGCCAGGTCGCGCCGGGTCTGGTACAGCTGGCTCTGCGCATTGAGGACGTCGACGTTGACGCGGATGCCGACGCGGTAGCCGACCTGGGTCGCCTCGAGGGCGAGCTGGCTCGACGCTTCCGCCGCCTCCAGCGCCTTCACCTGCGCCGCGCCCGAGAGCAGCGTGTAGTAGGCCTGGCGGGTCGTCTGGGTGACGCCGCGGCGCGCCGCGTCGAGGTCGTTGCGGGCGCGTTCCTCGAGCGCCAGCGTTTCCTTGATCCGGTTCTGGATCGCGCCGCCGCTGTAGAGCGGCAGGTTGAGCTGCAGGCTGATGCTGGTGTTCTGGCCGAACACGCCCGGCTGGTAGAGGCCGCGGCCGTTGCCCACCGAGGCCACCGCGTCGATCGTCGGCAGGCGCTGCGCCCGCGCTTTCTCGGTCTCGAGCCGGGCGACCTCGAAGGCGACCGTGGCGCGCCGCACGGCAGGATGCTCCTCCGCCGCGCGCGAGACGTAGGCGTCGACACCCGCCGTCGGCACCGGCAGCACCACCGGCACGGCGAGCTGCCGCGGGACGACGTTGGTCTGGCCGACCAGCTGGTCGAGCGCGATCCGCTTGGTGACGAGGTCGTTCTCGGCGGCGATCTCCTGCGCCGTCGCCAGGTCGAAGCGCGCTTGCGCCTCGCGCGTATCGGTGATGGTGGCGGTGCCGACCTCGAAATTGCGCTTGGCCGAGGCGAGCTGCTCGGAGATCGCGGCCTTGCTGGCGCGCGTGGTCGCCAGCGTGTCCTGGGCGCCGAGCACGTCGAAGTAGGCCTGGCTGACGCGCAGCATCAGGTCCTGCTCGGCGGCGTCGAGATCGGCCAGCGACGACACCAGCGAGCGCTCCGACTGGGCGATCGTCGTGCTGCTCTGCTTGTTGAAGATCGGCTGCCGGCCGGTCACCGTGACGCCGTAGGAACTGTTGGTCGGATTCGTGCCGTTGTCGAGGTAGGCCTGGACCCGCCCGGCGTTGGCGCCGAGGGCGACGTTCGGCCGCAGCAGCGCGCGGGTCTGGTCGACCCGGAACGGCGCCGACTCGTACTGCGAGCGCGCGGCGAGATAGGTCGCGTCGTAGGCATGCGCGGCGTCGTAGAGCTGGATCAGCGATTGCGCGGCGGCAGGCGCCGGCAGCAACGCCGCGAGCGCGAGGGCGAGGGCGGCGGCGAGGGCCGGGGATCGAAGGCGCGGGGTCGGCATGGGGGTTCCCTGGATGTTTTTTTCAGCGGCGGAGCGCGACGGCCGGAGCCCGCCCGGCGTCGCCCGCGAGGTTATAGGCCGACTCGGGGACAAAACGCCCGCGAAATGCGACGACCTGCGCGTTGCCGGCGCCGCGCCGACGCTTCGAGGCGACAGACTGCGCCCCGATCGGCCTGGGCCGCGGGGCGGGACGCGGCTGCATCGCTGCCCGCAGCACGCTAGAACGTGAACCGGCTCGGCTCGCCGAAGCCGATCAGGCGCGGCGCTACGGCGTCGAACAGGACGACGGTGGAGTAGGCGGCGGTCGCCGGCGCGCCGGGCGACGCGGGCGCCCGCGAGATCAGCTCGGCCCGCATCACCGGCAGCTGGCCGACGATCGCGACCAGGCGGCCGCCCGGCTTGAGCTGGCCGAGCAGGGCGCGCGGCACCTCGGCGACCGAGCCCGAGAGCACGATCACGTCGAACGGCCCGTCGACCGGTGGCGCCTGCGACGCGTCGGCGTTGAGCACGGTCGCGTTCACGACCCAGGCGCGCTTCAGGTTCTCGCTGGCGAAGGCGGCGAGCTCGGGGTCGATCTCGAGCGTGGTGACATGCTGCGCCTTGTGCGCGAGCAGCGCCGCCATGTAGCCCGAGCCGGCGCCGACCTCGAGCACGCGCTCGTGCCGCTGCACCGCGAGCTCCTGCAGCAGCCGGGCCTCGACCCGGGGCGGGAACATCGACTGGCCGTGCGGCAGCGGCACCTCGGTGTCGACGAAGGCCATCGAGCGGTACGCCGCCGGCACGAACTCCTCGCGCTTGACCACCGAGAGCAGCGACAGGATGCTGTCGTCGAGCACTTCCCAGGTGCGGATCTGCTGCTCGATCATGTTGAAGCGGGCTTGTTCGATGTTCATGGCGGGCTCGTGGCGGGCAGGGTCGAGAGGACGGGCGCGGGACGACCGAAGACGCGGCGCTTCACCCAGCGGGAGAAGTCGTCGAGGTAGCAGTAGACGACCGGGACGACCACCAGGGTGAGCAGCGACGAGGTGATCACGCCGCCGATCACGGCCTGGCCCATCGGCGCGCGCTGCTCCGAGCCCTCGGAGAGGGCGAAGGCGAGCGGCACCATGCCGAAGACCATCGCCAGCGTCGTCATCAGGATCGGGCGCAGGCGAACTTCGGCGGCGTAGAGCAGGGCGGCTTCGCGGTCCATCGATTCGCCGCGCGTCTCGAGTCCGCCGCCTTCGCCGCCCACTTCGCCGCGCTGCGCCCGGATCGCGAAATCGATGAGCAGGATCGCGTTCTTCGTCACCAGCCCCATCAGCATGACGATACCGATGATCGAGAACATGTTGAGGGTGGAGCGGAACATCAGCAGCGCGAGCACCACGCCGATCAGGGTCAGCGGCAGCGAGCTCATCAGCGCCAGCGGCTGGATGAAGCTGCGGAACTGGCTCGCCAGGATCATGTAGATGAAGACCACGGCCAGGCCGAGCGCGCCGAGGGCGTAGTTGAACGACTCGGTCATGTTCTTGGTCGAGCCGCCGAACGAGTAGCGGTAGCCCGGCGGCCAGCTGACCTCGTCGAGCACCCTTTTCATGTCGGCCGAGACGTCGCCGGAGCTCCGGCCGAAGGCGTTGGCATCGACGTTGATCTCGCGGTTGAGGTCGCGCCGGTTGATCTGGTTCGGGCCGGTCGAAGGCGCCACGTCCGCCACCTGCGACAGCCGCACCACCCGCGGCGAGCCGTCGCCGCCGGGGGCGACGTTGATCGGCATGCGCTGCAGGTCGCCGATGGCGTAGCGGCTCTCCGGCGCGAGCTGCACGTTGACGTCGTAGTTCTCGCCGTCGGGCGCGCGCCAGTTGCCGACCGTCGTGCCGGCGACGAGCGTGCGCAGCGTGTTGGCGAGCATGTTGACGTTGAGGCCGGCGTCCGACGCGGCGTCGCGCCGCACCTCGATCGCCACTGTCGGCTTGTCGGGCTTGAGGGTGGTGTCGAGATCGACCAACCCCGGAATCTTCGCCAGCCGTTCGATGATCGTCTTCGAGAGCCGTTCGAGCTCGCCGAGGTCGGTGCCCTGGATCGAGAACTGCAAGCTCTTGCCGCCGCCGAGGTCGGTCTGGCCGATGTTGGTGACAGTGATGCCCGGAATGCGCGCCAGCCGCTCGCGCAAGGGCACCGCCATCTGCGTGACGCTGCGCTGCCGGTCCTTGCGGTCGACCAGGCGCACGTAGGTGGCGGCGTAGATCTTGCCGGCGGCCTGGCCGCTGTTGATGGTGGTCACGGTGTAGCGCACCTCGGGCATCTCGCGCAGCACGGCGTCGACCTGGCGAGCCCGCATCTCCGTCACTTCGAGCGACGAGCCGACCGGCGTGTAGTAGTTGACCTGGGTCTCCGAGAAGTCGGCCTTGGGCACGAATTCGGCGCCGAGGACGGGAATGACGAAGAAGCTCGCCAGGAAGGTCGCCAGGGCGATTCCCAGGGTGGCGAGCCTGTGCCCGAGCGACCAGGCGAGGATCGCCTGGTAGGCGGCGGAGAGGCGCAGCGTGAGCCGGTCGAACAGGCCGGTGACGCGGCCGATGGTCCGGTCGTAGAGCGTCTTCGGCGGCGCTGTCGCCAGGCCGTGGCGATGCTCGGCCTGCGGGTCGTGCCACACGCTCGAGAGCATCGGGTCGAGGGTGAAGCTGACGAACATGGAGATCAGCACGGCGGCGGTGATCGTCAGTCCGAACTCGTGGAAGAACTTGCCGACGATGCCGCCCATGAAGCCGATCGGCAGGAACACGGCGACGATCGAGAGCGTGGTCGCGAGCACCGCCAGGCCGATCTCGTTGGTGCCGGCGAGCGCCGCTTCGTGCGCGCTCTTGCCCATCTGCACGTGGCGGACGATGTTCTCGCGCACCACGATCGCGTCGTCGATCAGCAGGCCGACGCACAGCGAGAGCGCCATCATCGTGATCGTGTTGATGGTGAAGCCGAAGATGTACATGAAGAGAAACGTGCCGATCAGCGCGATCGGCAGGGTCAGGCCGGTGATGACCGTCGAGCGCCAGGAGTTGAGGAACAGGAAGACGATCAGGATCGTCAGCGCCGCGCCTTCGAACAGCGTCTTCTTGACGTTGGCGACCGAGACCCGGATCGAGCGCGAGTTGTCGCGGTTGACTTCGACCTTCACGCCCGGCGGGGTGACCGCCTTGGCGTCGGCCAGCGCCTTGAACAGGCCGTCGACGACCTCGATCGTGTTCTCGCCCTGCGACTTCTGCACCGAGAGCAGCACCGTGCGCTGGCCGTTGTAGAGAGCCAGGCTCTGCACCTCCTGCGGCCCGTCGACGATCTCGGCCACCTGCCAGAGCTTGACCGGGGCGCCGGCCGAACCCGAGCCGCCGGCGACGACGCCGGCGGCGCCCGCACCCGCGGCAGCGCCGCCGAAGCTCTTGCGAGCGACGACGATGTCGCGGAAATCCTCGGGGCGCTTCAGGCGCGCGTTGATCTGCACCACCCGCTCCTGCTCCTTCGAGCGGATCGAGCCGAGCGGCAGCTCCTGGTTCTCGCTGCGTACCGCGGCGACGACCTGGTCGGCGCCGATGCCGAGCGCTTCCATCGCCGCCGGCTTGAGGTAGATGTTGATCTGCCGCGCCAGGCCGCCGACCACCTGCACCGAACCGACGCCGCGCACGTTCTCCAGCTTCTTCTGCAGCACCTGCGTCGCCCAGGTCGTCAGCTCCTGGGTGCCGCGCTTGCCGTCTTCGGAGAGCACGGCGACGTTGAAGATCGGCACGCTTTGCGGATCGAAGCGCGAGATCCGCGGATCCTTGACCTCGTCGCGCAGCAGCGGCCGGATCAGCGACACCTTCTCGCGCACGTCGTCGGCGGCCTTGCGGCCGTCGACATCGAGGTTGAACTCGACGATCACGACCGAGGTGCCTTCGTACGAGCGCGAGGACAGCGTATTGATGCCGGCGACCGTGTTGACCGCCTCCTCGACCTTCTTCGTGACTTCCGATTCGACGATCTCCGGCGAGGCACCGGGATAGTCCATGACGATGACGACGGTCGGGAAGTCGATGTTCGGAAACTGGTCGACCGAGAGCCGCTGGTAGCTGAACAGGCCGAGCACGACGAAGGCGAGCATCACCATCGTCGCCAGCACCGGATTGCCGATCGAGACGCGGGTGAACCACATGGTCGGCTCAGCGCGGCGCGGACGCGCTCACCGGCACGGCGCTGGCGGGCGCGACGACCAGCGCGGGCGCTGCGGCCGGCATGGGCACGGCGGGCGGGGCGGCCGGCAGGCGGACCGGCGTGCCGTCGCGGACCACGCCGGTACTCGCGCCCAGCACCTGCGCGCCTTCGCCGAGGCCACCGGCGATCTCGACCCAGGGCTCGCCGCCGATCGTGCCGCGCGCGCCGAGCAGGACGGGCGTGGCCGCGGCGCGGCCGTCCTTGACCAGCATCACGTACGGCCGCGCCTGGTCGGTGCGCACCGTCGCCAGCGGCAGGGCGAGGGTGCGCTTGCGGTCGAGCTCGATCGTGCCGCGGGCGAAGAGGCCCTGGCGCAGGGCAGGCTGGGGCTCGACCGCGAGATAGACCATGATCGCCCGGGTGCCGCCCTGGGCGCTCGGGTTGATGCGCGCGACCCGGGCCGTCACCGGCGCGGCGATGCCGTCGACCTGCAGCGTCGCGCTGCGGCCGATCGTCAGCGCCGCAACGTCGTCGGGCGCGAGCGCGGCCTCGACCTCGATCTGCGCCAGGTCGACGATCTCGACCAGCTTGGTGTCGATCGCCACCCGCTCGCCGGTCTGCGCCATGCGCTGCGCCACCAGCCCGGAGATCGGCGCGACCAGGGTCGCGTCGTTGCGGCTCTTCCTCGCCAGGGCCACGGCCGAGAGCGCGGCGCCGTAGCTCGAGCGCGCGCCGGCCTCGTTCGAGATCGAGGTCTCGAGGCCGGTGGCGGAAATGAAGCCCTGCGCCACCAGGGCGCGGTTGTTCTCCAGCGCGCGGGTGGCGATGTCGAGCTGCGACCTGGTCGACGAGGCGGTCTGCTCGGCCTGCTTCAGCTTCAGCTCGAGCTCGGTGGTGTCGAGCTGGCCGAGCACCTGGCCGGCCTGGACCTTGTCGCCCTCGCGCACGGTCAGCGACTTCACCTCGGCGGCGACCCGGGCCCGGATCACGGCGCTGTTGACCGCCTTCAGCCCGCCCGAGATCTCGAGGGTGCGCGGCAGGTCGACGCTTCGGGCCACGACCAGGTCGCCCGGCGCGAGGTCGAGCCCGCCGGCCGGCTTGGCCGGCGCGCTCTGCGCCGCCTGCTCGTTCTTCTTGGCGATCAGCGCCCGGGCGACGAAGCCGCCGAGCACGGCGACGACGACGACCGGAATCGTCCAGCGCTGCCAGCGCTTCATCGCCGGCTCCCCGCGGCCTTGCGCGCCGGCCGAACGGCCCGGGCCTCCGGCTTTGCGGCCGCCGTCTGCAGGCCGTGCAGCACCAGGTCGACCTGGGCGTCGATCACCGCCTTGGGGTCGAGCTTCGCGCTGGCGACGCAGGCGCCGAGCGAATGCTTGTTCATCACCAGGAAGAGCAGGGGCGCGATCAGGGCGTGGACGGCGTTCTCGACATCGACAGCCCGGAACTCGCCGCCGTCGATGCCGCGCTGCACGATCCCGGCGATCATCCGGTGCGCCGGCGAGATCACCTCGTCGATCCAGAACTGGGCGATCTCGGGAAAGTTGCGCACCTCGGACATCATCAGCTTCAGGATGCCCGAGGCGCGGGTCTCGCCGACCCGCTCCCACCAGAGGCGCAGCACGTAGGCGAGCAGGTCGGACGCGCTGCCTTCGAAGGCGCGGACGATCTCCATGCCCTCGGCGATCTGGTTCACGACGTTGTGCCGGATCACTTCCTTGAGCAGGTCTTCCTTGCTCGGGTAATAGAGGTAGAGGGTGCCCTTGGAGACGCCGGCGCGGGTGGCGACTTCCTCGGAACGGGTCGCGGCGAAGCCCTTCTCGACGAACAGGTCGAGGGCGGCATCGAGCAGCTCCTGGGGTCGCGCCTCCTTGCGGCGCTGGCGGAGGGCGGCGGGAACTGCCGCCGGCAGGGGGGCGCGCAGGGTCATGGCGTAGGGTACTGACTGGGCGGTCAGTAATGTATCCGATCGCCCGGGCGCCCCGGCCGAGCGCATGCCATGATGCTTGCCAGTCAAGGAGGCGCTCGCACGGTGAAGCAGACGCTGCCGTTCCACCATCCCTACCGTCACGATTTCGTCCGGGTCGCCGTTGCGGTGCCGCGCATCCGCGTCGCCGACCCCGACTTCAATGCCGCCGAGACGATCGCCATGCTCGAGCGCGTGGCCGCCGAGGGCGCCTCGATCGTCGCCCTGCCGGAGCTGGGCCTGGCGGCGTACACCTCGGACGACCTGTTCCACCAGCGGGCGCTCCTCGATGCCTGCGAGGCGGCGCTGGCCCAGGTGGCCGAGGCGACGGCGCGGATTCCGGTGACGGCCATCGTCGGCCTGCCGCTGCGCGTGGACCACCTGCTCTTCAACTGCGCCGCGGTCGTCTCCGGCGGCCGGATCCTCGGTATTGCGCCCAAGAGCTACCTGCCGAACTACGGCGAGTTCTACGAGGCGCGCCAGTTCACCGCCGCCGACGACGCGCTGGCGCGCGAAGTGACTGTCGGCGGCGTGACGGTGCCCTTCGGCAACGCGCTGATCTTCGAGGCGAGCAACCAGCCGCTGCTGCGCCTGCACGTCGAGATCTGCGAAGACCTCTGGGTGCCGATCCCGCCCTCCACCCTGGCGGCGATGGCGGGCGCGACCGTGCTCGTCAACCTCTCGGCCTCGAACATCACGATCGGCAAGGCCTCCTTTCGGCACCAACTCGTCGGCCAGCAGTCGGCGCGCTGCCAGGCGGCGTGCCTCTACACCTCGGCCGGCGTGGGCGAGTCGACCACCGACATGGCGTGGGACGGCCAGGCGCTGATCTACGAGGCCGGCGAGCTGCTGGCCGAGTCGGAGCGCTTCGTCAACGGCGCGCACTTCATCGCCGCCGACGTCGACCTCGAGCGGGTCTCGCGCGAGCGCATGCGGCAGAACACCTTCGGCCAGTCGGTCGGCCGCTTCAAGGCCGAGCTCGAAGGCTTTCGCACGGTCGGCTTCGAGCTGCAGGTGCCCGAGGCCGAGGCGATGGCCTTGCGCCGCCAGGTCGAGCGCTTCCCTTACGTGCCGAGCGACCCGGCCAAGCGCGACGAGCGCTGCGCCGAGGTCTACAGCATCCAGGTGCAGGCGCTGGTGCAGCGGCTCTCGGCGAGCGGCATCGCCAAGGTCGTGATCGGCGTTTCCGGCGGGCTCGACTCGACCCACGCGCTGCTCGTCTGCGCGCGGGCGATGGACCTGCTCGGCCTGCCGCGCGCGAACGTGCTCGCCTGGACGATGCCGGGCTTCGCCACCAGCACCCGCACCCTCGACCAGGCGCGGCGGCTGATGGCGGCGGTTGGCTGCAGCGCCGGCGAAATCGACATCCGGCCGAGCTGCCGGCAGATGCTCGCCGACATCGGCCATCCCTACGCCGAAGGCAAGCCCGAGTACGACATCACCTTCGAGAACGTGCAGGCCGGCGAGCGCACCAGCCACCTGTTCCGCCTCGCCAACCTGCACCACGGCATCGTCGTCGGCACCGGCGACCTGAGCGAGCTCGCGCTCGGCTGGAGCACCTACGGCGTCGGCGACCACATGTCGCACTACAACGTCAACGCCAGCGTGCCGAAGACGCTGGTCAAGCACCTGGTGCGCTGGGTCGCCGGCAACGGCTCGCTCTCGGCCGCGGCGAGCCGGGTGCTCGAGGAGATCGCCGCCACCGAGGTCAGCCCCGAGCTGGTGCCCGGCGACGCCAGCGAGAAGCCGGCGCAGAGCTCGGAAGACGCGGTCGGCCCGTACGAGCTGCAGGACTTCCACCTGCACCAGGTGCTGCGCTTCGGCTACGCGCCGAGCAAGGTCGCCTTTCTCGCGTGGACGGCGTGGCAGGACACCTACTCGCTGGTCGAGATCAAGAAGCACCTGCGCAACTTCCTCTACCGCTTCTTCAAGACCAGCCAGTTCAAGCGCTCGTGCGTGCCGAACGCGCCCAAGGTCGGCTCGGGCGGATCGCTCTCGCCGCGCGGCGACTGGCGTGCACCCAGCGATTCGGAGGCCACCGTGTGGCTGAACGAGCTCGATACGGTGCCCGACGCATGAGCCTGGCTCCTGGCCGACCCGACCGGGCTCGAAGGGCGGCGTGCCTCGCCCTACTCGGCGGCGCCGCGGTCGCGCTCACGGCATGCGTGGGCGGCTTCGGCCCGCGGACGATCGTGCTCTCGCAGGACCGGCTGCAGGAGATGGTCGCGCGCCGCTTCCCGGTCGACAAGCGGGTGCTCGACGCGATCGATCTCACCCTCGATTCGCCGCGCGTCGGCCTGCAGCCCGATCTCAACCGCATCAGCGTCGAGGTGGCCCTGCGCGCCAGCGGCGGCAGTGCGATCGCCGCCCGCCTCGCCGGCTCGTTGCTGGTGAGCGAGGGCCTGCGCTTCGAGCCGAGCGACAACACGATCCGCCTGGTCGACGTGCGGGTGGAGCGCTTCGTCATCGACGGCCTGCCTTCGAGCTGGCAGCGCCAGCTCGACCGGCTGGGCAAGCCGCTCGCCCGCGGCCTGCTCGAGGACCAGGTGCTGTACACGCTGCGGCCCAAGGACGTGGCCGCGCTCGAGGGCCGGGGCCTCAGGCCCGGCGACCTGCGCGTCACCTCGAGCGGAATCGAGATCACGCTGCAGCCGCTGGTTCGCTGAAAAGCCTTGTCATCCCGAGCGGCAGCGAAGGATCTCGACGGACGATGAGATCCTTCACTTCGCTCAGGATGACAGGCATCGTTAACATGCCGGCCTTTGCCGCGAGGAGAAACCGTTGGATCTGATGCTGCTCGTCAGGGCCGCCCTGATGGGCATCGTCGAGGGACTGACCGAGTTCCTGCCCATCTCCAGCACCGGCCACCTGATCCTCGCCGGCTCGCTGCTCGGCTTCACCGACGAGAAAAGCAAGGTGTTCGAGATCGCGATCCAGACCGGCGCGATCTTCGCGGTGATGATCATCTACTGGCAGCGGCTCGCCGAGACCGTGGCCGGCCTCGGCAGCGACGAGCGGGCGCGCCGCTTCGCGATCAACATCGCCATCGCCTTCGTGCCGGCGGTGGTGCTCGGCCTGCTGTTCGGCAAGGCGGTGAAGGCGCACCTGTTCACGCCGGTGGTGGTGGC
>JANMCC010000097.1:0-8666 GCA_031360885.1 Burkholderiales bacterium | reverse complement strand
CGCGCCGACGGCTCGGGCACGGTCGACATCGTCGGCAAGGTGGTGGAGAGCACGCCCCCGAAGCGCCTGGTCTTCACCTGGGCCCGGCCGGGCGACGCCGACGACGCAGCGAAGCACTCGCGCGTCACCTTCGATGTCGAGCCCTACGGCGAGGATCTGGTCCGCCTGACCGTCACGCACGACGAGCTCGCGGGCGACCTGCAGATGCTCGAGGGCATTTCGGGCGGCTGGCCGAAGGTTCTCTCGAACCTCAAGACCTTTCTCGAGTCGGGCCGCGGCCTGCCGAGGTCGACGGCAGCCGCCTAGAGAGGATCGTCGACGCCCTGGCCGAATCCGCGCTAGTGCGGCGAGCCGCTCGCCCGCGCGCGGCCGGTCAGCGCCCTATACAGGCTCGAGCGGCTGCCGAAGCCGCTGCGCTCGGCGATCAGCTCCTGGTTGGTGATGCCCGCGGCGAGCATCTGCCGGGCGGCCGCGGTGCGGCAATTCACCAGGTAGACGTGCGGCGTCACGCCGTGAAGCATGGCGAAGTAGCGCACGAAGTGGAAGGTGGACATGCAGGCCACACCGGCCAGCGTCTCCAGCGGCAAGGGCTGCTCGTAGTGCGACTCGATGAAGTCGGCCGCGAGGCGGAGCCTGCGGCTCAGCTCGGCCCGCGTCGAGGCCCTGGTCGCGGGCAGGCGGAGGGTTTTCGCGAAGGCCGCGTCCTCCGCGCGCATGAGGTCGTCGAGCAGGAACACGACCTGCTCGTCGAGCCACTCCTGGCTGCGCTCGCCGGCCATCACGCGCTCGTAGATGAAGCGCATGCGCGGCGTCACGTGGCTGTCGTGGGCGCGCAGGTGCGGCGAGAACGAGGCGCTCGGGCCGGCTCCGACCGATTGCTCCATGCACTTCTCGACGCCGAGTCGTCGCGCCTCGACGATCTGGTCGGCGAAGCCGCGGCGCAGGAAGAGCGAGAACGAGGTGACCGGGCGGTCGCTGCTCAGCAGGCTCCCGTACTCCTCGCCCTCGTTCAGCACCAGGTAGTTGCCCTCGCGCACATGCACCTCGCGCCGGCGCAGGCGATAGACCTCGCGGCCGCCCCAGGCCATCTTGATCGAGAGCGGGTGCATCACCTCGTAGTACTCCGCCAGCCGCGTCTGGCCGCAGACCACCGTGTGCTCCCTGCCCCACCGGGCCAGGAAGTCCTGGCGGAAGGCCCTGTTGGCCGGCGTTTCGGGTCGCGGCGGCAGGTCGGGAAGCTCGGTCAGGATCATTCGTGGCGGGCGCGGGTATCGTGGCGGGAAGGTGACGCATGTCACCGTTCTTTTTCTAACACGCCCGGCCGGGGAGACCGGCGCCTGCCGGAAATTCGCAATTCTTGACACACCCGGGTCGCGCCGTCGCCGCGCCCTGCGGCGAGAACGCTGCAGGATGATCTGGTTCGTCGGCTGCAACTCGCAAGGAGTGAATCGGCCGCGCGCTGGCCCTCAAGCTGCAGCGCCTCGTGGACCTTGCCGCGCACCGCCGGACCACGCTGCGAACCCTGGGGCGGACGAGCGTGCGCGCAGGAAAGCCGTGGTCTGGCCGACTTCGCTGCGCGTACGATGACAGCCCCGTCGTCCGGCAACCAAGCGAGGAGCGCCCCATGGCCCGATCCCTGATCCCCGACCTGACACTGGCGGCAAGCGCCATGCTGGCCCTTTGCCCTGCGGGCGACGCCCGTGCCGTCGAGCCGGCCGCCCTGCTCGCGCTCTCCTCGAAGTCTCCGGCGCCGCCGTGGCCGGCCGGCGACGAGCTGGGCATGGCCAACACCCTGGGCGAGGCGACGACGATGCGCTGCGGCTGGCATCTGTCGCAGCGCGGCGCGCGCACCTACGAGGCCTCGTTCGTGCGCTCCAACGCGATGCCGAAGTCGCCGTTCGCGAACCCTTCCCTGAGCAAGCCAAAGCCGACCGCGGGCGTGCCGTTCTCGGCCCATGCCTTCAACAGCGAAGCGTTCGACGCCGGCGCCGAGCCGCAGCAGCAGGGCACGCAGATCGACGCCCTCGGCCACTTCGCGTCGATCGCCTCGCCCTGGGATCCGAAGAATCCGTTCTCGGCCGACGGCGCCTCCTACTACGGCGGCTACAAGCAGAAGGACGTGAAGCCCGTGGCCGATTCGCCGCTGCTCAAGCTCGGCATGGAGAAGATCCCGCCGCTGGTGACGACGGCGGTGCTGCTCGACGCGAAAAGCTTTGTCGGCAAGGGCCGGGCGATGGCCGACGGCGAGGTGGTCACCGCGGCGCACATCGAAGGCATGCTGAAGGCGCAGGGCCTCGGCAAGCGCGGCATCCTGCCCGGCGACATGGTCTGGATCTACACCGGCTGGAGCGAGGGCTGGAAGGACGGCGAGGACGGCGCCCGCTACTACGCGATGGCCCCGGGCCTGGCCGTCGACGCGGCCAAGCTGCTGGCGACCAAGCGGATCGTCGCCATCGGCCTCGACGCGCCGTTCATCGACCCGGTGCCGAACGGCATGCTGCAGGGCAAGGCGCCGCCGGCGCAGGGCACCGAGCCCGGGCTGCCGTTCTCGATCCATCACTACATGCTGTCGGTGTTCGGCATCCATCATCTCGAGAACCTGAATCTCGCGGCGATGGCGCAGGACCGGGTCTGGACCTCGTGCGCGATGGCCCTGCCCTCGCGCGACCAGGGTGCCGCCGGTGCGGTGATCCGGCCGGTGGCGGTCGGCCTGCCCGGGCAGCGCTGAAGGAGCAACCCATGTCCGAAGACCGCGCCGCGATCGAAGCCGTCGTCCAGACCTACCTCGACGGCCTGTACGAGGGCGACGTCGCGAAGCTGGCCGCCGCGTTCCACCCCACCAGCTCTTTGACCTACGAAGAGAACGGCAGCCTGACGCCGCTACCGCGCGACCAGTGGCTCGAGGCGGTGCGCGCCCGCCCTTCTCCGCAGTCGCGCGGGCTGCCGCGGCACGACCGGATCCTGCAGATCGACCAGGCCTCGCCGAACACGGCCTTCGTCAAGCTCAACTGCGCGATCCCGCCGCGCTTCTTCACCGACTACCTGTCGCTGCTGAAGGTCGAGGGAAGGTGGCAGGTGGCGCAGAAGGTGTTTGCGACGGAGCGGCGGGAATAGGTGTCGACCTCGGACCGCGTCGCCGCGCGCGGCGCCTTCTCACGCCATGCGCGCGGCTGCGCGTACTCGCGTTCGCCGGCCGAGTGACATATCGACCGTTCAGCGACGCAACCGTTGCTGGATCGTTTCGACCAACCCGATGGTCCAGCAGGCCGGGCAGCCGCGCATGGCCACGAGGGCCAGCAAGCCCGCCAGCACCGACCCGGCCGGGTGCGCATCCTGCTGGCCGACCGCCACGTAGAGCAGCGCAAACGCGGCAACGCCGCGAATCAGATGGCCGCTCAGCGTTTGTGTCGCGAACAACCCGGCCGGGCTCTTTCCGAGCAGCTGTTTCATAGCGCACCCCCGCTCGACGCTTCAGGCCGCAGGTACTCGCGCAGCAACATCCGCCCACGGTGGATGCGGCTCTTGCAGGCCTCGCGCGTGATGCCCAAATGCGAGGCGGTTTCACCGATGGTGAGTTGCTCCATGTCGCGCAGCAGGATCACCTCACGGTACATCTCGGGCAAGGATTCGAGCGCGCGTGTCAGGTCGATGCGCAGGTCGTCGCGTGAAGCCTGCGCGAAGTGCTCGGCCTCGTGTCGCTCGTTCAGTGCTTCGGCACCACGGATCAAGCCCAGCACGGGCAGCATGCACAGGCGGGTGACCACGCGGAAGATCCAGCCCGCCACCGCCAGGGGGTCGCGCACGTTGCCCAGGCGGCGGTACAGCACGATGAGGGCTTCCTGCACCACGTCTTCGATGGCCGAGGTGCGATGGCACTGCCGCCGGGCGTAGCGGCGGATGTCGGGCTGCAACTCACGCAGCATGCGGTCGAGGGCAACCGTGTCGCCGGCCTGCGCCGCAACGAAAACCGCCCCGTCGACCCGGATCATCGCGGCCCGTCCAAGGGCTTGCGCCCGACCATGGCGCAGGCGGGGCAGAAGCCGAACAGTCCGGTGAGCGCCGTGAACACACCGCTGGCTGCGAGCACCAGTCCCAGGGGTGTCGTCCCGATCTGCGTCAACGAACAGGCGACGATCAACGCGCCGCCCAGCACCCTGGCCAGGCTCTCCTTCGAGCCAACGTTCTTGCGATACAACATGCTCTCACCTCGTTGCCTGCCCGATCACAGCGGGCATCGTCGGCAAGGAGAGGCCGAGGTCGGAAAAGGATTCATGGCAGCGTGAAAAAAGTCCTTCGAGCTGTCCTACGCCCAAGCGGCCCGCAGCAACGCGTCCGGGTTCCTGCTGCCCGAGCTGACGCCGATGACCGGACCCCAGTCCGGATCGAACCGGCTGCCGACGAACGCGTCCGACGCGTCGGCGCTCGCGTGCTCGAGCATCAGGCAGGCCTGGCCGACCCGCGCCAGGCGCTGCGTGAAGCGTCGCGCTTCGCGCTCCATCGCCTCGGGCGGTCGGGCGATGGCGTCGCGCAGCTTGTCCAGCTGGGCCAGAACGGCGGGCGCCTGCGTCGCCACTTCGCGCAGCCGGTCGAGCACCAGTTCGGCATCCCCCGGGTTGCGTGAAATCGCGCGCAGCACGTCCAGGCACATCACGTTGCCCGAGCCCTCCCAGATCGAATTCACCGGGGCTTCGCGGAACAGCCGCCCCATGAGGCCGGTCTCCACATAGCCGTTGCCGCCGAACACCTCCATGGCTTCGCCGGTCAAGGCCACGGCGCGCTTGCAGTTCCAGAACTTGGCCACCGGCGTCATCACGCGCCGCCACGCGGTGTCCATCGCGCTGGCAGACCCGAAGCGGCTGGCCAGGTCCATCGCCAGCATCGTGGCAGCCTCCGATTCGAGCGCCATGTCGGCCAGCAGCTCGGTCATCACCGGCTGGTCGGCGAGCGCCTTGCCGAAGGCGTAACGGTTGCGCGTGTAGTGCAGCGCCTGGACGAACGCCTGGCGGATGAAGCCCGCGCTCGACACGGCGCAGTCGAGCCGGGTGTAGGTGGCCATCTCGATGAGGGTCGAGATGCCGCGACCCTCATCGCCCACCCGGACGCCCCAAGCGCCCGTGAACTCCACCTCGCTGCTGCTGTTGGAGCGGTTGCCGACCTTGTCCTTCAAACGCTGGATGTGGACGGCGTTCCTGCCGCCGTCGGGCCGCCAGCGCGGCACGAAGAAACAGGTCGAGCCGCGCTCGTCGGTCCGGGCGAGCACCAGGTGGCCGTCGCACATCGGCGCCGAGAAGAACCACTTGTGGCCGGTGAGCAGGTATTCGGGACCCCAGGCGCCCGCGCCGGCGGGCACGGCACGGGTGGTGTTGGTGCGCAGGTCGCTCCCTCCCTGCTTCTCCGTCATGCCCATGCCGACCGTCATCGAGCGCTTCTGCGTCAGCGGCACGTCGCGCGCGTCATGCTCCAGCGAAGCGAGCAGCGGTGCGGTGTCGGCGTACAGCGGTTCGTTCAGGCGCATCAGCGGGATGCAGGCCTTGGTCATCGTCGTCGGGCAGGTCGAGCCCGACTCGATCTGGCTGTGCATGTAGAGCGATGCCGCGTAGGCCGTCCAGGCCGAAGGCCGATCGTCGAAGAACGGCAGGTTGGCGATACCGTTGCGCCGCGCCATCGCCATCATCGTGTGCCAGGCCGGATGGAATCTCACCTGATCGATCCGCTCGCCCGCGCGCGAATGGGTGTGCAACTCGGGCTCGAAGTGGTTGGCGTCCTCGGCGGCGCGCAAGGTGGCTTCGGCGCCGTATTCCGCGCCCTGGCGCAGGAGCTCGGCGTCGCGCCAGTGCGCGCCACCGCGCTCGACCGAGCGGCGCAGCACCGGATCGCTGGCGTAGACGTTGTAGTCCTTGAGCTCGGGAGCCTGGTTGTCCGGATGGATGCCGATCATCGTGTTTCCCCCTGCGCCGCCCTCACCTCCACCCGCACCTGCTCGGTCAGCTCGGCCTTGAGCTCGCTGAACGCCGGCGTCGTCTTCACCGAGTAGTGCCGGGGGTGGGCGATGACCACCGGCCGGTCGAGTTTGATCCTTCCGGGCCGCGCGCTCATCACGACGACGCGCGAGCCCATGAAGACGGCCTCGTCGATGTCGTGCGTCACGAACAGCACGGTCTTGCGCTCGGCCTCCCAGATGCCGAGCAGCAGCTCCTGCATCAGCTCGCGCGTCTGGTGATCGAGGGCGCCGAACGGCTCGTCCATGAGCAGGATGCGCGGGCCGTTGGCGAGCGCGCGGGCGATCGCCGTACGCTGCTGCATGCCGCCGGAAAGCTGCTTCGGAAAGTGGCTCTCGAAGCCCAGCAGCCCCACCTTGGCGATGAAGCCGTTGGCGATCGCGAGCTGCTCGTCGCGCGCCAGGCCGCGCTCGCGCAGTCCGAAGCAGATGTTGTCGAGCACCGTCAGCCAGGGAAAGAGCGTGTAGCTCTGGAAGACCATGCCGCGGTCGGCGCCCGGGCCCGCGACACGCCGGCCATCGAGCAGCACCTCGCCTTCGGTCGGCGCATCGAGCCCGGCGACGATGCGCAAGAGCGTGCTCTTGCCGCACCCCGACGGACCGAGGATGGTGACGAAGTCGTTCTCGGCGACGTCGAGGTCGGTCGCCTGCAGCGCGCGCGTCGGCGCGCCGCCGCGCGTCGCCGGCACGAAGGTGCGGGCGACGCCGCGGACGGCGAGGATCGGGCCGCTCACCGCAGGCCCACTCGCCGGCGCCCGAAGGCAAGGCGCCACGGCAGCCGTAAGGCGTCGTCGCTCACTCGATCACCGTCGTCGCAAGGAGCAGGGCCGATCGCGGGATCTCCAGCGACATCGCGCGTGCGGTCTTGAGATTGATGCTGAAGCTGTAGCGAACCGGCTGTTCAACGGGAATGTCGCGCGGGTGCTTGCCCCTCAGGATCAGATCGACGATCTGCGCGTTCCTCTGCGACTGCGGCAGCCAGTTCGGCGAGTACGCCATCAGCCCGCCGAGGCGCACCGCCGGCGCGAACGGATACATCGCCGGCAATCGCTGCCGGGCCGCGAACTCGATGATCCGCGGAAAGAAGGCGTGGACGCTGGTGCTGGCGAGGATCCCGTCCGGCCGATCTCGCGACATGTCCGCGAAGGCTCTCGACAGGCCTGCTTCATCCGACACCTGCCGCGTCGCCACCGCCAGGCCGAGCTGCTTCGCCGCGCCCTCGACCGCGCCATGGAGGATCCTGCCCACGGAATCCGTCAGGTTGACGACGATCGAAAGGTTCCGAAGCGTCGGCACCGCGCTCTTGAAGATCTCGACCGACTTGCCCGCGAGGTCGGTCGAGATCGCCGCCGAGCCCGTGAGGTTGCCACCCGGCCTTGCCAGCGACGCGACGAGGCCTGTCTCCACCGGCACGGCGCCATAAAGGAGAACGATCGGAATCCGCGAGGTCGCCCGCATCGCCGCCCGCGCCTCGTCGTTGCTACAGGCGACGATGACGTCGACGTTGGCGCCCACGAGCTTCGCCGCGTGGCCGGGCAAGTCGCCGGTGGCATCGACGTCCTTCAGGACGTATTCGACGTTGCGATGCTCCTCGTAGCCGAGGGCCCGGAACTGCTCCCAGAAATAGCCGATGCTGTCGCCGGCGCAGAGAGCGCCGACACGATGCACCTTCGCGCTCGGCGCGCCGCGGCCCGCGAGCGGCCATGCCGTCCAGCAGCCGGCGATCGCGCGGAGCACGGCGCGCCGCTGCGTCACCGACCGAGCTGCGCCCACGGGAAGAGCGCGCGGTTCAGCGCCTTGAAGAGAACATCGCTGATCAGCCCGATCACGCCGATGACGATGATGCCGAAGATGATCTGGTCGGTGGCCAGCAGCGCCTGGCTGTCGGTGATCATGTGGCCGATGCCTGCCGAAGCGCCGATCAGCTCGGCGACGATGACGTAGGTCCAGGCCCAGCCGAGCACCATGCGCAGCACCTCGGCGATCTCGGGTGCGGCGCCGGGAATCAGCACCCGGCGGATCAGGCTGCGGTCGCCGACGCCGAGCGTGTACGCCGCCTCGACCAGGTCGCGGCGGGTGTTGCCGACGATCACCGCGATCATCAGCACGAGCTGGAAGAAGCTGCCGATGAAGATCAGCGAGAGCTTCTGCGCCTCGCCGATGCCCGCCCAGAGGATCAGCAGCGGAATGAACGCGCTCGCCGGCAGGTAGCGGGCGAAGCTGACGAACGGCTCGAAGAAGGCCTCGACCGGCTTGTAGGCGCCCATCGCCACGCCGAGCGGCAGCGCCAGCACTGCGGCGATCAGGAAGCCGCCGGCCACGCGCCAGACGGTCCAGCCGATGTCCCAGCCGAAGCCCATGGTCGTGAGCAGGGTCCAGCCCGAGCGCACCATGGTCAGCGGGTCGGCGAGAAAGGTCTTCGAGACGAAGCCGCCGAAGGTCGCGAACGACCAGACGGCGACGAACAGGACGAAGAAGGCGACGCCGAGGACGATGCGGAGGACCGGCGCGACGGGCACGAGAGGCTTCATGCACGCTCGCCCTCACCCCGGCCCACTCCCCCAAGCGGGGGAGGGGGCAGGGAGCTCACGTGATGAACAGGGTGTCGGCCACCTTCGAAAGGTCGGGGATCGCCTTGATAACACCCACCGCGAGCAGCAGGTCGGCC
>JANMCC010000084.1:0-14422 GCA_031360885.1 Burkholderiales bacterium | reverse complement strand
CTACACGCGCAAGGACGGCAGGGCCGCGGTCGCGGCGACGCTCGAGAAGGTCTACCGCTACTTCCCCCGCCTGAAGGACCGCCGCGGCTCGCAGGCGGCCTACACCTCGGGCGGCGAGCAGCAGATGTGCGCGATCGGCCGGGCGCTGATGGCCAGCCCGAAGATGGTGCTGCTCGACGAGCCGTCGATGGGCCTGGCGCCGCAGATCGTCGAGGAGGTGTTCGAGATCGTGAAGGACCTGAACCAGAAGGAAGGCGTGACCTTCCTTCTGGCCGAGCAGAACACCAACATGGCGCTGCGCTACGCCGACTACGGCTACATCCTGGAAAGCGGCCGCGTCGTCATGGACGGCGCCGCGGCGTCGCTGCGCGAGAACGAGGACGTGCGCGAGTTCTACCTGGGCACCGGCAGTGCCTCGGGCGAGCGCAAGAGCTACCGCGACGTCAAGAGCTACAAGCGCCGCAAGCGCTGGCTCTCCTGAGCAGACGTGCGATGGCCCGTGCCGACGCCGAAGCCCTGAAGCCGCTCGCGCCGTTGCTGCGCCAGCTGCGCGAGATCAAGGGCGTGAAGGAGAAGAGCCCTGGCATCCTCTACGGCCGCAACGACGCCTTCATCCACTTCCACGTCGAAGGCGGCGCGCTGTTCGCCGACCTGAAGAAGCCGGGCGGCGCGGGATTCGACCGCTATCCCCTGGCGACGCCGGCGGAGCAGCGCAAGCTGGTCGAAGACGCGAAGTTGCGGGCGCGTCGCTTCGACGACGAGTGACTTCCGGACTCGACACCGTGAGCGAGCACTTCGACGCGCTGGAGACGCGCGATCCCGGGCAGCGCGAGGCCGCGCTGCTGGCCGCGCTGGCGGTGCAGGTCGCCAACGCGCAGGCGAACGCGCCCGCGGCCGCCGAGCGGTTCGCCGGCGTGACGGCAGCGGAGGTCGACAGCCGGGCCGCGCTGGCCGCATTGCCGGTGCTGCGCAAGCACGAGCTGCACGAACGGCAGCGCGCCGCGCTGGCGAACGATCCGTTCGGTGGCTTCGCCGCGATCGGCTGGGGCGCGGCCCGGCCCGCGTCACGACGGGCGGCCCGCGTCTTCGTCTCGCCCGGGCCGATCCACGAGCCCGACAGCGCCCGGCCGGACTACTGGCGCATGGGGCGCGCCCTTTTCGCCGCGGGGTTTCGCGCCGGCGACCTGGTGCACAACAGCTTCAGCTACCACTTCACCCCGGCCGGGGCGATGATGGAAAGCGGTGCCGCGGCGATCGGCTGCACGGTGTTCCCCGCGGGCACCGGGCAGACCGAGCAGCAGCTTCAGGCGATGGCCGAACTGCGGCCCGACGCCTACGTCGGCACGCCGAGCTTCCTTCGCATCCTGCTCGAGAAGGCCGACGAGACGGGCGTGGCGCTGCCGTCGCTGACGAAGGCCTCGCTCGGCGGGGAGGCATTCCCGGCGGCGCTGCGCGACTGGCTCGCGGCGCGTGGCATCCGCGGCTACCAGAGCTACGGCACCGCCGACCTCGGCCTGGTGGCCTACGAGACCGAGGCGCGCGAGGGTCTGGTCGTCGACGAGGGCGTGATCGTCGAGATCGTGCGGCCCGGCACGGGCGATCCGGTCGCCGAGGGCGAGGTCGGCGAGCTCGTCGTGACCACGCTCAACCCCGACTACCCGCTGATCCGTTTCGGCACCGGTGATCTCTCGGCGGTGCTGCCGGGCCGCTGCCCGACCGGCCGCAGCAACCAGCGCATCCGCGGCTGGCTCGGCCGCGCCGACCAGTCGGCCAAGGTGCGCGGCATGTTCGTCCACCCGCCGCAGGTGGCGGAGATCGCGCGCCGCCATCCCGAGGTGAAGAAGGCGCGCCTGGTGGTGAGCGGCGAGCGCGCCGACGACCGCATGGCGCTCGAGGTCGAGGTCGAAGGCGCCGCGCCCGAAGGCCTGGCCGAGCGGATTGCGGAGACGATCCGCGAGGTCACCAAGCTGCGCGGCACGGTCGCGATCCGCGCGCCGGGCAGCCTGCCGAACGACGGCAAGGTGATCGAGGACAGCCGCCGCTACGACTGAAAAGCGAACCCGACCGCAGGCCATGCGGTCGCCGCGATCAGCTGTCGATCTTGACGTCGGCGTCCTTGACGACCTTCGCCCACTTGACGATCTCGGTGTGGATGAAGCTCGCGAACTTCTCGGTCGAGCCGCCGCCGTCCTCGGCGCCGTAGGTGTCCATCTTTTCCTGAACGTCGGGCAGCGCGAGCACGAGATTGACGTCGGCGTTGATCTTCTGCGCGATCGCCACGGGCAGCCCCTTGGGCGCGGCCAAGCCGTACCAGGTGGTCGCCTCGAAGCCCTCGAAACCCTGCTCCTGCATCGTCGGCACGGTCGGATGGCCTTTCGCGCGGCGGGTGCGCGTCTGGGCGATGGCGATCACCCGGCCGCCCTTCACATGCGGCGTCGCTGCCGTCATCGTCTCGAAGCTGTACTGGATCTGGCCACCGATCAGGTCCTGCAGCAGCGGCCCGCTGCCCTTGTAGGGCACGTGCAGCGCATCGACCTTGGCCTGCAGCTTGAACATCTCGAGCGCCAGGTGCTGCGCCGAGCCGGCGCCCGCCGAGCCGAAGCTCACCGCGCCGGGCTGCGCCTTGCACAGGGCGACGATGTCCTTGACCGTCTTCGCCGGCTGCTTGTCGTTGGCGATGAGCAGGTTCGGCGTGACGCCGACGAGCACGATCGGCACGAAGTCGCGCTCGGCGTTGTAGCGCAGCTTGGGCTGCAGGCTGGGGGCGAGCGCATGGCTGTTGATGTGCGCCATCAGCAGCACGCTGCCGTCGCCGGGCTGCTGCGAGACGTAGTCGGCGGCGAGCACGCCGGCCACACCGGCCTTGGTTTCCACCACGACCTGCTGGCCCCACATGACACTGAGCTTCTGGCCGACGACGCGTGCCAGCGCGTCGGTGCCGCCGCCGGGCGGAAAGCCGACGACGATGCGGACTGGCGCGGTGGGCCAGGCCTGGGCGCGAAGGCTGGGCAGGCCGAGCGTGGCGGCGACGCCGGCGCCGGCCTGGAGGACGAGACGTCTTTTCATGAGCAAACTCCGAAAGGGAAAGCGGCTTCAGGCCGCGGCTTGCAGGGCGGGCTGCTGCGGATGCGAGGCGAAGAAATCCATCGCCGCCTGGACGCCGCTGCCGGCCGTCGCGACGCCGGCGAGTTTCAGGCCCATCTCCACGCCCGAGAGCGCCGCCATCAGCGTCAGGTCGTTGCTGTCGCCGAGGTGGCCGATGCGGAACATGCGGCCCTTGACCTTGCCCAGTCCGGTGCCCAGCGAGAGGTCGAAGCGTTCGTGGATGAGCTTTCTCAAGGCGTCGGCGTCGACGCCCGCGGGCGTGACCACGCCGGTGAGCACCGGCGAATGCGCGCTCGCGTCGGCGCACTGGATCGGCAGGCCCCAGGCGCGGACCGCGCCGCGCACTGCCTCGCCCCAGCGCTGGTGGCGCGCGAACACCGCGGCGAGGCCCTGGCCGAGGATCATGTCGAGCGTTTCCGAGAGGGCATAGAGCAGGTTGGTGTTCGGCGTCGAAGGCCAGTAGCCGCCCTTGTTCATCTCGACGATCTCGTCCCAGGCCCAGTAGGCCTTGGGCAGCGTCGCCGCCTTGCTCGCCTCGATCGCCTTCGGCGACAGGGCGTTGAAGGAGATGCCGGGCGGCATCATCAGGCCCTTCTGCGAGCCGGCCATGGCGACGTCGACACCCCACTCGTCGTGCCGGTAGTCGGCGCAGCCGAGGCCCGAGATCGTGTCGACGAGCAGCAGCGCCGGGTGGCCGGCGGCGTCGATCGCGCGACGCACGGCGGCGATGTCGGAGATCGTGCCCGTGGAGGTTTCGCTGTGCACCACGCAGACCGCTCGGATCGCGTGGCCGCGGTCCTGGCGCAGGCGCGCCTCGATCAGGTCGGGCTGCGCCGGCCGGCGCCACGACCACGGCAGACCGGTGGCCGGGTCGGTGCCCGGAACGCTCAGGAACTCGGGCTTGAGGCCGAGGCGCAGGGCGATCTTGTGCCAGAGCGTGGCGAACTGGCCGGTCTCGAACATCAGCACCGTGTCGCCGGGGCTCATGAGGTTGGAGAGCGCCGCCTCCCAGGCGCCGGTGCCCGAGCCGGCGTAGACGACGACCGGATGGCGGGTCTGGAACACCTGCTGCATGCCGGAAATGACGCGCTTGCCGAGCACCGCGAACTCGGGCCCGCGATGGTCGATGGTGGGCAGGCTCATCGCCCTGAGGATCCGGTCGGGAACCGGGCTCGGGCCGGGAATCTGCAGGAAGTGGCGGCCGCTGGGGTGCTGGTCGAGGGCGATCATGAAAGGACTCCGGTCGGCCACCAGTCTTTCACGCGCAGAGGCCTTGTCAACTCGCACTTCCTCCATGCGACGGAGCCCTCGGCCGGCCGCCCCGCAGTCGACAATCCGCTCTCGTGATCCGACCATGAACGCGCCGCTGCCGACCCTCGTGACCCGCGGCACCGCCGCGCGCGCCGCGGAGACGATCGCCCGGCTCGGCGGTCCGGAAGCGGCGAAGCTCGCGCACCGCCTGGCCATCGAGACCCGCGGCGAGGTGCTGTTCGACGCGGCCTCCCGCGGCCGCTACGCGACCGACGCCTCGATCTACCAGGCGATGCCGCTCGGCGTGTTCGTGCCACGCTCGGCCGACGACGTGGCCGCCGCGCTCGCCATCGCCCGCGACCTCGGCGCGCCGCTGCTCTCGCGCGGCGCCGGCACGTCGCAGTGCGGGCAGACGACCGGCGCGGCGCTGGTCGTCGATTCGAGCAAGCACCTGCGCAAGGTGCTCGCGGTCGATGCCGCGGCGATGACCGCGGAGGTCGAGCCCGGCCTCGTCCTCGACGCGCTCAATGCCGAGCTCAAGCCGCTGGGGCTCTGGTTCCCGGTCGACGTCGCGACCAGCGCGCAGGCGCCGATCGGCGGCATGGCGGGCAACAACTCGTGCGGCTCGCGCTCGATCGCCTACGGCAACATGGTGCACAACGTGCTCGCCATCGACGCCTGGCTGAGCGACGGCAGCAGCGTGTCGTTCGGACCCGTCGCCGGGCTCGGCGCCAAGGAGCGCGAGATCGCCGAGTTCGTGCGCGGCCTCGCTGCGGAGCACCGCTCCGAGATCGAGTCGCGCTGGCCGAAGGTGATGCGCCGGGTCGGCGGCTACAGCCTCGACATCTTCCAGCCGCAGAGCGAGCGGCCGTACACCGCGGACGGCAGCGTCAACCTCGCGCACCTGCTGGTCGGCGCGGAGGGCACGCTCGCGGTCTACAGGAGCATCAGGCTCAAGCTCGCGCCGCTGCCGAAGAGCAAGGTGCTGGGCGTCGTCAACTTCCCGACCTTTCGCGCCGCGATGGCGGCGGCGCAGCACCTGGTGACGCTCGGGCCGACGGCGGTGGAGCTCGTCGACCGGACGATGATCGAGCTGGCCCGCGCCAACCCGTCGTTCCGCTCGACCATGGAGGCAGCGCTGATCGGCGCGCCGGCGGCGATCCTGCTGGTCGAGTTCAGCGGCGACGACCGCGGCGAGCTGCTGCGCCGACTAAAGGCGCTGGTCGAGAGGGTCGGCGATCTCGGCCTGCCGGGCGCGGTGGTCGAGATGCCCGAAGAGGCGCCGCAGAAGGCCCTGTGGGAAGTGCGCAAGGCCGGCCTCAACATCATGATGAGCCTGAAGGGCGACGGCAAGCCGGTCAGCTTCATCGAGGACTGCGCCGTGCCGCTCGAGCACCTGGCCGACTACACCGACGCGCTCACCGAGGTGTTCGCGCGGCACGGCACGCGCGGCACCTGGTATGCGCACGCCTCGGCCGGCACGCTGCACGTGCGGCCCATCCTCGACATGCGCCGCGACGGCGCGGCGAAGATGCGCTCCATCGCCGAGGAGGCGAGCGTGCTGGTGCGCAAGTACAAGGGCGCGTACAGCGGCGAGCACGGCGATGGCCTTTGCCGCGGCGAATGGATCGCCTGGCAGTTCGGCCCCGGCATCGATGCCGCGTTCCGGGCGATCAAGCAGCGGCTCGATCCGATCGGCCTGCTGGCGCCGAACCGGATCGTCGATCCGCCGAAGATGGACGACGCGAGCCTCTTTCGCTATCCGCCCTCGTACCGGACGATTCCCGTGAAGACCGCGCTCGACTGGTCGGCTTGGAACGTGCAGAACGACCCGGTGACCGAGGCGACCACCGCGCCGGGCAGCGGCGGCGACCCGAGCGGCGGCCTCGCCAAGGCGGTCGAGATGTGCAACAACAACGGCCACTGCCGCAAGTTCGACGCCGGCACGATGTGTCCGAGCTTTCGCGTCACGCGCGACGAGAAGCACCTGACCCGAGGCCGCGCCAACACGCTGCGCCTCGCGCTCTCGGGCCAGCTCGAGGGCGCCGATGCCGCCGCGCCGCTGGCGAGCGACGCGGTGCACGAGGCGCTCGCCTTGTGCGTCGGCTGCAAGGGCTGCAAGCGCGACTGCCCGACCGGCGTCGACATGGCCCGGATGAAGATCGAGGCGAGCGCGCAGCGCCGGGCGGTGCGCGGCGCCAGCCTGCGCGACCGCTGCATCGGCGCGCTGCCCGACCTCGCGCGCGTGGCGCGGCGCATTCCGTGGTTGCCGAACCTGCGCAACCGCGTCGGCGTGCTGCGTCGCTTGAGCGAACGCTGGCTCGGCCTCTCGGCGCGGCGCTCGCTGCCGGCATGGCGGCGCGACACCTTCCGGCAAGTCGCGCCCTCGCTCGCGCTGGCGAGCCGCGACGAGGTGCTCGCCGCCGCCAAGGCCGTGGTGCTGTTCGTCGATACCTTCAACGGCAACTTCGAGACCGAGAACGCGGTGGCCGCGGTGCGCGTGCTCCAGGCCGCGGGCTACGCGGTGCATGTCGCGCAAGCGGCCGGCGGCGGCGAGCTCTGCTGCGGCCGGACCTGGCTCGCGGCCGGCGAGCCCGAGCGCGCCCGCGCCCGCGCTGCGGAGATGCTCGCCGCCCTGCTGCCCTTCGCCGAACGAGGCATCGCCCTCGTCGGCCTCGAGCCCTCGTGCCTGCTGACGCTGCGCGACGAGATGCAGGTGATGAACCTGGGCGAAGCAGCAACGACCGTGGGCGCAGAGGCGCTGCTGTTCGAGGAGTTCGTCGTCCGCGAGTCGCGCGCCGGGCGCTTCGCACCGGCACTGAAGGCCGCCAGCGAACGGCAGATTCTTGTCACGGACATTGCCACCAGAAGGCGTTCGGCACGGTGCCCAAGGTGCTCGAGGTCCTGCGCCTGCTTCCCGGCTCCGAGCCGGCGCTGATCGAGAGCTCGTGCTGCGGCATGGCCGGCAGCTTCGGCTACGAGGCCGAGCACCACGCGATCTCGATGGCGATGGCCGAGCTCAGCCTCCTGCCGGCGCTGCGCCGGGCGCCCGACGCGCTGGTCGTCGCCGACGGCACGAGCTGCAGGCACCAGATCGCCGACGGCGCCGGTCGCAAGGCCCTGCACGTCGCCCGGGTTCTCTGCGATCACCTCGCCTGAAGTCGGCATGGGTTTGTGCGGTTGCGCGGCCCGGGCCGGGACCGAAGAATCGCCCCTTCCCACGCAGCTTCCAGAGCCATGATGAAACGACTCCTCCTCGCCGCAGCCGCCGGCCTGTTCTGCGCCGCGGCGTTCGCCGAGTACCCCGACAAGCCGATCACCATCGTGGTGCCGTTCGCCGCGGGCGGCCCGACCGACAAGGTCGCGCGCGACCTCGCCGAGGCCCTGCGCAAGCCGCTCGCCAACCAGAGCATCATCATCGACAACGTCGGCGGCGCCGGCGGCACGCTCGGCGCGGCCAAGGTGGCGCGCGCCACGCCGGACGGCTACACGCTGCTGCTGCACCACATCGGCATGGCGACCTCGCCGGCGCTCTATCGCAAGATGACGTACGACACGCTCGGCGATTTCGAGTACCTCGGCATGGTCAACGACGTGCCGATGACGATCGTCGGCAAGCCCACCCTGCCGGCCAACAACTACGCCGAGCTGACGAAGTGGCTCGAGGCGAACAAGGGCAAGATCAATCTCGCCAACGCCGGCCTCGGCGCCGCCTCGCACCTGTGCGGCCTGCTGTTCCAGAGCACGCTCAAGATCGACATGCAGACCGTGCCGTACAAGGGCACGGCGCCGGCGATGAACGATCTGCTCGGCGGCCAGGTCGACCTGATGTGCGACCAGACGACCAACACCACGGGGCAGATCGCCGCCAAGGCGATCAAGGCGTATGCGGTCACCTCGAGCAAGCGGCTCACCACGCCGGCGCTGAAGGACCTGCCGACGCTCGACGAGGCCGGCCTGAAGGGCTTCAACGTGACCATCTGGCACGGCCTTTACGCGCCCAAGGGCACGCCCAAGGCGGTGCTCGACAAGGTCAACGCCGCGCTCAAGGTCGCGCTCAAGGATCCGGAATTCATCAAGCGCGAAGAAGCCCTGGGCGCGGTGATCATCACCGACGCCCGGGTCAACGGCGCCGAGCACAAGAAGTTCGTCGAGGCCGAGATCGCCAAGTGGGGCCCGATCATCAAGGCGGCCGGCCAGTACGCCGACTGAGTCGACCCCGACTCGAACAATCCGGCCCGCGCGCGGGCCGGTTCGTTTTCCGGCGGCGCCGCCGCTAGGCCGGGCCGCGCACCGCAAGCGGGATCGTCACCGGCCCGTCGTTGATCAGGTGCACCTTCATGTCGGCGCCGAATTCGCCGCTCGCCACCTCGCCGTGGCGCGCCGAGGCGCTGGCCAGCACCCGCTCGTAGATCCGCCGGCCGAGTTCCGGTGCGGCGGCCCGGGAAAAGCCGGGACGATTGCCGCTCGAGGTATCCGCGGCGAGGGTGAACTGGCTGACGACCAGGAGGCCGCCGCCGACCGCCGCGAGGTCGAGGTTCATCTTGCCGGCGGCGTCGGCGAAGATGCGCATCCGCAGCACCTTGTCGACCAGCTTGTCGGCGCTGGCGTCGGTGTCGTCGGGCTCGGCGCAAACGAACAGGAGCACGCCCCGGCCGATCCGGCCGATCACCTGCCCGTCGACCTCGACCCGCGCCTCGGCGACCCGCTGCAACAGGGCGATCACCGGCGGGCTCCCAGTCTCAGCTGAGGGTGACGCGGGCGAACTTGCGCTTGCCGACCTGGACGACGAAGGTGCCCGCTGGCAGACGCAGGCCCCGATCGGCGACGACGACGCCGTCGACCCGAACGCCGCCGCCTTCGATCAGGCGCATCGCTTCGCTGGTGGAGGGCGCGAGGCGCGCCTGCTTCAGCACCGCGCCGATCGCCAGCGGGGCGCCGGCCAGCGACACCGCGTCGATCTGATCGGGGATGCCGCCCTTGGCCCGCAGGTTGAAGTCGGCCTCGCCGCCTTCGGCCGCCGCGGCGCCGTGAAAGCGTGCAGTGAGCTCCTTGGCCAGCTGCACCTTGGCGTCGCGGGGGTTGCGTCCCTCGGCCGTCTCCCGACGCATGAGGGCTAGCTCCTCGATCGAGCGGTTACTCAGGAGATCGAAGTATTTCCACATTAAATCGTCGCTGATCGACATCAGTTTGCCGAACATGTCGTTGGCCGGCTCGGCCACGGCGATGTAGTTGCCTTTTGACTTCGACATCTTCTCGACGCCGTCGAGCCCCTCCAGCAGCGGCATCGTCATGATGCATTGCGGCTCCTGGCCGTACTCGACCTGAAGCGAGCGGCCGACCAGCAGGTTGAACTTCTGGTCGGTGCCGCCGAGCTCGATGTCGGACCTCAGCGCCACCGAGTCGTAGCCCTGCATCAGGGGATACAGGAACTCGTGCACGCTGATCGGCGTGCCCGCCTTGAAGCGCTTGGAGAAGTCGTCGCGCTCCATCATCCGCGCCACGGTATAGCGGGAAGCGAGCTGGATCATTCCGCGGGCGCCGAGCGGGTCGCTCCACTCGGAGTTGTAACGGATCTCGGTCCGGGCGGCGTCGAGAATCAGCCCGGCTTGCGCCTGATAGGTCCTGGCGTTGGCTTCGATCTGCTCGCGAGTCAGCGGCGGCCGAGTCGTGTTGCGCCCGGACGGGTCGCCGATCATGGTCGTGAAGTCGCCGATCAGGAAAATGACCGTGTGACCCAAGTCCTGCAACTCGCGCAGCTTGTTCAATACGACCGTATGGCCGAGATGAATGTCGGGGGCGGTCGGATCGAGGCCCAATTTCACCCGCAGTGGCACACCTGTTGCTTCCGAACGCACCAGTTTGGACAGCCAGTCCGCCTCGGGCAGCAGCTCGTTGCTGCGGCGTTTCGAGATCGCCATCGCCCGGGAAACGGCGTCACTGACCGGACGCGCCGGGTCCGAAGGCACGGCAACAGAAGATACAGACATAGGGAGAATGAGGGGAAAAGGGACCCCGAATGGGTAGGTATACTGCGCGGCGGCGTCCTACAACGCCTTCCTCGAACCATCCTACGAGGCCAACCGGAGAGCCCGCGATTCTAGTGGCGGCCCGGTGGCGACGATCAACCGAAGCGCAAGCCCCACCCGGCCAGCGCCGACCGACTCGAGCGAACCGCGCTCCGCAGAAAATTGAAATCGTTGGTTCCCTTTGAGCTCGCCTGGGCTTACGCCTCGGCGCACGCTGCCAGCTTCGCCGCCCGCTACCCGAAGACGCTTGCCGCGTCGGTCTCGCTCAGCCTGGCCGGCTTTGCCGCTACCGCGTTCGGCGTTGCGCCCATGGTGCCGGACGCTTCCTCCCTGCCGCAGCGGATCGTCAGCGAACGCGTTTCCACGGTCGACCTCGGCGCGCAGCTCGAGGCGCTCGCCGAGCACGACTTCGATCTCTTCCGCAGCGACGCCACCCGCGCCAGCGATACGGCGGATTCCCTGCTGGCCCGCCTGGGCGTCAACGACCTCGCCGCCGCCACCTTCCTGCGCACCGACCCGGCCGCCAGGAAACTGCTCGAGGGCCGTCCCGGCAAGCGCGTGCAGGTGCGGGTCGACGCCTCCGGCCGGCTCGAGGAGCTGGTCGCCCGCTACGCCGCTCCGGGCAACGACAAGCTGCCGACCCAGTTCACCCGGCTGCGCGTCGAGCGCGCGGCGGGCAAGCTGATCGCCTACTCGACCCTGGCGCCGCTGACCGCCCAGCCGCTGCTCGCCAGCGGCACGATCCGCTCGACCCTGTTCGCCGCGACCGACGAAGCCGGCATCCCCGACGCGGTGGCGACGCAGATCGCCGAGATCTTCGCCACCGACATCGACTTTCGCCGCGAGCTGAAGAAGGGCGCGACCTTCTCGGTCGTCTACGAGGCGATGACCGCCGACGGCGAGCCCATCACCTGGGGCACGTCGAACTCGGGCCGCGTCCTCGCCGCCGAGTTCGTCAACAGCAAGCAGACCTACTCCGCGATGTGGTTCAAGGACGGCGAGGGCAAGGGCAGCTACTTCGGCCTCGACGGCCAGAGCAAGCAGCGTTCGCTGCTGTCGAGCCCGCTCGAGTTCTCGCGCGTGACCTCGGGCTTCGCGATGCGCATGCATCCGATCCTCAACACCTGGAAGCAGCACAACGGCGTCGACTACGGTGCGCCGAGCGGCACGCCGGTGCGCACGATCGGCGACGGCGTGGTCGAGTTCTCCGGCTGGCAGAACGGCTACGGCAACGTCGTCCACATCAAGCACAACAACGACCTGACCACGGTCTACGCTCACCTGAGCCACATCGACGTCGCCAAGGGCGTGAAGGTCGAGCAGGGCCAGACGATAGGCGCCGTCGGCCAGACCGGCTGGGCGACCGGGCCGCACCTGCACTTCGAGGTCAAGATCGACGGCGTGCAGCAGGATCCGGTGCTGGTGGCGCAGTCGTCCGAAGGCGTGGTGCTCACGCCGGCCGCGAAGACGCAGCTCGCGCAGCTCTCGCGAAGCGTCCGCGCCCAGCTCGGGGTGGCCCAGACGCTGGCGCACGCCCAGGTCCTCGGCGAATAAGCCGGCGGTGCCATGACCCTGCCGGGCCGCCCCAGGGGCGCACGCCGGTGGGCTGAGCCCGAAGGCTCCGAATGAGCACCGTCTTCGTCGGCCTGATGTCGGGCACCTCGCTCGACGGGATCGACGGCGTGCTCGTCGACTTCTCCGCTTCTGGCGCTGCGCCCTTCCAGGTCCTCGCCCATGAGCGCGGTGAGTTCGCGCCCGAGCTGCGCTCCGAGCTTCTGGCGCTCAACCGCCCCGGCGACGACGAGATCCATCGGGCGGCACTTGCCGGCAACCGGCTGGCGCGGAGCTATGCCGGCGTGGTGGAGGCGCTGCTCGCGAACGCCGGGCTGGCGGCGGAGGCTGTCGCCGCCGTCGGTTGCCATGGACAGACCGTGCGGCACCGACCCGGCGAGTTCGACGGGATCGGCTACACCGTCCAGGTCAACGCGCCAGCTCTTCTGGCAGAGCTCTGTCGGATTGATGTGGTCGCTGACTTTCGCAGCCGAGACGTCGCCGCCGGTGGCCAGGGTGCGCCCTTGGTGCCGGCGTTCCACCGCGCCTTGTTCGCCCGACCCGGCCGGGCGACCGCGGTGCTCAATCTCGGCGGCATCGCCAACCTCTCGGCCATTGGCGCCGACGGCGTGACCGTCGGCTTCGACTGCGGCCCGGCCAATGCCCTGCTCGACCTCTGGTGCGCGGCGTCCACCGGCCGGCGCTTCGACGCCGGCGGCGCCTGGGCCGCATCCGGCCAGGTGGACTCGCGGCTGCTCGACTCCCTGCTCGCCGAACCGTACTTCGCCCTGCCGCCGCCCAAGAGCACCGGGCGCGACCTGTTCAACGCCGAGTGGCTGGAGCGCCGCCTCGCCGCCGCCGAGGCGCGCGCGCGCTTGCGTGCCGAAGACGTGCAGGCCACGCTGGCGGCGCTGACGGCGCGGACCTGTGCCGACGCCGTGGGCCGCCATGCAGCGCAGGCACCCGAGCTGATCGTCTGCGGCGGCGGCGCATTCAACGCCGATCTTCTCGCCCGGCTGGGCGCGCGCCTGGCGCCGAGGACGGTGGTCCCGAGCGGCGACCGCGGCCTGCCCCCCGATCAGGTCGAAGCCTGCGCCTTCGCCTGGCTGGCGCGAGCCTTCGTGGCGCGCGAGCCCGGAAACATCGCCAGCGTCACCGGGGCGTCGGGGCCGCGCGTCCTCGGCGCCCTCTACCCGGGCGCGGCGTCTCGGCAGACGTGAAAAAGCCGCCTCGCGGCGGCTTTCGCTCCAGGCTTCGAGCGATCAGGCGGAGAAGCTCGAGCCGCAGCCACAGGTGGTGGTCGCGTTCGGGTTCTTGATCACGAATTGCGCGCCCTGCAGGTCGTCCTTGTAGTCGATCTCGGCGCCGGCCAGGTACTGCAGGCTCATCGCGTCGATCAGCAGGGTGACGCCGTTCTTGGTCATCGAGGTGTCGTCGTCGTTGACGATCTCGTCGAAGGTGAAGCCGTACTGGAAGCCCGAGCAGCCGCCGCCCTGGACGAACACGCGCAGCTTCAGGTCGGGGTTGCCTTCCTCGTCGACCAGGTCCTTGACCTTGTTGGCGGCGCTGTCGGTGAAGACCAGCGGCGCGGGCGGCGCGTCGTCGACCTGCGGGGTCGAGACGATGTTTTCGGCTACTGCGCTCATGAACGCTCCAGGGGAAGGTGCAGGGGAGATTATCGCAGTTGGGGCAAAGCCGCGCAGAAACAAGAAGCCGCTCGAAGGCGGCTTCCGTGCGATACGGTTTCCCGGATCAGCGCTTGCTGAACTGCTTGCGACGGCGGGCGCCGTGCAGGCCGACCTTCTTGCGCTCGACCTCGCGGGCGTCGCGGGTCACGAACCCGGCCCGGCTGAGCTCGGGCTTGAGGGCCGCGTCGTAGTCGATCAGGGCGCGCGTGATGCCGTGGCGAACCGCGCCGGCCTGGCCGGTCTCGCCGCCGCCGCGGACATTGACCTTGACGTCGAAGGCAGCGTCGTTGGCGGTCAGCAGCAGCGGCTGGCGCACGACCATGATCGAGGTCTGGCGGCCGAAGTACTCTTCGACCGGCCGGCCGTTAACGAGGATCTGGCCGGTGCCCTTCTTCATGAACACGCGTGCGACCGACGACTTGCGCCGGCCCGTGCCGTAGTTCCAGTTTCCGATCATTTCGCAGCGTCCTGAAGAATGTCGAGCTTCTTGGGTTGCTGAGCGGTGTGCGGATGGGTGTCGCCCGCATAGACCTTCAGCTTCTTGATCATCGCGTAGCCGAGCGGGCCCTTGGGCAGCATGCCCTTGACGGCCTTCTCCAGGGCGCGACCCGGATGGCGGGCCTGCATGTCCTTGAAGTTGATGCCGCGGATGCCGCCGGGATAGCCCGAGTGCCGGTAATAGATCTTGTCCTGGGCCTTGTTGCCCGTGACGCGAATCTTGTCGGCATTGACGATGACGATGAAGTCACCCGTGTCGACGTGAGGCGTGTAGATGGCTTTGTGCTTGCCGCGCAGGCG
>JANMCC010000078.1:0-13467 GCA_031360885.1 Burkholderiales bacterium | reverse complement strand
CGTGGAAGCCCTTCTGAAGTCGAGCAAGCTCGCCAACGTCTGCTACGACATCCGCGGCCCGGTGCTCGAAAAGGCGCGGCAGATGGAAGAGGAGGGCCAGCACATCATCAAGCTGAACATCGGCAACATCGCCGCGTTCGGCCTCGAGCCGCCCGACGAGATCGTGCAGGACATGATCAGGAACCTGCCGAACGCGGCCGGCTACACCGATTCCAAGGGACTGTTCGCGCCGAGGAAGGCGATCGTCCACTACACCCAGCAGAAGCACATCCGCGGCGTGGCGGTCGACGACGTCTACCTCGGCAACGGCGCCTCGGAGCTCATCACCATGAGCATGAACGCGCTGCTCAACGACGGCGACGAGGTCCTGATCCCGGCGCCCGACTACCCGCTCTGGACCGCCTCGGTCGCGCTCTCCGGCGGAACGCCGGTGCACTACCTGTGCGACGAGACCGCCGACTGGATGCCCGACATCGACGACATGGCGGCGAAGATCACGCCACGCACCCGCGCCATCGTCGTCATCAACCCGAACAACCCCACCGGCGCGCTCTATCCCGACGCGGTGCTGCAGCAGATCGTCGAGCTGGCGAGGAAGCACAGGCTGATCGTCTTCGCCGACGAGATCTACGACAAGACGATCTACGACGGCCTGACCCACACGTCGATCGCCTCGCTCGCCGACGACGTGCTGTTCCTCACCTTCAACGGCCTGTCGAAGAACTACCGCTCCTGCGGCTACCGGGCAGGCTGGATGGTCGTCTCGGGCGAGAAGCGCCATGCGCGCGACTACATCGAGGGGCTCAACATGCTGGCCTCGATGCGCCTGTGCTCGAACACGCCGGGGCAGCTCGCGATCCAGACCGCCCTCGGCGGCTACCAGAGCATCGACGACCTGGTGGCGCCGGGCGGACGCCTGTGCCGGCAGCGCGACCTGGCGCACAGGCTGCTCACCGCGATTCCGGGCGTGAGCTGCGTCAAGCCGAAGGCGGCGCTCTACATGTTCCCGAAGCTCGATCCGGAGATGTACCCGATCGCCGACGACCAGCAGTTCGCCTACGAGCTGCTCGCCGAGCAGAAGGTGCTGATCGTCCAGGGCACCGGCTTCAACTGGCCGCAGCCCGACCACCTGCGGGTGGTCTTCCTGCCCAACTCAGACGACCTCACCGACGCGGTGGCCCGGATCGCGACCTTCCTCGACCCCTACCGCACCCGGCACGCGCGGCGGGCGGCATGAAGCCGATCCAGGTCGGGCTGCTCGGCGCCGGTGTCGTCGGCGGCGGCACCTTCACCGTCCTGAAGCGCAACCAGGAGGAGATCCGGCGCCGCGCCGGACGCGAGATCCGGATCAGCCACGTCGCCGATCTCGACACGGCGCGGGCCCGCGCTCTGGTCGGCGATGCCGCCGAGGTGGTCGCCGACGCGCGCGCCGTGATCGCCCGGCCGGAGATCGACGTGATCGTCGAGCTGATCGGCGGCACGGGCATCGCCAGGACGCTGGTGCTCGAGTCGATCGCCGCCGGCAAGCACGTGGTCACCGCCAACAAGGCGCTGCTCGCGGTGCACGGCACGGAGATATTCGCCGCGGCGCGCGACAAGGGCGTGGTCGTCGCCTTCGAGGCGGCCGTCGCCGGCGGCATCCCGATCATCAAGGCGTTGCGCGAAGGCCTCACCGCCAACCGGATCGAGTGGATCGCCGGGATCATCAACGGCACCACCAACTTCATCCTCTCGGAGATGCGCGCCAAGGGCATCGACTTCGCCACCGCCCTGGCCGAAGCGCAGCGCCTTGGCTATGCCGAGGCCGACCCGAGCTTCGACATCAACGGCACCGACGCCGCGCACAAGGCGACGATCGTCAGCGCCATCGCCTTCGGCGTGCCGGTGCAGTTCGCGAAGGCACACGTCGAGGGCATCGCCGACCTGCAGGCCGCCGACATCGCCTACGCCGAACAGCTCGGCTACCGGATCAAGCTGCTGGCGATCACGCGCCGGCGCGACGCCACGGCCGGCGCGCCGGCGGGCATCGAGCTGCGCGTCCATCCGACGCTGGTGCCGACGCAGCGCCTGATCGCCAACGTCGAGGGCGCCATGAACGCCGTGCTGGTGCAGGGCGATGCGGTCGGCACGACGCTCTATTACGGCAAGGGCGCCGGCGCCGAGCCGACCGCCTCGGCGGTGATCGCCGACCTGGTCGACCTGGCGCGCCTCGCCAGCGCCGATCCCGACCACCGGGTGCCGCACCTGGCGTTCCAGCCGGCGGCGATGCAGGATCTGGCGGTGCTGCCGATCGACGAGGTCGTCACCTCCTTCTACCTGCGCCTGCAGGTGGCCGACGTCGCCGGCGTGCTCGCCCGCGTGACCGGCATCCTCGCCGAGCACGACATCTCGATCGACGCGCTGCTGCAGCGCCCGGCCGCCATCGGCGGGCACGAAGGCGCGGCCCGCACCGACGTCATCATCCTGACGCACGACACCGTCGAGGGCCGGATGACCAAGGCGATCGCGGCGATGCAGGCCCTGCCGACGGTGCTGGCGAAGATCGTGCGCATCCGCAAGGAAGACCTGAGTTGAAGTATCTGAGCACGCGCGGCGAGGCGAGCGGGCGGACATTCAGCGGGATCCTGCTCGAGGGCCTGGCCCCCGACGGTGGCCTGTTTCTGCCGGAGCGCTACCCGGCGGTGGACGCACCGACCCTGGCACGCTGGCGCCGGCTGAGCTACCCGGAGCTGGCGTTCGAGCTGCTCTCGCTCTACATCGACGACGTGCCCGGGGCCGACCTGCGTGCGCTGCTCGCGCGCACCTACACCGCCGAGGTGTTCGGCGATGCACGCATCGTTCCCCTGCGTCCGCTCGAGCCCGGGATGTTCCTGCTCGGCCTCTCGAACGGGCCGACGCTGGCGTTCAAGGACCTGGCGATGCAGTTCCTCGGCCAGGCTTTCGAGTACGAGCTGGCGCGCCAGGGCCGCTCGCTCAACGTCCTCGGCGCGACCTCGGGCGACACCGGCAGCGCGGCCGAGCATGCGCTCAAGGGCAAGCGCGGCGTCCAGGTCTTCATGCTCTCGCCGCTCGGCCGGATGAGCGCCTTCCAGCAGGCGCAGATGTTCAGCCTGCAGGACGCGAACATCCACAACGTCGCGGTCGAGGGCGTGTTCGACGACTGTCAGGACCTGGTGAAGGCAGTCTCCGCCGACCTCGCCTTCAAGCAGCGCCACGCCATCGGCACGGTCAACTCGATCAACTGGGGGCGCCTGCTGGCCCAGGTCGTCTACTACTTCGCCGGCTGGTTCCAGGCGACGCCGGACGGCGACGCGCCGGTCGACTTCGCCGTGCCGACCGGGAACTTCGGCAACATCTGCGCCGGCCACATCGCAAGGCAGATGGGCCTGCCGATCCGCCGCCTGGTGCTCGCGACCAACGAGAACGACGTGCTCGACGAGTTCTTCCGCACCGGCCGCTACCGCGTGCGCACCGCGGCCGAGACGCACGAGACCTCGAGCCCCTCGATGGACATCTCCAAGGCCTCGAATTTCGAGCGCTTCGTGTTCGACGCGGTCGGCCGCGACGCCCGTCGCACCCGCGAGCTCTTCGCCGAAGTCGAACGGACGCGAACGTTCTCGCTGACCGAGGCCGAGCGCGCGCGCCAGCCGGCATTCGGCCTGGTCAGCGGCCGCAGCACCGGCGCCGACCGGCTGGCGACGATCCGCCAGGTGCATCGCGCCACGGGCGAGGTGATCGATCCGCACACCGCCGACGCGCTCAAGGTCGCGCGCGAGCACGCCGAGCCGGGCACGCCGATGGTCGTGCTCGAGACCGCCCTCGCGGCCAAGTTCGGCGTGACGGTGCGCGAGGCGATCGGCCTGGATGCCCCGCGTCCGGCGCGATTCGACGGCATCGAGGCGCTGCCGCGCCGCTTCGTGACGCTGCCGGTCGACGTCGCCGCGCTGAAGGCGCTGATCGCCGAAAATGCCTGAGTGATGAGCGCCGCACCCGAAGCCCCGCGCAAGCCGGCGATGCTGTCGCTGGACGAGGCGATCGAGCGCCTGCTCGGCCAGGTCAGGGCGCCTTCCCCGGAGCAGGCCGAGTCGGTCTCCACGTTCGACGCCTTGCGCCGCGTTCTCGCCGAGGACGTGCGCTCGCTGCTCGACGTGCCGCCGGCCGACAACAGCGAGATGGACGGCTACGCGCTGCGCGCCGCCGACGTCGCCGCGCCCGGGGCGGTGCTGCGCGTCAGCCAGCGGATCGCCGCGGGCAGCGTCGGCGCGCCGCTCGAGCCGGGCACGGCGGCGCGCATCTTCACCGGCGCCCAGACGCCCGCCGGCGCCGACGCGGTGGTGATGCAGGAGCTCTGCACGCTGGTCGAGGGCGGCGTGCGGGTCGATGCCTCGCCGCAGCCTGGGCAATCGATCCGCCGCCGCGGCGAGGACGTGCGCCGTGACGCGACCGTGCTGCACGCCGGCGTTCGGCTCTCGGCGCAAGCGCTCGGCATGGCCGCCTCGGTCGGCGCGGCGACGCTACGCGTCGGCAAGCGCCCACGCGTCGCCCTGTTCTCCACCGGCGACGAGCTCGCCATGCCCGGCGACCTGCTCAAGCCCGGCGCCATCTACAACTCGAACCGCTTCACCCTGCGCGGCCTGATCGAGACCTTCGGCGGGGTCTGCGAGGACCTGGGCATCGTTCCCGATCGCCTGGACTTGACCCAGGACGCCTTGCGCCGCGCGGCGGCGGGCAACGACCTGATCGTCACCTGCGGCGGCATGTCGGTCGGCGAAGAGGACCACATGAAGCCGGCGGTCGAGCGGGAGGGGCGTCTCGACCTCTGGCAGATCGCGATGAAGCCCGGCAAGCCGCTGGCCTTCGGCGAGGTCTTTCGCGGCGATGGATCGGCGGCCTGGTTCGTCGGCCTGCCGGGCAATCCGGTCTCCGCCTTCGTGACCTTCCTGCTGGCGGTGCGGCCGGTCCTCCTGAAGCTGCAGGGCGCGACCGAACTCGCGCCGCGGCCGCTGCCGATGCGTGCCGACTTCGCCTGGCCGCGCGCCGACCGGCGGCGCGAGTTCCTGCGCGTGCGTCGCAACGCGACGGGCGGGCTCGACCTGTTCGCCAACCAGGGCTCGGCGGTGCTGACCTCCACCACCTGGGCCGACGGCCTGGTCGACAACCCCGGCGGAGCGACCATCGCCCCGGGCGACACGGTTCGCTACCTGCCGTTCGCGGAGCTGATCGGATGAAGGTCGAGGTCCGCTATTTCGCCTCGCTGCGCGAGGCCCTGGGCAACGCCGAGGCGGTGGAGATCGGCGCGGCGGCGACGATAGCCTCGCTGCGCGACAGCCTGGCGGCGCGCGGCGGTCTTCACGCCGAGGTCCTGGGCCGGCACAAGGCGGTGCGCAGCGCCCGCAACCGGGTGCTCTGCGCCGAGTCGGTGGCCGTGTCCGAGGGCGACGAGATCGGCTTCTTCCCACCGGTCACCGGAGGCTGAGTGGGTTCGCCCCGGGCGCGTGTCGCGATCCAGGCCGAAGACTTCGATCTCGGCGCCGAGGTCGCCGCGCTGCGGGCCGGCGACGGCGGCATCGGCGCGGTGGCGGCTTTCATCGGCACGGTCCGCGAACGCAGCGACGGCGCGACGGTCGATTCGATGGAGCTCGAGCACTACCCGGGCATGACCGAGGCGGCGATCGAGGCGATGGTCGACGAGGCCTTCGCCCGCTTCGAGATCCGGGCGGCGCGGGTCGTGCACCGGATCGGCCGGCTGGCAGCGCGGGAGCAGATCGTCCTCGTCGCCGTCGCCTCGGCGCACCGCGGCCAGGCGTTCCAGGCGTGCGAGTTCCTGATGGACTACCTGAAGACGCACGCGCCGTTCTGGAAGAAGGAATCGACCGACGCCGGCGCGCGCTGGGTCGACGCCCGGGTGGCCGACGACGCGGCCGTGGCCCGCTGGGGCATTGCCGCAGCCAACGCGGCCCCGGCCGAGCCGCCGCGCTGAGACCGCCCGCGATGCCGTGGCTCGAGATCGCCGTCATCTCCTTCGGCGCCAGCGTCGGCGCGGTGCTGCGCTGGCTCTCCGGCGTCTGGCTCAACGAGCGCTGGGCGGGCTTTCCGCTCGGCACGCTGTTCGTCAACTGCGTGGGTGGCCTCTTGATCGGCGTGGCGCTGGCCTGGTTCGAGCGCACGCCGAACGAGATGCTGCGCCTGCTGCTGGTGACCGGCCTGCTCGGCGGCTTCACTACCTTTTCCGCCTTCTCGGTCGAATCGCTGGTGCTGCTGCAGCGCGGCGAATGGCTGCTCGCCTTGGGCCATACCCTGGCCCACGTGATCGGCGCGCTGGCTTGCGCGGCCCTGGGTTTCCGCCTCGCCCAGCTGATCCTGCTGCGCTGACGCGGGCTTGAATTCGCGTCCGGGCCACCTCAACTGCCCCCGATGAGAGGGCCCGACATGCGATTCGACAAGTTCACCACCACCTTCCAGACGGCGCTCGCCGACGCACAGAGCCTGGCCGTCGCCAAGGACAACCCTTACGTCGAGCCGGCGCACCTGGCCTCGGCGATGCTGGCGCAGGCCGACGGACCGAAGGCGCTGCTATCGCGCGCCGGCGTCAACGTCGGCCGGCTGCAGACGGCGCTCGACGCCGAGATCGGCAAGCTGCCGCAGGTGCAGGGCGGCGAAGCGGTGCAGCCCGGCCGCGACCTGACGAACCTGCTGCAGGCGACCGAGAAGGAAGCCAACAAGCGCGGCGACCAGTTCATCGCCAGCGAGATGTTCCTGCTCGCCGCCGTCGACGCCAAGGGCTCGATCGGCGCGCTGCTCAAGCAGAACGGCGTCACCCGGCAGGCGCTCGAGACGGCGATCGAGGCCGTGCGCGGCGGCCAGAAGGTCGACAGCGCCGAGGCCGAAGGCCAGCGCGAGGCGCTGAAGAAGTACACCCTCGACCTGACCGAGCGTGCCCGCGCCGGCAAGCTCGACCCGGTGATCGGCCGCGACGACGAGATCCGCCGCGCGATCCAGGTGCTTCAGCGCCGGACCAAGAACAACCCGGTGCTGATCGGCGAGCCGGGCGTCGGCAAGACCGCGATCGTCGAGGGCCTGGCGCAGCGCATCGTGGCCGGCGAGGTGCCCGATACGCTGAAGGACAAGCGCGTCCTCGTGCTCGACATGGCCCTGCTGCTGGCCGGCGCCAAGTTCCGCGGCGAGTTCGAGGAGCGGCTGAAGAGCGTGCTCAAGGAAGTGGCACAGGACGAGGGCAAGACCATCGTCTTCATCGACGAGATCCACACCATGGTCGGCGCCGGCAAGGCCGAAGGCGCGATCGACGCCGGCAACATGCTCAAGCCCGCGCTCGCGCGCGGCGAGCTGCACTGCATCGGCGCGACCACGCTGAACGAGTACCGCAAGTACATCGAGAAGGACGCGGCGCTCGAGCGGCGCTTCCAGAAGATCCTGGTCGGCGAGCCGACGGTCGAGGCGACCATCGCGATCCTGCGCGGCCTGCAGGAGAAGTACGAGGTCCACCATGGCGTGGAAATCACCGACCCGGCGATCGTCGCCGCGGCCGAGCTCTCGCACCGCTACATCACCGACCGCTTCCTGCCCGACAAGGCGATCGACCTGATCGACGAGGCGGCCTCGAAGGTGAAGATCGAAATCGACTCCAAGCCCGAAGCGATCGACAAGCTCGACCGGCGGCTGATCCAGCTGCAGATCGAGCGCGCCTCGGTGCTCAAGGAGAAGGACGAGGCGTCGAAGCGCCGCCGCGAGCTGATCGAGGAAGAGATCGCCCGGCTGCAGCGCGAGATCGCCGACCTGAACGAGATCTGGAAGGCCGAGAAGGCGGCGGCGCAGGGCTCGGCGCACCTGCTCGAGGACATCGACCGCACCCGCTCGCAGATCGAGGAACTGAAGAGGAAGGGCGACTACGACAAGGTCGCCGAGCTGCAATACGGGAAGCTCCCCGAGCTCGAGAGAAAGCTCAAGGAAGCGCAGGCCGGCGAGCAGAAGAAGGGCGCGGAAAAGCGGCCGCAGCTGCTGCGCACCATGGTCGGCGCCGAGGAGATCGCCGAGGTGGTGGCGCGCGCTACCGGCATACCCGTCTCCAAGCTGATGCAGGGCGAGCGCGACAAGCTGCTGCAGATGGAAGCCCGGCTGCACGAGCGCGTGGTCGGCCAGGACGAGGCGATCGCCGCGGTCGCCAACGCGATCCGCCGCTCACGCTCGGGCCTCTCGGACCCGAACCGGCCGACCGGCTCGTTCCTGTTCCTCGGGCCCACCGGCGTCGGCAAGACCGAGCTGTGCAAGGCCCTGGCCGGCTTCCTGTTCGACAGCGAGGATCACCTGATCCGCCTCGACATGAGCGAGTTCATGGAGAAGCATTCGGTCGCGCGCATGATCGGCGCGCCGCCCGGCTACGTCGGTTACGACGAGGGCGGCTACCTGACCGAGGCGGTGCGCCGCAAGCCCTATTGCGTGCTCCTGCTCGACGAGGTCGAGAAGGCGCATCCGGACGTCTTCAACGTGCTGCTGCAGGTGCTGGACGACGGCCGCCTGACCGACGGCCAGGGCCGTACCGTGGACTTCAAGAACACGGTCATCGTCATGACCTCGAACCTCGGCTCGCAGCAGATCATGCAGCTCGCCGGGCAGCCCTCGGAGGTGATCAACGACGCGGTCTGGGCCGAGGTCAAGAAGCACTTCCGGCCGGAGTTCCTGAACCGGATCGACGAGGCCGTGGTCTTCCACGCGCTCGATGCGAAGAACATCGAGGCGATCGCGAAGATCCAGCTGCGCATCCTCGAGACGCGGATGGCGAAGATGGAAATGAAGCTCGACGTCTCGCCGCGCGCGCTGGCCGAGCTGGCGAAGGCGGGGTTCGATCCGGTGTTCGGCGCCCGGCCGCTGAAGCGGGCGATCCAGCGGCAGATCGAGAACCCGGTGTCGAAGCTCATCCTCGAAGGACGTTTCGGGCCGAAGGACGTGATTCCGGTGGATTTCGCCGGCGGCAGCTTCGTCTTCGAGCGCGTCGTCCACTGAGGACGAGCGCCTCCCTGCGGCTCAGGCGGCCTGGGTCGGCTCGTCGAACAGCGCGTCGAGCCGCATGATCTGAAGCCGGGCGAGCGTCAGGTTGGCGCTCGTCTTGTCGAGCACGGCATGCATCGCCAGGCCAGGGTTCTTCGGCACGCCGCGCAGCAGCAGGTGGTGCGAGCCGAGCGTGACCGCGGCCTCGGGCAACGAGTGGCCGAAGCCGAGCGAACGGCTCACGCCCATCATCGAGGTCAAAAGCTCGCTGCCATGGGTTGCGAGCGCGGCCGATCCCGGGCTAGCGCCGGCGTGGGCGATCGGATGCCCGCTCTGCGTCTCGAAGATGCAGCAGCTGACGACGCCGTTCAGCTCGCTGACCTGGCGCACGTAGCGCTCGATCAGGGTCGAGGGCGGCGTCGCTGTGTAGCCGGTGGGGGCGATCGCCGGCATCGGCCGCATCGTCAGGGTGATCGCGGGCTGCTCCTCCATCGGCAAGGTGTCGCCCGAGGGAATGCCGCCCATGACCGGCGCCAGCGGCGCCTTGCGCGGCTGGTAGGCGGCCGGCTTGAAGGCGCCGAGCTCGGGCACGGAGCGGCCGTTGGCCGGCGCCTGCTCGCGCAGCCGGCTCCAGGTGCCTGTGATGAAGGCCCAGGCATCGGCCGGGCGGGCGACCTGCGGCGTGGTGCGCACCGCGACGCCGGTGCCGCGGCCGAGGTCGAGGCCGTGCGTGACCAGCGTGCTCGCCGAGGCCAGCGGCAAGAGCAGCAGGTTGCGGTTCGGCCACGGGCCGGCCAGGATGTCGTCGTGCACCGGCTTCAGCGCCGCGGCGATCGCGTGCCCGGGCAGCTCGCCGACCATGATCACGCCGAGCCGGCTGTTGGCGAGCAGGATCTTGGCGAGGGCGTGACGCGAGGTGCTGTCGGCGTCGGCCTCGGTGGTGTAGAGGCGCAGCGACTGGTTGTCGGTGGTGGGCAGATCGACGAACTCGAGCGTGGCCAGCGCCGTGCCGTAGCCCTGGCGGCGGATCACGAGCTTTTGCACCGCACGGCCGCTGGCCGCGGCGATGCCGGCGAGAAGCTTCCTCGACGACGCGGTAGCGATGTCGTGGACGGCGATGAATTCCGGATGCAGGTGGTCGAACTGCTGCTGCAGGGCCTCGGCCGGGGCGCAGGAGACGAACAGTTCGCGCTCGTTGCCGCCGATCTGCCGGCCGATCTCGTCCTTTTCGCCGGCGAGGTAGTCGTTCTCGTCGGGCTGAAGCTGCGTCGCGAGCGCGGTGTGGGCCCGGGTGGAGGCCCAGGCATCAGGCGATTCCGCCGGGCCGGGAACACGCTCGGCGCGGGCGGGCTGCCATTCTTCGCCGGGGCGGGGCGAGGCACCGGTCTGGGCGCGCGTGGGCTGCCATTCCTCGGCGCCGCTGCGTCCGGGCAGGACCCGGGTGGCCTGCCACTCGTCGAGGGCCTCCTTGGAGGCCGGTTCGGCACGGGTCGCGGGCCACTCGTCGCGCTGAACGGCGCTTGCCGCCTCGTCCTTCGAGGTCTCCCAGGCAAACTTGCCGCTGCCGCCGGAATTGCTCATCGATTGGGGTCCCGTTCCAGGTCCGCGGCCTCGGGCGAGCCGTCGGAGCCACCATGGCAGCGGCCCGCGAAGAGACAGGGCCACCACTGGAGCGAAGTGTAATCCCCGCGATCGTCGGGACAAGCCCTGCGCGCGTGCACCGCGGCGTTCCCGCCGAGGATTCCCGCAATCCCGAGCCGGACGCGCCGGTTCAGGGCCGGTCTTGGCGGCGACGCGCGACCCGCCGACCGGGCCCGAGCCAGCGACCCCGCGAACCGGTTATACTCATGGGCTTTTCCCTTGCCGCTCCTTGCTGTCGATCATGGGGCGGCTTCCTCGCCAGGATTCCTGGCGGAACCCACAAGGAGATTCGATGCGTCACTACGAGATCGTGCTCCTGATCCATCCGGATCAGAGCGAACAGGTTCCGGCCATGCTGGAACGCTACAAGGGCCTGGTCACCGCCGGCGGCGGCAAGGTCCACCGGGTCGAGGACTGGGGTCGGCGCCAGCTGGCCTACATGATCCAGAAGCTCGCCAAGGCGCACTACCTGTGCATCAACATCGAGTGCGACAACAAGGTGCTGACCGAGCTCGAGACGGGCTTCCGCTTCAATGACGCCGTCCTGCGCCATCTGACGGTCGTCAAGAGCCACGCCGAGACCACGCCTTCGGTGATGATGAAGACGGTCGACCGCGAGGAATCGCGGCGCGCGCCCCAGGAGGCTTCGGCCTGACGAACCGGCTGGCACTGACGGCGGCGATCGTCGAGCGAGGCGCTCTGCGATTCACCCCCGCCGGACTGCCTGCGCTGGACCTCAGCCTGAAACACGAGTCCGAAGTGACCCAGCTCGGCGCACCCCGCAAGGTCTCCCTCGAGATCCGCGCCCGCGCCGTCGGCCCGGTCACCGAAAAGCTGCTTGCCGCCGAGCTCGGTGTCGAGCATGGATTCGAAGGCTTCGTCGGCGCCCAGCGCAACGGTCGTGGCGTCGTCTTCCACATCGAAACCATCGAATTGAAATAGAGAGGTCATCACATGCCCCCGCCCCGCGGTAAAGGTCGGTTCTCCAAGGACCGCAAGCCCAAGCGCAACACCCAGTCGCTGCTGTTCCGTCGCAAGCGTTTCTGCCGCTTCACGGTCACCGGCGTCAAGGAAATCGACTACAAGGACATCGACACCTTGCGCGATTTCATCAACGAGAACGGCAAGATCACGCCCGCCCGCCTGACCGGCACGCGCGCCTTCTTCCAGCGCCAGCTGACGACGTGCATCAAGCGCGCCCGTTTCCTGGCGATGCTGCCGTACACCGACCAGCACCGGAGCTGACGCCATGCAAGTCATCCTCCTGGAAAAGGTCGCGAACCTCGGCAACCTCGGCGAGGTCGTCCGCGTCAAGGACGGTTTCGCCCGCAACTTCCTGATCCCCACCCGGGCGGCGCGGCGCGCCACGCCGGCGGCGATCAAGGAGTTCGAGGACCGGCGCGTCGAGCTCGAGAAGGCCGCGGCCGAGAAGCTCGCCACCGCGCAGGCGCTGGGCGAGAAGATGAGCGGCCGCACGGTGCACATCACGCAGAAGGCCGGCGTCGACGGGCGTCTGTTCGGCTCGGTCACCAACGCCGACGTCGCCGATGCCCTCAACCGGATCGACTTCAAGGTCGTGAAGTCGCAGGTGCGCATGCCGAATGGTCCGCTGAAGACCGTGGGCGAGCACACCGTGACGGTGGCCCCGCACGGCGACGTGCTGGTCGAAGTCAAGGTCGTGGTGCTGGGCGAGACCGACTGATCACGGCGTTTCGCCGCGCAGTCCCGAGGGCCGGTTGTACCGGCCCTTTTTCATGGCCGCGCGTACATCTGTTTTCAACCTTCATTCCCCCGGATTTCCACAGCTTTGCGCACAGGGTGCGCGGCGGTGGCGACATATCATTCTTCGATGTCCGCTGTTTTCGATCCCCATCCCACTTCCTCCGACGAGCGGCCCGACGACGAAGTGGCGCGCCTGCGCATCCCGCCGCATTCGATCGAGGCCGAACAGAGCGTGCTCGGCGGCCTGTTGCTCGACAACAGCGCCTGGGACCGGGCCGGTGACCTGCTCAGCGACAGCGACTTCTACCGCTACGAACACCGCTTCATCTACGCCGCCATCGGCGCCTTGGTGAACGCCACCAAGCCAGCCGACGTCATCACCGTCTTCGAGCAGTTGCAAAGCCTGGGCAAGGCCGAGGACTGCGGTGGCCTGGTGTACCTGAACGCACTGGCGCAAAGCGTGCCCAGCGCGGCCAACATGCGGCGCTACGCCGAGATCGTGCGCGAGCGTGCGGTGCTGCGCAAACTGGTCGCCGCCAGCGACGAGATCGCCACCAGCGCCTTCAACCCGCAAGGCCGGCCGGTGGCGCAGATCCTGGACGAAGCCGAGGGCAAGATCTTCCGCATCGGCGAAGAAGGTTCCAAGTCGCAGCAGGGCTTCCAGAGCATGGACTCGCTGGTCGTGCAGTTGCTCGACCGTGTGACCGAGCTGTACGAAAACGGTGCCGAAGACGTGACCGGCGTGCGCACCGGCTACTTCGACCTGGACCGCATGACGTCCGGCTTTCAGCCCGGCGACCTGATCGTGCTGGCAGCCCGGCCTTCGATGGGCAAGACGGCCTTTGCGCTCAACATCGCCGAGTACGTGGCCGTGTCCGAGGGCCTGCCGGTGGTGGTGTTCTCAATGGAAATGGGCGCGGCCCAGCTCGCCTTGCGCCTGGTCGGTTCGCTCGGCCGCATCGACCAGAGCAACCTGCGCACCGGTCGCCTGAAAGACGACGAGTGGGGCCGCCTGTCGGAGGCGGTCGAAAAGCTCGGCAGCGTCAGCATGTTCATCGACGAAAGCTCGGCCCTCACGCCCAGCGAGGTGCGTGCGCGCGC
>JANMCC010000002.1:0-2744 GCA_031360885.1 Burkholderiales bacterium | reverse complement strand
CACCCGCACCCGCACCCGCGCCACCGGCACCGGCACCGGCACCGGCACCGGCACCGGCACCGGCACCGGCACCAACGCCGGCACCCCGCCCGGCGCCGGCCAACCCGGCCGCTGCTCCGGCGCCGGCGACCGAGCAACTCGCGCCGGTGAATATCACCGGCACCCGTCCCGACGACGTCCAGGAGCGTCGCCAGTCGACCGCCAGCAAGATCGTCATCGGTCGCGAGGAGATCGACCGCTTCGGCGACTCGACCCTCGGCGATGTGCTGAGGCGCCTGCCCGGCGTGACGATCGAGGGCCGCCCGGGCCGGGGCGGCGCGATCCGCATGCGCGGCCTCGGCAACGGCTACACCCAGATCCTGCTCGACGGCGAACGGGTCCCGCCCGGCTTCTCGCTCGACTCGCTCACCCCCGACCAGATCGAGCGGATCGAGATCCTGCGCGCGCCCACCGCCGAGACCGGCGCGCGGGCGATCGCCGGCACGATCAACATCATCACCCGCGACGGCTACAACAAGCGAGTCAACGACGTCCGCCTCAACGCCGCCTGGGAGAACGGCCGGATCCAGCCCTCGGCCTCGTGGACGCGCAACATCGCCGAGGGCGCCTGGACGATCAACTACTCGCTCTCGGCCTATCACTTCGAGCGCAACAACGGCAGCACCACGACCACGGTCGATACCCGCCTCGACAACGAGACGGTCACGCTCGAGCAACGCGACGAAGGGAAGGTGCGGGTTCGCGGCGAAGGCCTCCACGCCACCGGGCGGCTGCAGTGGCGCGGCGAAGGCGGCATCGACACCGTGACGCTGACGCCGATCGCGTTCTACAACCGCGGCACCTACCAGGGCCCCAGCACCCTGACCCAGACGGTCGGCGCGTTGCCCGCGCCCTTCGACACCTCCGGGACCGAAGGCGACTACGCGTCGTCGCTGCTGCGCCTGAACGCCCAGTGGAACCACCGCATCGCCTCCGGCGGGCGGATCGAGTGGCGCGCCGGCGCCGGCCAGTCGCGCTCGCCGTCGAGCAGCGTTCGCACCGAGACCACCGACGGAAGCGTCTCGCGCACGCTCGACGACACGAGGCGGTCGCGTGACACGAGCTATTCGAGCACCTTCAAGCTGACCGAGACGATCTTCGAGCGCCACAGCCTGGTCACCGGCGCCGAGGTCGAGTCGAACCGCCGTGCCGACACGCGCACGACCCTGCAGGACGGGCAACCCCTGCTCACCGAGTTCGGCGACACCCTGACGGCCTCGTCGCTGCGCTTGGCCGCCTATGCGCAGGACGAGTGGGAGCTGACGCCGAACTGGTCGGCGCACGCCGGCCTGCGCTGGGAAAGGGTCGCCACCCGCGGCAGCGCCGAGGAAGGCCAGCCCGACGCGAAGAACCGCAGCGACGTCTTCACGCCGCTGCTGCATGCGGTCTGGAAGCCCGACCCGAAGGGCCGCGACCAGGTGCGCTTCAGCCTGACCCGCAGCTACCGCTCGCCGCCGCTCTCGAGCCTGATCGCGCGGCCGGCGATCAACACGCGCTATCCGGTTCCCGGGCCGAACACGCCGACCCAGCCCGACCGCGCCGGCAACCCCGACCTCAAGCCCGAGCTCGCGACCGGCATCGACATCGCCGTCGAGCGCTACCTGGCGGGCAGCGGCCTGCTCAGCGCCAACGTCTTTCGCCGCAACATCACCAACTACATGCGCGGCGTGACGACGCTCGAGACCGTGTCGTACGCGACCTCGCCGCGCTACGTGCTGCGCCAGCAGAACGTCGGCGACGCGGTGACCGAGGGCCTCGAGCTCGAAGCGAAGTTCCGCCTCAGCGACCTGTGGGAGCAAGCGCCGCGGCTCGACGTGCGCGGCAACGTCAGCTTCTTCCGCTCGCGCGTGAAGGGCGTGCCCGGGCCCGACAACCGGCTCGACCAGCAGCCCGACTACACCGCCAACCTCGGCCTCGACTACCGCTTTCGCGGCGTGCCGCTCACGCTCGGCGGCAACCTCAACTGGACGCCGGGCTACCTGACGCGCATCTCCGACACGCAGACGGCGACCATCGGCAGGAAGCTCGTCGCCGACGTCTATGGCCTCTGGACCTTCAGCCCGACGGTCGGGCTGCGCGTCACGGCGAGCAACCTCGCGGCCCACGACTACGTCACCGGCGGCAGCGTCGACGGTCCCGACCTGCAAGGCATCCCGGTCCGCGAGACCTCGCAGACCACCGCGCCGACCTACGTCAACGTGCAGATGCGGCTCGAGCTCAAGTTCTAGCACGCGCTCCGGCCGCGTTCAGCCCGTCGAACGTCGTTCGATCTTCTACACTTCCGCGCGCCGAGGTCGGGAGCCCCGCGCAGTTCGATCAGGAGATCACATGACAGCTCGATTCGCCGGCGCCTTTTCTGGCGCGATGTTCGCCTCGCTCGCCGCCGCCGCGCTGATCGTGCCTCTGCAGGCCGCGGCGCAGGGCAAGGGCGAGATCCGCATCGCCCACGTCTACTCGAAGACGGGCCCGCTCGAGGCCTATGCCAAGCAGACGCAGACCGGTCTGATGATGGGTCTCGACTACGCGACCAACGGCACCATGATGGTCGCCGGCAAGAAGCTCGTCGTCATCGAGAAGGACGACCAGGGCAAGCCCGACGTGGGCAAGAGCCTGCTCGCCGCCGCCTACGGCGACGACAAGGCCGACATCGCGCTCGGCCCGACCTCGTCCGGCGTGGCACTGGCGCTGCTGCCGGTGGCCGAGGA
>JANMCC010000010.1:0-13142 GCA_031360885.1 Burkholderiales bacterium | reverse complement strand
CGCCGGTGGCGCTGACGCCGCCGACGGTCATCATGGTGCCGCCGCGGCCGCCCGCGGCGCCGGTCATCGAGCGCGTCCTGGCGCTGCAGCCGGCGAGCGAGGGCGAGTGGGCCGCCGGCATCGCCCTGCCGCTCTCGGCGGTGCAGGCGGCCTCGGTGGCGACGGCGCTCGCCGGCGAAGACACCCCGCCGGTGGTGGCGATCGACTTCGCTCCCGGCGCGACGATGTCGGTGGCGCGCGCCGACCTCGTCTTCATGCGCAGCCTCGCCGCGGCGGCCCGGCCCGGCGGCCGCTGGCTCGACGGCAGCGCGGCCGCGGTCGTGGCCGCGGTGTCGCTGGCGGGCCTGGCGAGCGAGCGCTTTCTCGAGGCGCTCGGCGACGAGATGCGCGAGCTCAAGAGCCTGCTCGCCGCGCTGCCGCCGAAGACGAACGGCCTCGCCGACGGCCGCCTCAAGGCGCTGGTCCAGGACCTCTCGCGTTTCGCCCGCGAGGCGCGCGAGAACTACGCATCGGCGATCGGCAAGGCGGCGTTTCGCGAGCGGATCGAAGACGTCGCCGAGCGCACGCTGATCGTCTGGCGCGACGCCGTCGAGCGGGCCGACGCGGCGCGCCAGCCGCTCGACGCGCTCGCCAAGGTGTCGCGCTTCGGCGAGGTCCAGGTCGAGAAATCGCTGGCGCTGATGCGCGAGCTCATGGAACAGAAGCGGATCCAGGAGATCGCGGCGCGCACGCTTGCCGCCGCGCACACGCTGCGCGTGGCCGTGGGCGACAGCGCCGCCGCCGCGCCCGTCGACCCGCTCGCCTCGGCGGCCGCGGCGCTGCAGGGCAGCATCGAGCAGGACCGCGACCTGTTCGCCCGGCTGGTCGATTGCGAGAAGGCGGCGCGCGGCGACCCCTACGTCGGCAAGGGCGAGTTCGAGGCGAACCGCGCCGCCCTGCGCAAGCTGCTCGAGCGGCCGCCGGCCGAGCCGTTCGCGGTGACGCTCGAGCGGATCGCGGCAACCCAGGGCGCCGAGCCGCTCGACACCGCACGCACCGCGGCCCGGCGCCTGCTCATCCGCGTCGGCGGCGACGGTGCGGCGATGCGCCTGAGCGCGGGCTGAGCCTCGGCCGGCCGCGTCAGCGCGGCACGATCTTCGCGCCGGTGAGCTGCTCCTGCGCCTCGACCAGCGACGGCACGTACTTCTTGCCGTAGCCGAGCGCGCTCGCCAGCACCAGCGACTGGTGCACCGCCTCGCCCATCACGGTGGTGATCGCCAGGTCCTCGGCGAGGTGGGTGTAGTAGCGGATGTCCTTGCGCGCGTTGTCGAGCTCGAACTTGATGCCGGCCATGTCGCCGACGAGGGTCTTGGCCATGGCCTGGAACAGGCCCGAGTTCACGCCGCCGGCCGAGACCAGCTCGACCAGCTTCTTCGGGTCGATGCCGGCGCGCGCGCCGACCGCGAAGGCCTCGGCGGTGGCGGTGCAGATCGCCTGGGCGATGAAGTTGTTGAGCAGCTTGATCGTGTGCCCCGCGCCCGGGCCGCCGACGTGGAACACGTTCTCGGCGAAGGCACGCAGCACCGGCTCGAGCCGGGCGAAGACCTCGGGCTCGGCGCCGACCATGACGTTGAGCTTGCCGAGCTCGGCCTCGGCCGGCGTGCGCGCCAGCGGCGCGTCGACGAAGGTCACGCCGGCCGCGGCGCAGACGCCTCGCAGCCGCGCCGTCGAATCGGGCTCGGCGGTCGAGCAGTCGACGACGAGCAGCCCGCTCCTGCCCTTGGCGCCGGCGAGCAGCCCTTCGGCGCCTTCGACCGCGGCCTCGACCTGCGGCGAGCCGGTGACGCAGAGAAAGACGATCTCGCACGACGCGGCCAGCGCCGCCGGCGTGGCCGCCTCGGTGGCGCCGGCGGCGAGCAGGTCTGCCAGGCGCTCGCGGTTGCGGTGCACCGTGACGGACAGCTCGTGGCCCTTGGCGAGCAGGTGCTTCGCCATGCCGTGGCCCATCAAGCCCGAGGCGCCTATGAATCCGATCGCTGCCATGTTCGTGGTTCCTGGTGTTGTCATCGAAAGAAGCTGCCCTTGCCCTTGAAGTGGGTCGCGAACTCGTTCTCGCCGACCTTGCCCTGCGCGCTCGAGTCGTGGCGGATGGTGATCTTGGGCGTGTCGGCGGCCTTCGGGTCGGCCACGACCTTGATCACCAGCCCGGTGTGGTCCTTGCTGGGCGTGACGTAGACGTCGTTGATCTTGACGTCGGCGAGCTTCTTCACCTCCGACATGCCGCCGATCATCGTCTTCACGCGAAACGGATAGCCGAGCATGCACTGCTCGGAAGCGCCGCCCTTCTTGATGTTGCGCTGGTGCGCCACCCAGTGCGCGCAGCCGGTGCCGGCGATCGGCTGCCAGCCGTTCTTGCCGCCTTCGTACCAGACGAAGCAGGCCTTGGGCTCGACGTGCTTGTCGACCTGCTTCACCGCCGCCTCGATGTCCTTCTTGCACTTCTCGCAGCAGTCGACGCCATTGACCTTGGCGACGCTCTTCAGGCTGGGGTGGATGCTGCAGTTGGCCAAGTCCGTCTCCTAGCAGGTACGAGAAACCTATTTCGCCGGCGGCGGGTCGAGCCTGGCCAGCGTCTCGCGCAAGGCGGCGCGGCCGGCCTCGGTCTCCCGCTCGGTCAGCAGCGGTTCGAGCTCGAGTGTTTGCGGCGCCGCCGGCACGAGGTGGCCGCGCAGCACCTGCGCGAGGTTGCGCTGCGCCGGCTGGCCGTGGGCGCCGGCATAGCGCGCGGTGCGCAGCTCGCCGGCGGGCAAAGTCTGCAGGTCGCGCAGCGCCTGGCGCAGCGTGTCGCGCTGGGCGTCGGTCTCGGCCTGGATCTCGGCGCCGCGCAGGTAGACGACCAAGGTGTTGCTGGCCGCCGATGCTGCCGTGGCCGCGGAAGCCGCCGCGTCGGTGCGTCGTTCGCTGCAGCCGGGCAGCAGGCAGGCCGCGAGCACGGCGGCGAGAACGGCAAGGAAGGTTCGGGACATCCGGCCATTCTCGGCGAGGTGACGTATCGTGGCGATCCCGTGCACGTCGGAATCGACTCGAAGGCCTGAGGATCATCACCATGGATACACGCGTCTACCCCAACCCCCAGCTGCTCGTGAACGGCGAGTGGCGCGCCGCGCGCGCCGGCCGCACCATTCCGATCGTCAACCCGGCGAGCGGCGACACCATCGGCGCGCTCGCGTATGCCGAGAAGGCCGACCTGGACGAAGCGCTCGAGGCGGCGGCGAAGGGCTTCGCGGTCTGGAAGAAGGTCAGCGCCTACGAGCGCTCGAAGATCATGAGGAAGGCCGCCAACCTGCTGCGCGAGCGGATCGACCTGGTCGCGATGCTGATGACGATGGAGCAGGGCAAGACCCTGGCCGAGGCCAAGGCCGAGATCCACAACGGCGCCGACACCATCGACTGGTTCGCCGAGGAAGGCCGGCGAGCCTACGGCCGCGTGATCCCGGCGCGCGCCGAGGGCGTGTACCAGCTCGTCGTCAAGGAGCCGGTCGGCCCGGTGGCGGCGTTCACGCCGTGGAACTTCCCGATCAACCAGATCGTGCGCAAGCTCTCGGCGGCGCTCGCCGCGGGCTGCTCGATCATCGTCAAGGCGCCCGAGGAAACGCCGGCCTCGCCGGCCGAGCTGATCCGCGCCTTCGTCGACGCCGGCGTGCCGCCGGGCGCGGTCGGCCTGGTCTACGGCGACCCGGCGGCGATCTCGAGCTACCTCATTCCGCATCCGGTGATCCGCAAGATCTCGTTCACCGGCTCCACCGTCGTCGGCAAGCAGCTCGCCGCGCTCGCCGGCCTGCACATGAAGCGTGCCACTATGGAGCTCGGCGGCCACGCGCCGGTGATCGTGTTCGACGATGCCGACGTGGCCATCGCAGCCAAGGTCATGGCGTCGAGCAAGTTCAGGAACGCCGGCCAGGTGTGCATCTCGCCGACCCGCTTCCTCGTGCAGGAAGGCGTGTACGACGCCTTCGTCGAGGCCTTCGTCGCCAACACCAGGCGCCTGAAGGTCGGCGACGGTCTCGAGAACGGCACCACCATGGGCGCGCTCGCCAACCCGCGGCGCAGCACGGCGATGGACCTCAACCTCGAAGACGTCGCGAAGCACGGCGGCAAGGTGAAGACCGGCGGCCACCGCATCGGCGAGAAGGGCAACTTCTACGAGCCGACCGTCGTCACCGAGCTGGCCAACGACGCCAAGGCGATGAACGAGGAGCCGTTCGGGCCGATGGCGATCATCAATCCGTTCAAGTCCTTCGACGACGCCGTGACCGAAGCCAACCGCCTGCCGTTCGGCCTCGCCGCCTACGCCTGGACGAAATCGGCGAAGACGGCGAACGCGATCGCCTCGCAGGTCGAGACCGGCATGATCTCGATCAACCACGTCGGCCTCGGCATTCCGGAAGTGCCGTTCGGCGGCGTCAAGGATTCGGGCTACGGCTCGGAAGGCGGCTCGGAGGCGATCGAGCCCTACCTCAATCCGAAGTTCGTGACCCAGGCCGGGCTCTAGGCACGTCACCGAGGCCGGCACCGCCGACGCGCTGAAGGACTTCGCATGGCAGCCCGGCCCGCGTCGCGGCGATCCGATCTGCGCGGCGTGGCCCGCCTCGCCACCGATGCCACGACGGGACTCGCCGACCTGGTGGAGGCGATGCACGAGCGCATCGCCCGCCTGCCGGCCCGCGAGCCGGCGGCGGCGCCGGGGCGCACGCGCGGCATCACCGGCCTCGTCTACAAGAACGTTCGCGGCGTCGCCCGGGTGGTCGGCGGCAGCATCGACGCCTTGCTCGGCCTGCTCGGCCCGGCGCTGGGCGCGGATCGCGATCCGGCGAGCCGCCCGAACGCGAAGCGCGAGGCGCTCGTCGCCGCGCTGAACGGCGTCCTCGGCGACTACCTCGCCGCCACCGACAACCCGCTGGCGACGCCGCTGGCCTTGCGCAGCGCCGGCCATCCGCTGCTGCTCGAGCGCGCCGCGCTCGCCCGGCGGCTGCCGGACGCAGGGGCGCGCCTGCTGGTGCTCGCGCACGGCCTGTGCATGGGCGACCTGCAATGGCTGCGCAAGGGCCACGACCACGGCGCCGCGCTCGCCCGCGACCTCGGCTACTCGCCGGTCTATCTCCAGTACAACAGCGGCCAGCACATTTCGCTCAACGGCCGGGCCCTCGCCCGCGCGCTCGAGCAGTTGATCGCGCAGTGGCCGCAGCCGCTCGAGCGGCTGGCGATCCTCGGCCACAGCATGGGCGGCCTCGTCGCGCGCAGCGCCTTGCACTGCGCCCGGCTGGAAGGCCATCGCTGGCCGGCCCGGCTCGACGACCTGGTGTTCCTCGGCACGCCGCACCACGGCTCGCCGCTGGAGCGTGCGGGCCACTGGGTCGACGTGGTGCTGGAAGCGACGCCGTACGCGGCGCCGTTCGCCCGCCTGGGCCAGGTGCGCAGCGCCGGCATCACCGATCTCCGCCACGGCAACCTGGTCGACGAAGACTGGGTCGGCCGCGACCGCTTCGCGCGCCGCGCCGACGATCGCCAGCACCTGCCGTTACCCGACGACGTGCGTTGCTACACCGTCGCGGCAAGCCTGGCGGCCAGGGGCAGCGCCGCGCGCCGGCTCGGCGACGGCCTGGTGCCGCTGGCCAGCGCGCTCGGCCGGCATCGCGATCCGGCGCGGGCGCTGCGCTTCGCCAGGGACCGGCAGTGGGTCGGCTACGAGATGGGCCACCTCGACCTGCTGAACCATCCGGACGTCTACGCGCGACTTCGGGAGTGGCTGGCCTGAGGCTAGACTGATCGCCCGCCCTTCGGATGTCGCCGTGCAAGCCGAGCAGAACGAACTGATCACGCGCGTCGGCCCGGGCACGCCGTGCGGCGCGCTGATGCGCAGCTACTGGCAGCCGGCCGCGCTGGTCGACGAGTTCGACCCGCGCTTCGATCCGCGCATGACCGCGCGCCCGCTGAAGGCGGTGCGCCTGCTCGGCCAGGACCTGGTGCTGTTTCGCGACGGCCAGGGGCAGTGGGGCCTGATCGACCGCGCCTGCCCGCACCGCGGCGCCGATCTCGCCTTCGGCCGGCTCGAGTCCGAAGGACTGCGCTGCCCGTTCCACGGCTGGAAGTTCGACACCTCGGGACGCTGCCTGGAGACGCCGGGCGAGCCGCCCGGCTCGACGCTGTGCACCCGGGTCCGCCAGCGCAGCTATCCGGTGCAGGTGCGCTCGGGCGTCGTCTTCGCCTGGCTCGGGCCCGAGGGCTCGTTGCCGCCGGCCTTGCCCGCGTTCGACGCCTTCGTTGCGCCGGCGAGCCACAGCTTCGCCTTCAAGGGCCTGTGGCGCTGTAACTGGCTGCAGGCGTTCGAGGTCGGCATCGATCCGGCGCATCCCTCGTTCCTGCATCGCTATCTCGAGGACGAGCCCTCGCTCGAGGCCGCCTACGGCCGGCAGTTCCGCGCCGCCAGCGCCGGCGAGGTCGGCGGCGAACGCTGGCCGATGACGCGGGTGATGCGCGAGTTCTGCCAGCCCGAGATCCGCTTCGAAAGCGTCGCCGAAGGGCTGCTCAGGCTGACGACGCTGCGGCCGATGACCGACGAGCTCACGCATGTGCGCGTGACCCATGCCGCGTTCCCGGCGACCTTCGTGATCCCGCTCTCGGAAACGATCACGATCACGCAGCTGCACGTGCCGGTCGACGACACGCACACCTACTGGTACAGCTTCTTCACCAGCTTCGACGCGCCGCTCGACAAGGAGACGATGCGCGCGCAACGCCTGGCCTGCGTCTCGCTGCCCGACTACGCGCCGCTCAAGGGCCGGCACAACCAGTGGGGCTTCGATCCCGAGGAGCAGCAGAGCCGCACCTACCTCGGCATGGGCGAGGAAGACATCAACCTGCACGATCAATGGGCGGTCGAGAGCATGGGCGCGATCCAGGACCGGACGAAGGAGCACCTCGGCACCACCGACAAGGTGATCATGGCCAACCGGCGCACGCTGCTGAAGGCGATCGAGACGGTGCGCGCCGGCGGCCGGCCGCCGATGGCGCTGGCGAGCGAGGCCGAGGCGGCAGCGCTGACCGGCCCCGACACGATCGACTGCATCGCTCCCGCCGCCACGTGGGAAGGGCACTGGACCGGCGCGGCCGCGGCCAAGCGCGCCGGCGCGGCCTGGCTGGCGGCAGCGAACGCCGGATCGGTGCTCGAGGGCTCGTCGGCTTGAGCGCGCGAAGCCGATGAGCTTCGCCGAAGCCTGCGGCGTCGCCGACGCGTCGCGCGCGGCGGCGTGCGAGGCGGTGAGCCGGCGGATGCGCGACGAAGGCATCGACCTCGTGCGCATCGGCTGGTGCGACACCCACGGCATCCTGCGCGGCAAGACGCTGACCGCGGCCGCCGTGCCGCGCGCGCTCGCCAGCGGCATCGGCCTGGTGAGCACGATCCTGCTCAAGGACACCTCCGACCGCACCGCATACCGGGTGTTCGAGCCCGGTGCCACCGACGCCTTGCCCGGCTTCGGCTTTGCGAACAACCTGATGCTCCTGCCCGACCCGGCCAGCTTTTGCGTCCTGCCGTGGGCGCCGGGCACCGGCTGGATGCGCGCCGAAGCCTGGTTCGACGACGGGGCGCCGGTGCCCATCGACACCCGGCGCATCCTTCGCCAAGCGCTCGATCGCCTCGCCGAGCGCGGCTTCGGCCTGACCTGCGGCCTCGAGGTCGAGTTCCACATCTATCGCCTCGCCGACCCGCTGCGCGACGCTGCTTCGCTCGATCCCGAGCGCGCCGCCTGGCCCGGCGAGCCGCCGGCGATGACGATGATTCATCCGGGCTACAACCTGCTCGCCGAGAGTTGGGCCGACCGCGCCGACGAGCCCTTGCGCATCGTCCAGCGCACCGCGCAAGGCCTCGGCCTGCCGCTCGCCTCGCTCGAGATCGAGCTCGGGCCGAGCCAGGTCGAGGCGGTGTTCGACGCGACCGATGCGCTCACCGCGGCCGATCACATGGTCGCGTTCCGCAACGGCGTGACCCAGGCGCTGCGCCGCGCCGGCTATCACGCCAGCTTCGTCTGCCGGCCGCCGTTCCCGAACGTGATGGCGAGCGGCTGGCACCTGCACCAGTCGCTGCGCGACCTGAAGAGCGGCGGCAACGCGTTCATGCGCGACGCGCCGGCGGAGGGCAGCGGCATGGCCGACGCGCAGCACGCGCTGTCGGCCGCGGGCGAGTCGTGGCTCGCGGGCCTGCTTGCCCACGGCCGGGCGATGGCCGTGTTCTGCGCGCCGACGATCAACGCCTACGGGCGCTTCCGGCCGAACGCGATGGCGCCGAACGCCGTGGTCTGGGGCCGCGACAACCGCGGCGCGATGCTGCGCGTGCTCGGCCGCGCCGGCGACCCGGGCACGCGGATCGAGAACCGGATCGGCGAGCCCAGCGCCAACCCTTACCTCTACATCGCCGCGCAGATCCACGCCGGCCTCGACGGCCTGGCGCGCGGCCTCGCCGCGCCGGCGGCGACCGCCGCACCGTATGCCGAGGCGAGCGCCGACGCCGGCGCGGACGCGGCGAGCCGCCTGCCCGCGAGCCTCGGCGAGGCGCTGGACGCGCTCGCCGCCGACGAGCGGCTGGTCGCCGCGTTCGACGCGCCCGTCGTCGCCTGGCTGACGCAGGTGAAGCGCTCCGAGCTCGCGCGCCACGACCAGGCCGACGACCCGGACGCCTGGCAGGCGCGCGAGTATTTCGGCCGTTTCTAGGCGCAGGCGCGAGACATGATCGTCATCCAGCTCATCGAGTCCGACGGCCGGGTGCACGACATCGCGGGCAAGGTCGGGCAGAGCCTGATGCGCGCCGCTACCGAGGCCGGCATCGACGGCATCAAGGCCGACTGCGGCGGCCTCATGAGCTGCGCCACCTGCCATGTCTATGTCGACGAGGCCTGGGCCGAGCGACTGCCCGAGCCTTCTGCCGACGAGAACGCGATGCTCGACATGACCGCCGCCGAGCGCCGGCCGACGAGCCGGCTCAGTTGCCAGATCGTGCTCGACGAGGAGCTCTCGGGCCTGACGGTGGGCTTACCCGACACGCAGTACTAGCGGCGAGCCGCGATACTTCGCACCGCGCCGCCCACGACAAGAACACCCCACCTTGCGTCCGCTCGAATCGCTCGCCAAGCTCTGCGCCATCCTGGCGGGCGTGCTGCTCACCGTGGTGACGCTGATGACCTGCGTGAGCCTGATCGGCCGGAACTGGATCGGCATGACGATCGTCGGCGACTTCGAGCTCGTGGGCGCCGCGGCCGGCGCCGCGATCGCGCTCTTCATGCCCTGGTGCCAGCTGCAGCGCGGCAACATCATCGTCGACTTCTTCACCGCCAAGGCGTCGCCGCGCGTCATCGACGGCCTCGACCGTTTCGGCGCACTGCTGCTCGGGCTGGCGATGGCGCTGCTCACCTGGCGCACCACGCTCGGCGGGATCAATGCCTGGAAGTCGGGCTCGGGAACGATGCTGATCGGCTTTCCCGAGTGGGTGATCTACGTCGCCATGGTGCCGCCGCTGGCGCTGACCGCGGCGATCGCCCTCCATCAGGCCTGGCGCGGCTTTCCCCGCGTTGCGGAGTGACATGACGCCGCTCGCGATGGCCGGACTGATCTTCGGCCTGATGCTCGTGCTGATGGCGCTGCGCACGCCGATCTCGATCGCCATGTTCGTCGCCGGCTCGGTCGGCTACGTGGCGCAGGCCGGCTGGGTGCCGTTCTCGAGCTTCCTCAACGCCCAGGCCTTCGCCCGCTTCGCCAGCTACGACCTCTCGGTCATTCCCCTCTTCATCCTGATGGGCAACTTCGCCACGCAGGGCGGCATCTCCAAGGCGCTGTTCGAGTTCGCCAGCGTCGTCATGGGGCGCTTTCGCGGAGGCCTGGCGATGGCCGCGGTGCTCGCTTCGGGCGCGTTCGGCGCGATCTGCGGCTCCTCGGTGGCGACCGCGGCGACGATCACCTCGGTCGCCCTGCCCGAGATGCGTCGCCACGGCTACTCGGGGCGGCTCGCGACCGGCACGCTCGCCGCGGGCGGCACGCTCGGCATCCTGATCCCGCCCTCGGTGCCGCTGGTGATCTACGCGATCCTCGCCGAGCAGAACATCGCCAAGCTGTTCGCCGCGGCGATGGTGCCCGGCATCATCGCGATGATCGGCTACATCATCGCGATCGCGATCTATGTGCGCGTGGTGCCCGGCCAGGCGCCGGAGGGAGACGAGGTCCGCGCGAAGCTGACGATGCAGTCGCTCTCGGGCATCGTGCCGATCGCGGTGATCTTCGTCGTCGTCTTCGGCGGCATCTACGGCGGCATCTTCTCGCCGACCGAAGGGGCCGGCGTCGGCGCCGCCTCGACCTTCGTCGCCGCGCTGATCAAGCGCGAGATCACCTGGAAGAAGTTCCGCCACTGCTTCTACGCCACCGCCGAGACCTCGGCGATGATCGTCCTGATCTTCATCGGCGCCGACCTGATGAACTCGGCCCTGGCGCTGACCCAGGTGCCGGCGCAGCTCGCCGGCGTGGTGCAGGCCTGGGGCCTCTCGCCGGTGATGGTGGTGGTGGCGATCATGCTGTTCTACGTCGTCCTCGGCGCGGTGATGGACGAGCTGTCGATGATCCTGCTCACGATCCCGATCTTCTTTCCGATGATCATGGGCCTGGACTTCGGCATGCCGAAGGAGTCAGTCGCCATCTGGTTCGGCATCATGGTGCTCATGACCGTGGGTTTCGGCATGCTCGCGCCGCCCGTGGGCCTGAACGTCTACGTCGTCAACGGCATGGCCAAGGACGTGCCGATCGCCGAAAGCTACCGCGGCGTCATGCCGTTCCTGATCAGCGACACGATCCGCACGACGATCCTGGTCATCTTCCCGTCGATCTCGCTCTGGCTGGTCAAGTACGTCGGCTAGCACCGTGCGTCCCATTCGCTCGGTCATCTTCGACCTCGACGGCACGCTGGCCGATACCGCCGGCGAGATCGCCCTCGCGCTGCAGCGCGCTTTCGCCGAGTTCGACCTCGCGACGCTGCCCGAGATCGAGGTCCGCGCGCTGATCGGCCGGGGGGTCGCTTCGCTGATCGTCCGCGCCTTGCAGCGGGTCGGCTCGGGTGTCGATCCGGCAGAGGTGATCGAGCGCTTCGAGGCGCACTACGCGGCGACCGCCGGCAGCACGGCGCGGCTGTACCCCGGTGCGCGGGAAGGCCTCGACCGCCTGCTCGGCAGCGGCGTGCCGCTCGCGGTGGCCACCAACAAGCCGCGCCTCTTCACCGAGCGCCTGCTCGACCACCTCTGGATCCGCGACGCCTTCGACGCGGTCGTCTGCGGCGACGATCGCTGGCCGAAGAAGCCGGCAGGCGACATGCTGGTCGCCGCCTCCACGCAGATGGCGAGCCGCGTCGAGGAGACGCTGATGCTCGGCGACTCGGCCAACGATGTGCTCGGCGCGCGCGCCGCCGGCTGCCCGGTCTGGTGCGTGCCCTACGGCTACAACGAGGGCCGGCCGGTCGAGTCGCTGGCCTGCGACCGCATCGTCGGCAGCGTCGACGAAGCCGCCGTGCTGGTGCTCGCCGGCGCCTGAGCGGTGGGCGGATCGACAGCGCGCGTTAGGGAAAAACGCGTTCGCGGCGTGGCCGATTTCCGGTACCTTCGCGGATCGCTTTCGCCACCCGGAGATCCTCAGCCATGAAACGCCGTTCGCTTCTGCAGGGCGCCGCCGCCGCGGCCCTCGGCGTGCCCGCGCTCTCGGGCCTCGCCCAGCAGTCGGTCACGCTCAAGTTCCACACCTTCATGGCGCCGCAGTCCAACGTCTGGCTGTCGATGCACAAGCCGTGGATGGAGAAGGTGGAGAAGGAGTCGGGCGGCAGGATCAAGTTCGAGGGCTATCCGGCGATGCAGCTCGGCGGCACGCCGGTGCAGCTCTACGACCAGGCGCGCGACGGCGTGGTCGACGTCGTCTGGACGCTGCCCGGCAACACCGCCGGCCGCTTTCCGCGGGTCGAGGTGTTCGAGCTGCCGTTCATCATGACCAGCGCCGAGGCCGCGTCGAAGGCGTATTGGGAGTACATCCAGACCCAGGCGCCCGACGAGTTCAAGGAAACCCAGGTGCTCGCGCTGCACGTGCACGGCCCGGGCATGTTCCATTCGGCGACCAAGCAGGTGAAGGCGCCGTCCGACCTCAAGGGCATGAAGGTGCGCGGCCCGACGCGCCAGGTGACCAAGCTGCTCGCGGCGCTCGGCGCCACTCCCGTCGGCATGCCGCTGCCGCAGATTCCCGACGCGCTCTCCAAGGGCACGATCGAGGCCTGCGTCATTCCCTGGGAGGTGGTGCCTTCGGTCAAGGTGCACGAGCTCACCAAGTTCCACACCGAGTTCCCGGCCAACACCTCGCTCTACACCACGACCTTCGTGATGGCGATGAACAAGGCGAAGTACGACGGCCTGGCGCCCGACCTGAAGAAGGTGATCGACGCCAACTCCGGGCTCGCGACCTCGGCCTGGCTCGGCAAGACGCAGCAGGGCAACGACCCGCTGGGGCGCAAGGCCGCGGTCGACCACGGCAACCAGATCTACACGCTCAGCAGTGCCGAGGCGCAGGAGTACATCAAGGTCTCGGGCACGATCGACGACGAGTGGGTCGCCGACATGAGCAAGCGCGGCTTCGACGGCAAGAAGCTGTTCCAGACCGCCAAGGACCTGATCGCCAAGCACAGCAAGGCGTGAGGCCCGCGGGCGGCGTGCGCCGCCCGCTCAGCTGCCGAGCTCGAAGCGGTATCCCTTGTAGGCGAGGACCACGCCCTTCTGCTTCACCTGCCGCAGCACCAGGCCCGGGGCCACGGTGTCGCCTTCGTGGAACACCTGGCCGTTGAGGAAGGCGAGCCGGCTCGCCTTGTCGCCGCTATAGCTGCCGCCGCCGTAGGTGAGCTTGGGAAGCTCGCGGCGGATCGCATCGGGCAGCTCGGCGAAGCTGTAGATCTTGTCGCCCGGCACCGCCGGCGCCGCGGCGGGCGTCGTTCCCGGGGCACCACCGACAGGCGGCGGCGTCGTCGCGGCAGGCTCGCGCCGCGCCGGCGGGCGCGGCGTTGGCGGACGCGACACCGTGGCGGGCCGGGCCGCGCTCGCGGG
>JANMCC010000394.1:0-6573 GCA_031360885.1 Burkholderiales bacterium | reverse complement strand
GCGAGGCGTTGCGCTCGCGCGTGGCCACCTTCCAGCTCGCCAACGGCCTCACGCCCGACGGCGTGGCCGGCCCGCTGACCTTGATGCAGCTCGGCCGCGCCAGCGGCAGCGACGAGCCGCGACTGGCCCGGCGCTGAGCGGATCAGGCGGCGCGACGAACCCGTCGCCTCGCGGCCGTGCTGTCCTGGCGGCTTAGCGACCGAGCGTCGCGAACATCGACAGGTCGACCCGTGGCGCCCTGCCGAGCAGGCCGTCGGCGACCGCCTCGCCCACCGCGGCCGAGTGCTTGAAGCCGTGCCCCGAGCAGGCGGAGACGACCGTGACGTTCGCCAGCTCGGGGTGTCGATCGATGACGAAACGGCCGTCGACCGTGCTCGTGTAGAGGCAGGTCGCGTCGTGCGTGCTGCGCGACGAGAGGGCTCGCAGCCGGCCGCGCACATGGGTCTCGAAGGTCAGTGCGGTCTCCTCTACCGCGACGGTGCGCTCGACCGCCTCGGGCGTGGTCGCGTGCTCGGCCTGCTCGGTCGCGACCTTCACGCCAGCGTGCGCGTCGGCCTTCGGGAAGCCGTAGAACGCCGCGCCGTCGGCACCGTGCATCCAGATGAACACCGGACAACGCCCGGCTTCGTAGAGTGCCGGCGTGTCGGTGGCGAACCAGTGCAGCACCTGGCGCTGCACCGCGAAGCGCGCACCCGCCGCCGCCGGCAGCATGGCCGGCAGCCAGGCACCGGTGGCGAGCACCACCCGCGCCGCAGTGATCGGCCCGGCGTCGGTGACGAGCGTCGTGCCGCCGCCGGAGCGCGGCTCGACAATCTCGCCCACGGTGACGCCGTAGCGCAGGTCGGCGCCGTGCGCCGAAGCCTGCTGCAACTGCATGGCGACGCAGCGCTCGGGAAAGAGGATCCCGGCATCGCGCTCCCAGTAGCCGCGCTCGTCGTCGGCGGGCATGAAGGCGGGAAACCGCTTCCTGATCTCTTCGGCGCACAGTCGCTCGTGGACGATGCCGAAGCGCTCCGCGGCGCGAACGGTCTGCTCGAAGAAGCCGGCCTGGCCGTGGTACGGCCTGGCGTCCGACGCGGCCGAGGCGATCACGAGGCCGCCGGTCGTCGCCATCAGGGTCTCGCCGGTGCGCGCCTCGAGCTCGCGCCAGAGGGTGTGCGAGCGCTGCACGATCGGCACGAAGGCGTCGCCCTCGCCGATCGCCAGGCGGGTGATGCGCGTCGCGCCATGGCTCGAGCCCCGATCGTGCGGCGGCCGGAAGCGGTCGAGGCCGATCACCCGCGCGCCGCCCTCGGCGAGATGGCGGGCGACGGCGCTGCCAACGGCGCCGAGGCCGACCACGACCACGTCGGCGCTGCCGGCGCGGCTCACTGCCAGGCCGGCGTCTCGGCCAGGCCGAAGCGCCTCTGCAGCGGCTGCGGCGTCGGGTCGTGGCCGGTGAAGGCGCGAAACGCCTCCTCGGCCGGAACGCGGTGGCCGACGCTCAGCACGTTCGCCAGCCACGAGCGCGCCACTTCCGCGTCGTAGAGACCGCCCGCCGACTCGAGGAAGGTCTCGGCCGCGTCGGCCGCCATCACGTCGGCCCACAGGTAAACGTAGACGCCCGCCGCGTAGGCGCCGACGAAGCTGTGGAAGCTGTTCGTCACCCGCATGATCGTGTCCCACGCTTCGGGCATGCCGAGCTCGGCCATCGCCTCGCGCTCGATCTGCGCGGCGTCGATCGGCGTGCCGCTGCCGTCGGCGCGCAAGTGCATCCGCAGGTCGACGATCGCGGGCAGCAGGTAGTCGAGGTTGAGGCTGAAGATCCGGTCGTACTTCAGCCCCTGCTCGATCTTCTCGATCAGCTCGGCCGGCATCGCGTTGCCGGTGCGGTGGTGGCGCGCGAAGCGGCCGAGCACGTCGCCGTCGATCAGCCAGCGCTCGTTGATCAGCGCCGGCAGCTCGACGAAGTCCCAGGCGACGCGGACGCTGCCGAGCGAGGGATAGGCGGCCTCGCTGCCGAGCATGTGCAGCGCGTGGCCGAACTCGTGGAAGAAGACGTTGGCGTACTCCCACGGCAGAAGGATCGGCTCGCCCGGCTGCGGCGGCGGAAAGCTCGAGTTCACCGAGGCGATCGGCAGCACCTTGCCGCGGAAGGATTCGTGGGCGCGGTACTCGAACTGGTACGAGCCGTGGAGCTTGCCCGGCCGGTTGAGCAGGTCGAAATACAGCACGCCGACCGCCGCGCCTCCGCGGCTCACCTCGTAGGCACGGCAGGCGGGGTCGACCACGGGCGCGTCGGCGATGCGCGCGAACGCGAGGCCGTGGGTGCGGCCGGCGGCCCAGAACATCGCCGCCATCACGGCGTCGAGCGGCAGGTGCGCCCTGACCGCATCGCCATCGAGGCCGAAGCGCTCGCGGCGCAGCTTCTCGGCGTAGAACTGCCGGTCCCAGGGCGCGAGGCGGATGCCGGCGTGCTCGCGGTCGGCGATCGCCTGGTAGTCGGCGACCTGCCCGCGCGCTGCGGCGAGCACGCTGTCCCAGGTGTCATCGAGCATCCGCGCCACGCGCAGCGGGTCGCGCACCATGCGGTCGGCCATCGCGTAGTGGGCATAGGTCGGGTAGCCGAGAAGCTTCGCCTTCTCGCCGCGCAATTGCAGGGTCTCGGCCATCAGCGGCTTGTTGTCGTTGCCGCCCGCATGGTCGCCGCGGTCGTTCCACATGCGCCAGACCTGCTCGCGCAGGTCGCGCCGGGTCGCGCAGGTGAGGAACGGCCAGACCGCGCCGCGCTCGTTGGCGATCGCCCACAAACCGGGGCTGCCGCGCGCCGCGGCCGTGGCGGCGGCCGCCCGGCGCTGCGGCTCAGCCAGGCCGTCGAGGCCGCTCTCGTCCTCGATGAAGACGACGTGCTGGTCGCCCTCGGCGATGAGGTTCTGCTTGAACTGTGCCGCCAGCTCGGCGAGCCGCCCGTTGATCGCTTCGAGGCGCGCCTTCGCTTCGCCTGCCAGGCCCGCGCCTTGGCGCTTCATCCGTGCATGCACCACCTCCACGAGCCGGCGCTGCTCCGGCGCGAAACCCGCCTCGTCGCGGGTGCGCCAGACCGCGTCGACGCGGGCGAACAGCGCCTCGTCGTGCGCGATCTCGTCGTCGAGCTGCGCCGCCAGCGGCGCCAGGCGCTGCGCCACGGCCGGCATCTCGCCGATGCTGCAGCTGCTGCTCATCACCGAGGAGAGGACGAACACGCGGCCGAGGGCGCGGCCGCAGTCTTCGAGCGCCTCGACGGTGTTGGCGAAGGTCGGCGGGGCGCCCTCCCCGGCGATGGCGCGCACCTCGGCGCGCTTCATCGCCAGGGCCGAGTGGAACGCCGCTTCCAGCGCCGCAGGTGTCACGCGGTCGAGCGGCGGCAGCCCGCCATGCGGGCCGGTCCAGGGTTCGAGCAGGGCTTGCGCGGTCGGGTCGAGAGGCGCTGACATGGCAGGTTCAGAGATGGGTGTCGAGGAAGCGCCGCACCGGCGGCACGACGAGCTCGGGCAGCACGGTCACGCCGTGTCCGTGGCCGGGGATCTCGACGACCTCCCAGCCCTGCGCCTCGAGCTCGACGCGATGCGCGCGGATGGCCGAGGCGATCGGCACCGCGACGCCGGCCTCGACGAGATCGCCGTCGCCGCCGAACATCGCGAGCTTCGGACAGGCGATGGCGGCCACGCTGCGCGCCTCGTTCCAGTCGCCGATGCTCGCGTAGTAGGTCTCCCACTGACGGTACTGCGCCGCGCTGCGCAGCACCTTGAGCGACGAGGGCTCGGGCGCGGCCTGCTTCAGCCTCGTGGCTTCGAGGATGCCGGCGTAGGGTGCGCCCAGCGGCGGCCAGCCGCCGACGACGAGCGCCGTCAACCGGTCGCTGCGGTGCGCGAGCTGCAAGCCGACCGCCCCGCGCCACGAGTAGCCCCAGTAGGCGAAGCGCTCGAAGCCGGCGGCGGAGGCGACGCCGAGCAGGTCGGCGCAGACGCGGTCGACGGTGAGCTCGTTCGGCGCGATGTCGCGGCTGCCGCCGATGCTCGGGTAGTCGACGAGGAGGACCCGGTAGCGATCGACCAGGCGGTCGAGGTAGCCGCGGAGCAGGGCTTCGGACCCGGCGCCGAAGATCTCGACATGCGAGGCCATCAGCGGCAGGCCGATCAGGAGCGGCTCGCCCCGGCCGTGCAGCGCGTAGTGGACGCCGGTGCGCGGATCAAGCGGCATGGGGCTTGACCTCGACGGCGAGGATGATCTCGCGCAGCGCGCCGATCGTGAACTCGGGCAGTTCGTAGACGAAGTTGTGGCTCGCACCGGCCGGCGCGACGATGCGGCGCGAGCGCGTCGAAGCCGCGAGGTAGCGCTCGCGGCTGGCGGCGTAGAAGCGGAGCATGCGCTCGGCGTTCGCGGCGCCGCCGCCCTGCGCTTCGGGCAGCAGGGCGATGTCGGCGTCGCTGTCGCTCTTCGGACCGACCAGCCAGACCGGCAGATCGCCGAGGTCGCGGTCGTAGACGACGGTCTCCCACGCGCACGCGGCCACGCCCTCGGGCGCGAGCTCGCTGAAGATCGAGGCCTGGGTGAAGAACGAGGCCGCGCGCGCCTCGAGCGCCTGCGCGGCCTGCGCCTCGGGGCCGAGCGCGGCACGGGTGGCGTCCAGGGCCTTGGCGTAGGCCGGCGTCTGCCGCATCCTGGCTTCGTGCCGGCCGCGCAGGTCGATGCCGAACAACTGCGCGAAGCCGCCGAGCCAGGCGGTTCGGCGCATGTCGGCGAGCGCGCCCAGGCGCGGCCCGAAGACGATGGTCTCGAGGGGAGTGGGGTCGAGCAGGATCAACGCGTGCACGAGCTCGGGCCGGCGGCGCGCGATGTTGGCGGCGAGCAGGCCGCCGAACGAATGGCCGGCCCAGACGAAGGGGCCGCGCTCGCCGGCACGCTCGAGCGCGAGCGTCATCTCCCCGGCTTCACGCGCGGTGCTGCGCGGGAACGGGCCGGCGTCGCTCCAGCCGGTGCCCGGGCGGTCGACCAGGATCGAGCGTGTCTCGCCGCGAAATGCACGGTGCAGGTGATGGATGGCGAAGCCGCTCGCATGACCGCCGGCGAACCAGACGACCGGCGGCCGGCCGGCGCGCGTCTGGCCCTCGGCGAGCACATGGATGCGGTAGCCGCCGACGTCGACGAGCACGCCGGGCGGCGGCAAGGCCCGGCGGGTCCGGGCCAGCGTCGCGAGATGGCGCAGCGACGCGAGCGCGAGCAGCAGGCCGGCGACGTCGAGCAGCGCCGCCAACGCGAGCGGCCCGCCGAGCGCGTGCAGGGCGAACCCGAGCGCGACCACGAGCGCAGCCATGACGAGGCCGCTCGCATCGCGCGAGAAGAATGCGAGTAGCGCGTTCTTCATGCGTGCACCGGCGTCGGCGGCGCCGCGACCTCGATCACCGCCGGCGCCGAATGGCCCCGCTTCGGCAGCAGCCAGCCGGCGAACACCGCCAGCGCGAACGCCGTCGCGGCGCAGGCGAGCGAGAGCTGGTAGTCGCCGGTGCGGTCGCGCATCAGCCCCGAAAGCCAGGGCGCGAGGCCGCCACCCGCGGCGGTGGCGATCATCTGCGTGCCGCTCGCCTGGCCGTAGACGCGGCTGCTGAAGTAGTAGCGGGCGAGAAAGGCGCTCAGGGAGCCGTCGCTGCCGGTCGCCAGGCCCAGCACCGCGGCGGCGACGAACAGCACGGCGGCAGGGCCGCCGGAGAGCATCAACAGGGTGGCGATCAGCGGCAGCGTCATCAGCGCCCAGGCCATGCGCTGCGGCGGCATGCGGTCGACGAGCCAGCCGGCCAGCAGGTTGCCGGCGAAGTGGCTGACGCCGACCAGGCTCACCGCGAGGCCGATCTGCACGGTGCCGATGCCGCGATCGTGCAGCAGCGCCGCGAAGTGGATGGCGATGGCGCCGCCGCCGAAGCCGAACATCAGGTTCCAGGCGGCGAGCTTCCACCAGGTCCGGTCGCCGAGGAAGGCGATCATCGGCACCTTCTCGACGTCCGCGCCGGGCTTGGGCGCGGCCGGGCGGGGGGCCGCGCCCTCGCCGGGGCGCCCGCGCACCGCCAGCGCCACCGCCAGCACGCCGCCCACGAGCGCCATCGCGCCCATGACGAGAAAGGCCGGGCGCCAGCCGCCTCTCGCCATCACGCCGCTGATGACGAGCGGGTGCAGCACCGCGCCCACCGAGGCGCAGGAGAACAGGATGCCGAGCGCGCTGCCCAGGCGCTTGTCGAACCAGCCCTGCACGAGCTTGGAAAGGATCAGCGGCGAGGCGCCGAGCGAGGTGAAGGCGAGGGCGACGACGAGCACGTAGAAGTGCCAGAGCTCGGTGATGAGCGCGAACGCAGCCAGGTTGGCAGCGCCCAGCACCACCCCGGTGAAGAGCAGCGGCCTCAGACGCGCGTGGTCGGCGAGCCAGCCGCCGAGCAGCACCGACAGCCAGGAGATCGTCGTCGTCAGCGTCAGCGAGAAGGCGATGTCGGCCCGGCTCCAGCCCATGCCCTGCTCCAGCGGCACCATGAACAGGCCGAAGGTCGAGCCGAACAGCGCCGGCACGCT
>JANMCC010000310.1:0-1589 GCA_031360885.1 Burkholderiales bacterium | reverse complement strand
ATCGATCCGCGGCCGTTCGAGGCCGAGGCGGCGCGGGCCCAGTCGCAGCTCGTCTCGGCCAAGGCCAAGGCCGAGCTCGCCCAGGCCGAGCTGGCCCGGGCCAAGACCCTGCTCGATGCCCAGGCCGTCTCGCGCCAGGAGTACGACCAGTGGACCTCGGGCACGCGGACCTCGCAGGCCGACATCCAGGGCGCCGAGGCGGCGCTGCGCAGCGCTCGCCTCAACCTCGACTACACCCGGGTGCGCGCGCCGATCGCAGGGCGCGCCTCGCGCGCCAACATCACCGTCGGCAACCTGGTGAACGAGCAGTCGGTGCTGACCTCGATCGCCGGCGTGAGCAAGGTCTACGCGTACTTCGACGGCAGCGAGCAGACCTACCTGCGCCTGCGCGCCGACAAGGGCGGCGAGCGGGTGCCCAAGGTCAGGATGGGCCTGGCCGACGAGGTGGGCTTCCCGCACCTCGGCCAGGTCGACTTCATCGACAACCGCCTCAACCCGCAGACCGGCGCGATCCGGATGCGCGCCACCTTCGACAACTCGAAGGGCAGGTTCACCCCCGGCCTGGCCGCCCGGCTCAGCATGGAGGGCACGAGCGCGTACAGCGCGGTGCTCGTTCCGGAGCGGGCGATCGGCACCGACCAGACGAAGAAGTTCGTCTACGTCGTCGCCGCTGCCGGCGGCCCCGCCCAGTTCCGCGAGGTCAAGCCGGGGGCGCTGATGGACGGGATGCGGGTCGTCACCGGCAACATCAAGGCCGGCGAGCTCGTCGTCGTCGACGGGCTGCAGCGCGTGATCCCGGGCGTGCCGGTGGCGCCGCAGGTGCTCAAGGTCGACGCCCTCGGCATGCCGATCTTCCCGCCGCCGCCGGGCCCGCCGGGCAACGCGCCGGCCGCCTCCGCGGCCAAGGGCTGAGCGGCAGCCGCCATGGACATCTCCCGCTTCTTCATCGACCGGCCGCGCTTCGCCGGCGTGCTCTCGATCTTCATCTTCCTGATCGGCGTGCTGGCGATCTTCCAGCTGCCGGTCTCGGAGTATCCGGAGGTGGCGCCGCCGCAGATCGTGGTGCGGGCGCAGTTCCCCGGCGCCAACCCGCGCGTCATCTCGGAGACGGTGGCCACGCCGCTCGAGGAGCAGATCAACGGCGTCGAGAACCTGCTCTATTTCGATTCGCAGGCGAGCGCCGACGGCAGCCTGACGCTGACGGTCACGTTCAAGATCGGCACCAACCCCGAGGTCGCCGAGACCGCGGTGCAGAACCGCATCAACCGGGCGCTGCCGCGGGTGCCCGACATCGTTCGCCAGATCGGCGTGACGACCGAGAAGTCGAGTCCGAACCTGACCATGGTGGTTCACCTGGTGAGCCCCGACAACAGCCGCGACGCGCTCTACCTGCGCAACTACGGCCAGCTCAACGTGCGCGACGAGCTGCTGCGGATTCCCGGCATGGGCTCGGTGATCCTGTTCGGCGCCGGCGACTACGCGATGCGCGTCTGGCTCGACCCGGGCAAGCTCGCCGCGCGCAGCATCACCTCGGGCGAGGTGGTCGCCGCGATCCGCGAGCAGAACGCGCAGGTCGCCGCCGGCACGGT
>JANMCC010000393.1:0-1773 GCA_031360885.1 Burkholderiales bacterium | reverse complement strand
GCGCGGCACGCCTTCGCTCAGGTTGCGGCCTTTCACTTCCATCTCTTTCACTTCGGAGCCGGGGAATGCGCTGCCGATGTTCTTCTTGATCATCTCGGCGGTGGGCTCGCCGATCAGCATGCCGTAGTTGCGGCGGATGTAGTTGATGATCGACTCGTCGAACTTGTCGCCGCCGACGCGGATCGAGCCTTTGTAGACCATGCCGCCGAGGCTGATGACGCCGACCTCTGTCGTACCGCCGCCGATGTCGACCACCATCGAGCCGCTCGCCTCGCTGACCGGCAGCCCGGCGCCGATCGCCGCGGCCCACGGCTCCTCGATAAAGTAAACCTCGGAGGCGCCGGCGCCCAGCGCCGATTAGCGGATAGCGCGGCGTTCGACCTGGGTCGAGCCGCAGGGCACGCAGATGATGATCCGCGGGCTCGGCCGCAAGATGCCACGCGGGTGGACCATCTTGATGAACTGCTTGAGCATCTGCTCGGTGACGGTGAAGTCGGCGATCACGCCGTCCTTCATCGGGCGGATCGCCTCGATGTTGCCCGGCACCTTGCCGAGCATCGCCTTGGCCTCGGCGCCGACCGCCTGGATCGTCTTTTTGCCGTTCGGGCCACCCTCGTGGCGGATCGCGACGACCGACGGTTCGTCGAGCACGATGCCCTTGCCGCGCACGTAGATCAGGGTGTTGGCGGTGCCGAGGTCGATGGCCAGGTCGGTCGAGAAGTAGCGCCGAAAGGATCCGAACATGGTGTGGGGGCGGAGTCGTCACGCGGCCTGCGGGCAATGAAGCAGTCGCAGCGCCGGTGGCGAGTCGATTCCGTTGATGAACGATGTTGGGGGACGCCGACCGCGGCGCGCCTCTCGCGCCTGCGGTGAACTCTTGGCACCTGCGCTGCGAACGCGCGGCAAATCGCGGACTGCGACGATTTGCACGGGCTCGAAGGGCGTGTGGATAACCGGGGATAATACCGCAAGCCCCGCGGCTTTCCAGTGCCCGCGCGCCCTCGCGGCCGGTCCGGCCGGCCCGTTTTTTCGATCGATTCCATGGCCCTGACTCCGCTCGACGTGAGCCGCATTGCCCAACTGGCGCGGCTCGAACTGAACGACGCCGAACGCGGCGCGATGCTGGCCCAGCTCAACGGCTTCTTCGGCATCGTCGAGCAGATGAGCGCCGTCGACACGAGCGGCGTCGAGCCGCTGTACACGCCGCTCTCGGCGGTCCAGGAAGTGGCGCTGCGGCTGCGCGACGATGCGGTCACCGAAGGCGACCAGCGTGCCGCCAACCAGCGCAGCGCGCCGCTGGTCGAGGACGGCCTCTTTCTCGTGCCGAAGGTGATCGGCTGATGGCCGCCGGCCAGGCACTTCACGATCTCGGCGTCGCTGATCTCGGCCGCGCACTGGCCGCGAAGCAGGTCTCCAGCGCCGAGGTGACGACACATCTGCTCGCACGCCTTGCCGAACACGAACAACTCGGCACGATGCTGGTCACCGACGAAGCGCTCGCACTCGGCCACGCCGCCGCCGCCGATGCGAAGCGCGCAAGCGGCGGGAACGGCCCCCTGCTCGGCGTGCCGCTCGCGCACAAAGACATCTTCGTGACGCGCGACCTGCCGACCACCGCCGGCTCGAAGATGCTTGCCGGACCCGAGCCGCGCGACCACCGTGGCGTCGAACGGGCTGCGGTAGCCGGCGAGCATCTTCGAGCCGGCGGTCGTTGGCAGGCCGCGGGTCACGAAGATGTCCTTGTGCGCGATCGGCACGCCGAGCAGCGCGCCG
>JANMCC010000273.1:0-1951 GCA_031360885.1 Burkholderiales bacterium | reverse complement strand
CCCGCGCTGAAAGAAAAACTCACGAGCCCCGCCGGCGAACTCTCCGGCGGCCAGCAGCAGATGGTCGCGATCGCGCGCGCGCTGATGGCCCGCCCGCGCCTGCTGCTGCTCGACGAGCCCACGCTCGGCCTGACGCCGCTGATCGTGCACGACATGTTCGCCGCCATCCGCCGCATCAACGCGGCCGGCATGTCGGTGCTGATGGTCGAGCAGAACGTCGTGATGGCGATGGAGGTCTCGACCCGCGCCTACGTGCTCGAAGAAGGCCGCATCGTCGCCGAGGGCGCACCCGCCGAGCTGCTCGCCCGCCCCGAGATTCAACGCGCCTACCTCGGCGTCTGAGAAGGAGAAAGACACATGCTGTTCCCCACCACGATCGTCGGCAGCTTCCCGCAGCCCGAGTGGCTGATCGACCGCGCCAAGCTCGCCGGCCGCTTCCCGCCGCGCACCCGCGCGAAGGAGCTGTGGCGCATCCCGGCGCAGTATCTTGAGCAGGCGCAGGACGACGCGACGCTGATCGCGATCCGCGCGCAGGAAGAAGCCGGCCTCGACATCGTCAGCGACGGCGAGATCCGCCGCGAGAGCTACTCGAACCGCTTCGCGACCGCGCTCGAAGGCGTCGACCTCGACAACCCCGGCAGCGCGCTCGACCGCTCCGGCCACCCGAACCCGGTGCCGCGGATCGTCGGCAAGATCCGCCGCCGGCATGCGGTCGAGGTCGACGACCTGAAGTTCCTGCGCGCGAACACCGACCGCATGGTGAAGATCACCGTGCCCGGCCCGTTCACGATGCTGCAGCAGGCGCAGAACGATTTCTACAAGACCGAGGAAGAAGCGGCGATGGACTACGCCGACGCCGTCAACGCCGAGATCCGCGACCTGTTCGCGGCCGGCGCCGACGTGGTGCAGATCGACGAGCCCTACATGCAGGCGCGGCCCGAGAAGGCGCGCCAGTACGGCCTCGCGGCGCTGAACCGCGCGCTCGACGGCATCACCGGCACGACCGCCGTGCACATCTGCTTCGGCTACGCCGCGATCATCCACGAGCGGCCGAGCGGCTACTCGTTTCTTCCCGAGCTGGCGCAGTGCAGTTGCAAGCAGGTCTCGATCGAGACCGCGCAGTCGCACCTCGATTGTTCCGCGCTCGCCGCACTCGACGGCAAGCGCGTGATGGTCGGCTGCATCGACCTGGCCGACCCGCAGGTCGAGTCGGTCGAGACCATCGTCGCGCGCATCGAGCGCGCGCTGCCGTACGTGAAAGCCGAGAACGTGATCCTTGCGCCCGATTGCGGCATGAAGTACCTGCCGCGCGAGACCGCGGTGGGCAAGCTGCGCGCGATGGTCGAGGCGGCGAAGCTGCTGCGCCAGCGGCACGGCGGCTGACGGCGATGCTGTTCGCCTTCCACCTCGTCGACCGCCCCGATGCCGGCGACCTGCGCACGCGCGTGCGGCCCGAGCACAAGGCCTACCTCGGCCTCGTCGCCGAGCGCATCGCCTTCGCCGGCCCGCTGGTGAGCGACGACGGCCAGACCCTGCTCGGCAGCCTGCTCGTGATCGACTTCACCGACCGTGCCGCCGCGCTCGCGTGGCTGGTGACCGAGCCGTTCACACGCGGCGGCCTCTACGGCGACGCGCAGGTGCACGCGTTCACCAACCTCTGGCCGCAGCGCGCGGGGTTCGTCGATCCGATGACCTGAGTTCGAACACCCCAGCACTGCGCAAGCAGACACATCAACAACGAGTCATGGCTGGGCGTGACTCACTTTGCAGGAGACAAGGCCATGTGCAGACTCTGTGACGAAGGGAAACCCCAAAACCATTTCGGTTCGCGAAGAAATTTCTTCAAGACCGCGGCCGCGACCGGCGTCGCGGCGACCGCGTTCGACCTGCTCGCCGCCGGCCCGGCCGCAGCGCATGACGACAGGGAGCCCGAAGAAAGCGGCCGGCCCGG
>JANMCC010000390.1:0-4185 GCA_031360885.1 Burkholderiales bacterium | reverse complement strand
AAGGCCGAGCTGCACATCCACATCGAGGGCTCGCTCGAGCCCGAGCTGATCTTCGAGCTGGCGCGAAAGAACGGGGTCGCGCTCGCCTACCCGAGCGTCGAGGCGCTGCGCGCGGCCTACGCGTTCACCGACCTGCAGAGCTTCCTCGACATCTACTACGCCGGGGCGAGCGTGCTGCTGCACGAGAGCGACTTCGAGGCGATGGCGATGGCGTACTTCCGCCGCGCCGCCGCCGACAACGTCGTCCGCGCCGAGCTGTTCTTCGACCCGCAGACGCACACCGCGCGCGGCGTGCCGATGGGCGACGTGATCCGCGGCCTGGCGAGCGCGTGCGAGCGCGCCGGGCGAGAGCTCGGCGTCTCGAGCGCGCTGATCCTCTGCTTCCTGCGCCACCTGAGCGAGGAGGAGGCGCTGCAGACCCTGCACGACGCCTTGCCGTACCGCGAGCACTTCATCGGCGTCGGCCTCGACAGCAGCGAGCGCGGCCATCCGCCCGAGAAGTTCGCCCGCGTCTTCGCCGAGGCGGGGCGGCTCGGCCTGCACCGCGTCGCCCATGCCGGCGAGGAAGGGCCGCCGGCCTACATCGCGAGCGCGCTCGACGTCCTGAAGGTCGAGCGCATCGACCACGGCGTGCGCTGCCTGGAGGACCCGGCGCTGGTCCGGCGGCTCGCCGCGGAGCGCGTGCCGCTCACGGTCTGCCCGCTCTCCAACGTCAAGCTCTGCGTCTACCCGGAGATGGCGGGGCACGGCCTGCCGGCGCTGCTCGCCGCAGGTCTCTGCGCGACGATCAATTCCGACGACCCGGCCTACTTCGGCGGCTACATGAACGCCAACTTCCTGGCCGCGTTCGCCGCCTTGCCGCAGCTCGGCGCGGCCGAGGCCTACGCGCTGGCGAGGAACAGCTTCGAAGCCAGCTTCGTCGACGCCCCCGCCCGCGCGGCAATGACCGTACGACTCGACCAGGTGTTCGCCCGCTTCGCCTGAGCGCGGCGAGAATGCCCCGGGCCCGTTTGGCCCGACCCTGGCGCTCCGCCGCCGCACCCGCCGCCGATGCTCGAACTCCTGACCGACCCGCAAGCCTGGATCGCCCTGCTCACGCTCACCGCGCTCGAACTGGTGCTGGGCATCGACAACATCATCTTCATCTCGATCCTGGTCGACAAGCTGCCGCCGGAGCAGCAGAGGAAGGCGCGGCAGATCGGCCTGTTCCTGGCGATGTTCATGCGCGTCGGCCTGCTGCTCATGCTCTCGTGGATCATCGGCATGACCGCGCCGCTGTTCAGCATCGGCATGGTGAACCAGGAGATCTCGGGCCGCGACCTGGTGCTGATCGGCGGCGGCCTGTTCCTGCTCTGGAAGAGCACCGCCGAGATCCACCAGTCGCTCGAGGGCGCCGAGGGCGAGACCGCTTCCGCCGTCAAGGCGGGCTTCGCCGCCGTGATCCTGCAGGTCATCGTCATCGACATCGTGTTCTCGCTCGACTCGATCATCACCGCCGTCGGCATGGTCGACGAGGTCGCGGTGATGATCGCCGCCGTCGTGATCTCGGTCGCGCTGATGATGGCCTTCGCCGGCGCGATCGGCCGCTTCGTCAACCAGCATCCGACGATCAAGATGCTCGCGCTCGCCTTCCTGGTGGTGGTGGGCGTCGTCCTGATCGCCGAGGGCTTCGGCCAGCACGTGCCCAAGGGCTACATCTACTTCGCGATGGCCTTCTCGGTCGGCGTCGAGATGCTCAACATCACCATGCGCAAGCGCTCGAAGAAGCCCGCCCGGCTCAAGTCGGCCTACGCCGACGAGACGCCCTCGAGCTGATCGCCGGGCCGCGCTTTCCACCGGAGAAAGTCCGTGAGCATCAGCCGCAGGGTCGTGTTCTATCACTCGCCGCAGTCGCGCTCGGCGGGCACCCTGTTCCTGCTCGAGGAGCTCGGCGCCGACTACGAGCTCAGGCCGCTGAACCTGCAGAAGAACGAGTCGCGCTCGAGCGAGTACCTCGGCGTCAACCCGATGGGCAAGGTGCCGGCGATCGTCCACGAGGGCGCGCTCGTCACCGAGCAGGGCGCGGTCTACACCTACCTCGCCGATCTCTATCCCGAGGCGGGCATCACGCCGGCGATCGGCGACCCGCTGCGCGGGCCGTACCTGCGCTGGATGTTCTTCTACAACGCCTCGTTCGAGCCGGCGCTGATCGACCGGTCGATGAAGCGCGAGCCCGCGCCGCCCTCGACCTCGCCCTACGGCGACTACGACACGGTGATGAAGACCCTGAACGACCAGCTCGGCCACGGGCCGTACCTGCTCGGCGATCGCTTCACCGCGGTCGACGCGCTCTGGGGCACGGCGCTGCGTTGGACGACGATGTTCAAGCTCGTTCCCGAGACGCCCGCGATCAAGGCCTACATCGAGCGCGTGACCGCGCGGCCCGCGGCGCTGCGCGCGGCGAAGATCGACGCCGACATCCTCGCCGCGCGCGAGAAGTAGCTTCCTCCCGGCGCTTCCACGCCGTTTGTGTAGTTTTGTGAAGCTAGGAAAAATTTCGCCATTTCGAGCGACCTGAGGTCGACCCTGTCGTCGCGCCGCGTCCAACGGCGTTAGCCATGTCACAGGCTCGGAGGAGAGTTGGCATGGCGTGCGTGGGCCGGTGGATGGTCGGCGTGTTCGCGGCGTTGTCGTTCGGCGTCGCGTCGCCACCGGCGGCGGCCCAGTCCGGCCGCTCCGCCGCGCTGCGCGTCGATGCCTTCGACGTCGAGCAGGTGGCCAGCCTCGCGCCCGGCACCGCGCTCTTCTTCAGCGTTTTCGCCACCCCCGGCGCCGCGGCCACGGTGATGGTCGACGGCGTGCGCCGACTGGTCGAGCTGCGCGAGGTTCAGGCCGGCGTCTACGAAGGCTCGCTCGTCATCGACGCCGCCGACCGGATCCGCCCGGAAAGCGCCGCCGTCGCCACCGTCTGGCGTGGCGGCGCCGTGGCGCGGGCCACGCTCGAGGAATCACTGCTGCTCGACGGCGCCCCGCCGGTCCATGCCTCGTCGCTGCCGTCGGCTCCCGCCGTGATGTCGTCGCCCGCGCCGATCGCGATGCCGTCCGCGCCGATGGCGGCGCCACCGGAGGCGCCGATGGCGGCGCCACCGCCCGCGCCGCTGACGATGCCGCCCCCCGCGGCCGCCTTTCCGTCGTCGCGCCCGGTACCGCCTTCGTATGCGCAGGCCGTGCCGGAGTCGCGGCCCGTGCCGCCGGTCCGTCTTGCCGCGTGCCACGACTGCGCGGTGGTGGAGGCGATCCGTGCGGTCGAGGTCCCCAGCGGCCCGGCCGCCCTCGGCGCGATCGCCGGCGGCATCGCCGGCGCGGTGTTCGGCGACAAGATCGGCAAGGAGCACGAGCGCCACGTGACCCGCGTGCTCGGCGCCATCGGCGGCGCTCTGATCGGCCACGAGATCGAACGCAGCGCCCGCACCCGCTACGACGCGTCGCTGCGCCTGCCGAACGGCGCGCTGCAGGTGCGTCGCTACGCCTCGCCGCCACCGTTCCACGTCGGCGAGACGATCCGCCTGGAAGCCGCCGGTCCGGCGGACAGCGCGCGCTCGTTCTGAGCGCGGGCGCGCCTTTCCAGCCGCCGAGCCCGCTCCAGGTGATGCACGCCGCCGCCCTGGCGAGCCCGGTCCGGGCGACCCCCCGCCGGTTCTCCGGCGTGCCCGCTTGGCTGGAGGCGCTCGCCGTCGCCGCTGCGATCGCGCTCCTCCTGCCGGCCTTCGCGCAGGTGGCCGAGTTCGGCGTCGGCCGCGACCGCCGTTTCGCCGAGGCCGGGTTCCGGGTCGAGGGCCTGCCCCCATCGCTCCTGCCCGCGCTTTGTCGCGAGCAGGCCGCGCTTGCCGACGCGGCGGTGAGCGAGCGCTTCTGCACCGGATCCCGGGCCCGTGCCGCGAGCCGGCCCGAGGGCGGGCTGCCAGCGCCGGTCGTCGACGCGTTGGCGCGCGCCAGCCACGCCTTCGTCGGGCCGCTGAACGAGGCCAGCGAGCGGCTGGCGACCTTGCGCCTGCAGCAGCGCGAGGGCGGCGACCTGCGCGCCCTCGCCGACGCCACCGCGGCGATCGAAGCCGACCTGCAGCCCTTCGTCGAGCGCTTCCAGCTCGACGGCGCCGGCATCGCCGGCCCGCGCCCGCTCGCCTGCGCGGCGCGCTGGGCCGAGGC
>JANMCC010000257.1:0-1704 GCA_031360885.1 Burkholderiales bacterium | reverse complement strand
CCCCGCCGGCCGGGCACTCGATGCGGCCGCCGGGGGGCGCCTGCGGGCGTTGGTGTCCTATGTAGTGTTTTGGGGCCCGGCCTTGCGCGCGCCCTGGCTCGCCAGCCGGAAGGGCGACGACGTCCGGCTGCTGCCCGCCTTGCGCCGGATCCTCTCGCAGCAGGCCTCGAAGGAAACCGCCGATGTGCTCGAGCGCGGTCCGACCTTCACCGCGCCCCACGCGAAATCGACGGCCGTGGAATTCAAGGCCGGCGACAGGGTCGGTCCGTACCGCCTGGAGCACGTGCTCGGCCGCGGTGGCATGGGAGAGGTATGGCTGGGCGAGCGCGAGGACGGACAGCTCAAGCGCCGGGTCGCACTCAAGCTTCCCATGCTCGGCGTGCGACGCAACGTGCTCGTGCAGCGCTTCGCCCGGGAGCGCGACATCCTGGCCTCGCTGACGCATCCCAACATCGCCCGGCTCTACGACGCCGGCCTGGGCGACGACGGCCAGCCCTACCTGGCGCTCGAGTACGTCGAAGGCCAGCCGATCTCCACGTATTGCGAGACGCGCCGGCTCGCGGTGCGCGAGCGGGTCGAGCTGCTGCGGCAGGTGCTCGGCGCCGTGCAGTACGCGCATGCCAACCTCGTCATCCATCGCGACCTCAAGCCGAGCAACGTGCTGGTCACGCCCGCGGGCAAGGCGATGCTGCTCGACTTCGGCATCGCCAAGCTGTTGCAGGACGACACCGGCGAAGCGGCGGAGACCGAGCTGACCCGGCTCGGCGGACGGGCGATGACGCTCGACTACGCCGCCCCGGAGCAGCTCAGCGGCGCACCGATCAGCACCGCCACCGACGTCTGGGCGCTCGGTGCGCTTCTCTACGAGCTGGTCTCCGGCCGCAAGCCCTTCCTGCGCGAGACCCGGAGCGCCCAGGAGCAGGCGATCCTGGGCGACGAGCCGTCGGCGCCGACGCCACGCGCGATCGGCCGCAGCCTCGCCGCCGACCTCGACACCATCGTGCTGAAGGCGCTGAAGAAGGCGCCGATCGACCGCTACGCCCTCGGACGACCCTGGCACATGCCCTGCTCGCCACGGGGGACCGGGCCGGTGCCAGCGACGCAGCGAAGCGCGCAGCCGGCATCGTCGCCCGGCATGCCCGCTTGTCGGCCTACTACACCGAGCCGCTGCAACGCCTGCAAACCAGAATGAAAGCAACAGCCCGCGGTCCGATCGACGGCAGCGCTCCTGGACGCGTAGGATGATCGAGCGATGAACGCCGTCGACCCCATCACCCTCTCGGTCCTGCAGAACGGCCTGATGCAGGTCTGCAACGAGATGGACCTGGCGTTCGTGCGCAGCGCGTTCAGCCCGGTGATCGCCGAGGCGCTCGACCGCTCCGACGGCATCTACCACCGCGACTCGGGCGAGCTGATCGCCCAGGGCGAGCTCGGCCTGCCGGTGTTCGTCGGCACGATGCAGTTCACGGTGCAGGCGGTGATCGAGCGGGTGAGACGTCTGAAGATCGCGCTGAATCCGGGCGACGTCTTCATCGTCAACGATCCCTACCTCGGCGGCACGCACCTCATGGACGTGAAGTTCGTGCAGCCGTTCTTCCGCGACGGCAAGCTCTGGTGCTGGCTCGCCAACACCGGCCACTGGCCCGACACCGGCGGCATGGTGCCGGGCGGCTTTTCGGCCAACGCCACCGAGGTCGAGCAGGA
>JANMCC010000252.1:0-8532 GCA_031360885.1 Burkholderiales bacterium | reverse complement strand
CTACATCGGCGGCATCATCAAGCACGCCCGCGCGCTGAACGCGATCACCAACCCGGGCACGAACAGCTACAAGCGGCTGGTTCCGGGCTTCGAGGCGCCGGTCAAGCTGGCCTACAGCGCGAAGAACCGCTCGGCGTCGATCCGCATTCCGTACGTCGCCAATCCGAAGGGCCGCCGCGTCGAGGCGCGCTTCCCGGATCCCCTGGCCAATCCGTACCTGGCCTTCACCGGCCTGCTGATGGCCGGCCTCGACGGCGTCGAGAACAAGATCCATCCGGGCGAGGCCGCGAGCAAGGACCTCTACCACCTGCCGCCCGAGGAAGACGCGAAGATCCCGACCGTCTGCTCGAGCCTCGAGCAGGCGCTCGAGTACCTCGACAAGGGCCGCGCCTTCCTGACCAAGGGCGGCGTCTTCACCGACAGCTACATCGATGCCTACATCGACCTCAAGATGCAGGAAGTCACGCGCTTCCGCATGACCACGCATCCGGTCGAGTTCGACATGTACTACTCGCTATAGGCTTCGCCTGAAGGACAGCGGGGACGGCAGGTGGCCGTCCCTTTCTCTTTTGTGGCCGCCTGCGGCGGCCGGGTGGGGGCTGTCGCGACTGCGTGACAATCGGGTCCGGCCTGTCGGCGCGCGCGCCTGGCGCGCGTTGAACGGGCTGGAGACGACGACATGAGACTGCCCTTCACGAATCCCCGCGTCCTGATCCTCGCGCTCGCCTGCGGCGCCGGCAGCGGCGCGCTGGCGGCCGATGAAGGCACGGTGACCTACCGCTGCCCGAACAACGATTACAAGAACACGATCTCCGCCAAGGAGGCCGAGAAGCTCGGCTGCAAGAAGCTCGAGGGCGCGCCGGTCACGGTGATCCAGATGACGAAGCCGCGTCCCTCGGGCACCGCCGTTCCCGCCGCCACCGCCGGCAGCGGCGCAGCGCGGGTCGATCCCGCGGCGCAGCGGTCCCGCGACAGCGACGCCCGGCGCATTCTCGAAAGCGAGCTCCGGACCGAGGAAGAGCGCCTGGCGGTCCTGAAGAAGGAATTCAACAACGGCCAGCCCGAGCGCATGGGCAACGAGCAGAACTACCAGAAGTACGTCGACCGGGTGGCGCAGCTCAGCGCCTCGATCGCCCGCAAGGAGGCCGACATCGCCGCAATCCGGCGCGAGCTCCAGAAGCTGCCGGCCGCGCCCGTCCTGCCGTTGTGACCGCCGCCGGCCCGCCTGCCGCCCGGGCGCCGCGCGCCGAAGACGCGGCAAGCTACGCGGCGCTGGACCTGCTGGCGACGATGGTCGCCGTGGTCACCCCCGAGGGCGAGTGCATCTTCGTCAACTCGTCGTTCGAGAACGCCCTCGGCCTCTCGCGGCGCAGCATGTCGCGCAGCTCGGCGTTCGACTGGTTCGCCGATGCGCAGACGCTCCAGGCCACCGTGGCAACCGTCAGCAACAACGCCTTCGCCACCAGCCGGCTCGACGCCCAGCTGAAGCGCCCGGGCGCGACCCACGGCGAGACGCTGCCGGTGCGGGTCATCGTCAACCAGATCGACAGCTCGCGCAACGTTGTCTTCGAGGTCGTGGAGATCGAGCAGCAGACGCGCCAGGAGCGCGAGGAGAGGGCGCTCGAGCAGGCCCAGGCGACCAAGGAGCTGATCAGGAACCTCGCCCACGAGATCAAGAATCCGCTCGGCGGCATTCGTGGCGCGGCGCAGCTCCTCGAGATGGAGATCGAGTCGCGCGCCCTCACCGAGTACACGCAGGTCATCATCAAAGAGGCCGACCGGCTGCAGTCGCTGGTCGACCGCCTGCTCGCCCCGCACAGGAAGCCGCACGTCGTCGGCAACGTCAACATCCACGAGGTGTGCGAGCGGGTGCGGGCGCTGATCGACGCCGAGTTTCCGAACGGCCTCACGACCGAGCGCGACTACGACACCTCGATCCCGGAGTTCCGCGGCGATCGCGAGCAGCTGATCCAGGCGGTGCTCAACATCGCGCACAACGCCGCCGAGGCCCTCGCCGAACGGATCGAGATCGGCGACGCGAAGATCGTCCTGCGCACGCGGGTGGCGCGGCAGATGACGCTCGGCAAGCATCGCTATCGTCTGGCACTGGAATTGCATATCGAGGACAACGGTCCGGGAGTTCCCCAGGCCTTGGGCGAACGGGTGTTCTTTCCGCTCGTGTCGGGCCGCGAAGGCGGCTCGGGACTCGGACTCACGCTTGCTCAGACATTCATCCAGCAACACCATGGCACCGTCGAATTCGAAAGCGAACCCGGCCGCACGGTCTTCAAGATCGTGATTCCGCTCGCCTGATGATCCTCCCCCGATCGCACCCCTTGCTCCTGTCCGCAGCGCCTCCGTCCGCATGAAGCCCATCTGGATCGTCGACGACGACCAATCGATCCGGTTCGTGCTCGAGAAGGCGCTGACGCGCGAGGAATTCGTCGTCCGCAGCTTCACCAATCCGCGCGACGTGCTCGCCGCGCTCGAGGACGACCTGCCGCAGGTGCTGGTATCCGACATCCGCATGCCCGGCGGCTCGGGGATCGATCTGCTCACCAAGATCAAGGCCAAGCACCGCGACCTGCCGGTCATCATCATGACCGCCTACTCCGACCTCGACAGCGCGGTCAGCGCCTTCCAGGGCGGCGCCTTCGACTACCTGCCCAAGCCCTTCGACGTGCCGAAGGCGGTGGACCTGATCCGCCGCGCGGTCGAGGAAAGCCTGCACGAAGGCCAGGTCGAGGCGGCGGTCGCACAGGTGCCCGAGATCCTCGGCCAGGCGCCGGCGATGCAGGACGTGTTCCGGGCGATCGGCCGGCTGAGCCAGAGCATCGTCACCGTGCTCATCACCGGCGAGTCGGGATCGGGCAAGGAACTCGTCGCCAACGCGCTGCACAAGCACAGCCCGCGCGCCAGCGGCCCCTTCGTGGCGATCAACACCGCAGCGATTCCGAAGGACCTGCTCGAGTCCGAGCTGTTCGGCCACGAGCGCGGCGCCTTCACCGGCGCGCAGACCACCCGGCGCGGCCGCTTCGAGCAGGCCGACGGCGGCACGCTCTTTCTCGACGAGATCGGCGACATGCCGTTCGACCTGCAGACGCGCCTCCTGCGCGTGCTGGCCGACGGCCAGTACTACCGGGTCGGCGGCCACAACCCGATGCGCAGCAACGTGCGCATCATCGCCGCGACCCACCAGGACCTGGAGGAGCGCGTCAAGGCAGGCTCGTTCCGCGAGGACCTGTTCCATCGCCTCAACGTCATCCGCCTTCGCCTGCCGGCGCTGCGCGAGCGCCAGGAAGACATCCCGCCGCTGACGCGCTTTTTCCTGCAGAAGAGCGCGCGCGAGCTCGGCGTCGAGGGCAAGCGCATCACCGAGGCCGCGCTCGCCCGGCTGATGCAGTTCGACTTCCCGGGCAACGTTCGCCAGCTCGAGAACATCTGCCACTGGCTGACCGTGATGGCGCCGGCGCAGCTCGTCGACGCCAAGGATCTGCCGCCCGAATTCCAGCAGCGGCAGGCGCCGGCCCGGTCCGCCATCGCGACGCCGGCACAGCACGAGGACGCCGAGCCGGCGCCCGAAGCGTCGGCGCGCGGCGGCGACGTTGCCGGCATGCACGAGTCGCCGTCGGCGGCGCGGCCCGCGCTGGCCCCGGCCGCCGCCGAGCCGGCCTCTTCGGGCTGGCTTTCGGGCCTGGAGCAGGAGGCGCGGCAGATGCTGCGCGCCGGCGAGCCGATGGTCTGGGACACGCTGACCCGGCGCTTCGAGGGCCAGCTGATCCACGCCGCGCTCGAGATCACGCGCGGCCGGCGGATCGAGGCGGCGCAGAAGCTCGGCATCGGCCGCAACACGATCACCCGCAAGATCCAGGAGCTGGGTCTGGAGGACTGAGCCGGGCTGCCGCCGCGCCGCGCCCTGGACTCGCCTGTGACTGCTCGTGACCCCGCGACTGCGGGGTATCGGGTGCCAGACCGGATCACTACATTCGAACGGTGTCGGCCTGCTACCGAGGGAGTCACCGATGAAGTCGCACCACCGTTTCGGATCGGGTTTGCTCGCCGTCTCTGCCGCCCTGATGCTGGCGTCGGCGGCGCAAGCGCAAACCTACGACGTCACCGTCGACGGCTCCGACGCGATCTGGCTCGCCGGCCGCACCGATCTCGTCATTCCGCCCGCGAGCGATCCGTGGCCCGGCGGGTTGATTCGTCATGGCGGCCCGACGCCGGAAGAGATCCTCGAAACGATGCCGTCGTTCATCTCGGTCGTCGCCGGCGACGTGGTGAAGGCGCTCGATCCGGCGGTCGGCGGCGTCAGCTTCTTCAACGGCTTCGGCCCGCCGCTGTTCGGCCCCGGCGGCAACGGCGCCGCCGGCAGCAGCCTGACCTCGTTCGGCGGCATCAGCAGCTACGTCGGTCCGCAGGGTCCGCTGGTCGGCGTCTTCCTCTCCGACGCCGTGCCCAGCGGCGCACCGCCGCCCGGCCTGGACTTCTCGCCCGCCGGCATCGGCATCGACTTCCTCTCGCTGTCGCCGCTGCTCGGCCAGGTGTTCTACATCGGTGACGGCAAGACCGCGGGCGGCACCTTCCAGGAGTTCATCGCGCCGATCGGTGCGACGCGGCTCTTCCTGGGCATTCCCGACGGTTTCGGCTTCGGCGGCGCGCCGGGGGCCTACGACGACAACGACGGCAGCTACCGGATCCGGATCGGCGTCAACGAGGTGCCGGCGATCCCCGAGCCCGAGACCTATGCGCTGATGCTCGCCGGCCTGGCGATGCTCCGCTTCGTCGCTCGCCGCCGCCGTTCCTGAAATCTCGACCGATCGCCTCCACGGGAGGGCCCGCGCCTGTCCCGCGCGCGCCGCTCAGATGTGGATGGCGGCGAGCACGCCCAGGACGACGCCGATCGCGGTGAGCCCGTAGACGCCGAGCTGCAGGCGGCGGCTCCGGGTCAGCAGGGCGATCGCCGCCATCGCGATCGCGATCGAGAGCGCCGTGGTCGCCTGCTGCCAGCGATGGTGCTCGTGGATCTCGTGCTCGCTCTTCTCGTCCCACTCCTTCGATTCCCGCTCGAGCTTTTCGGCTTCCTTCTGCGCCTCGGCCTTCTCGGCCTTGTAGCGCGCCGCCTCGCCGCGGTAGTAGTCCTTGCGCGCGTCGGGCACGAGGTCGACTGCGAGCTCGGAGATGTTCTGCCGGTTGTTCTTCGCCTGGTAGTAGGCCCACTTGTCGGCCGCGTCGGTCTTCTTGATCGCGGCCTCGTTCTTGTACAGGCTGGCGTTGACCTGCTTCAGCCCGCCCATGTAGGCGAACAGCGCGCCGACCGTGGCGATGATCGCCGTGGCCACCGCGAGCCGGCCCGCCATTCCCTGCGGCTCGGCTTGCGACTGATGCTCGACCTCGTGGTCGTGCGGGCCGTGGACGTGAAACCCCTTGCCTGACATTCCTAGTCTCCCGATGCGTTTCGTCGATAGCTGGCGAAGCTGTAGCGCAAGCCTTCCGGCGTGGCGTGCGCCTCGCGCGCAGTCTGCCTGAAATCGGCCCGGTTCCACGCCGGAAAGAAGGTGTCGGCGGGAAACTCGGCGTCGATCTCGGTCAGCTCGAGCTCGTCGGCCAGCGGCAGCGCGCGGGCGAAGATTTCGGCGCCGCCGATCACGAATACGCGTGGCACGTCACCGGCGAGGCCGAGCGCCTCTTCGAGCGACCCTGCACGCTCCGCGCCTTCGGCGTGCCACGCCGGCTCGCGCGTGACGACGATGTTGCGCCGTCCGGGCAGCGGCCGGCGGGGTAGCGAATCCCAGGTCTTGCGGCCCATGACGAGGGGCGCGCCCATCGTCAGTTGCTTGAGGCGCGGCAGGTCGCCGGGCAAGCGGACCAGCAGGTCGCCGGCGCGGCCGATGCCACCGTCGCGCGCGACCGAGGAGACCAGGCTGACCAGGGGTTTTGGCATGACCGGGATTGTCGCCGCCGCGCCGCGATAATCGTCGTCTCCACCGCGAGATCCGCCCAGCGATGACGACTCCTGCCGACGACGACTCCCCTGCGCTGGCCGCCTGGCGTGCCGCCGCCCGGCGTTCCGCGCCCGGCGGCGATCTCGACGCCGTCGCCTGGAAGACACCCGAGGGCATTGTCGTCAAGCCGCTCTACACCGCGGCCGACCTGAAGGGCCTGCCTGCCACCGACACGCTGCCAGGATTCCCGCCCTACATCCGCGGCCCGCAGGCGACGATGTACGCGGTGCGGCCGTGGACGATCCGCCAGTACGCGGGTTTCTCGACCGCCGAGCAGTCGAACGCGTTCTACCGCCAGGCGCTCGCCGGCGGCGCCCAGGGCATCAGCGTCGCCTTCGACCTGGCCACGCACCGTGGCTACGACAGCGACCACCCGCGCGTCACCGGCGACGTCGGCAAGGCCGGCGTGGCGATCGACTCGGTCGAGGACATGAAGATCCTGTTCGACCGGATCCCGCTCGACACCGTCAGCGTCTCGATGACGATGAACGGCGCGGTGCTGCCGATCCTCGCCGGCTACATCGTCGCCGCCGAGGAGCAGGGCGTCGCCGAGGACAAGCTTTCAGGAACGATCCAGAACGACATCCTGAAAGAGTTCATGGTGAGGAACACCTACATCTATCCGCCTGCGCCCAGCATGCGGATCGTCGGCGACATCATCGAGTACACGGCCGGGCGCATGCCGAAGTTCAACTCGATCTCGATCTCGGGCTATCACATCCAGGAGGCCGGCGCGAACCAGGCTCTCGAGCTGGCCCTGACCCTGGCCGACGGCCGCGAGTACGTGCGCACCGCCATCGCCAAGGGCCTGGACGTCGACGCCTTCGCCGGCCGGCTCAGCTTCTTCTGGGCGATCGGGATGAACTTCTACCTCGAGATCGCCAAGCTGCGCGCGGCGCGCGGGCTCTGGCACAGGATCATGCAGGAGTTCAAGCCCAGGCAGGCCAAGAGCTCGATGCTGCGCACCCATTGCCAGACCTCGGGCTGGTCGCTCACCGCCCAGGACCCGTACAACAACGTCGTGCGCACGACGATCGAGGCGATGGCCGCGGTGTTCGGCGGCACGCAGAGCCTGCACACAAACGCGCTCGACGAGGCGATCGCCCTGCCCACCGAGTTCAGCGCCCGGATCGCCCGCAACACCCAGCTCGTGATCCAGGAAGAGACGCACATCACCTCGATCGTCGACCCGTGGGCCGGCAGCTACGCGATGGAGGCGCTGACCCAGCAGATGGCCGACGCCGCCTGGACGATCATCGAGGAGGTCGAGGCCATGGGCGGCATGACCCACGCGGTGCAGAGCGGCTGGGCCAAGCTGAAGATCGAGGCGAGCGCGGCCGAGAAGCAGGCACGCATCGACTCCGGCCAGGACACGATCGTCGGCGTCAACAAGTACAAGCTCGACGAGGAAGCCGAGATCGACGCGCGCTCCATCGACAACCACGCCGTGCGCGACAACCAGGTCGCGCGCCTGAAGGCGGTGCGCGCCGCGCGAGACTCGGCGGCGGTGAACGCCGCCCTGTCGGCGCTCACCGAAAGCGCGAAGAGCGGCGGGGGCAACCTGCTCGACCTCACCGTCAAGGCGATGCGCCTGCGCGCCACGGTCGGCGAGGTCAGCGACGCGCTCGAGGCGGCTTGGGGCCGGCACCGCGCCGACACGCAGAAGGTCTCGGGCGTCTACGCCGCGGCCTACGACAGCGCCGAGGGCTGGGACCAGCTCAAGCGCGAGATCGCCGCCTTCGCCGAGGAAGAGGGCCGCCGGCCGCGGGTGATGATCGCCAAGCTCGGCCAGGACGGCCACGACCGCGGCGCCAAGGTGGTGGCCAGCGCCTTCGCCGACCTCGGCTTCGACGTCGACATCGGGCCGCTGTTCCAGACCGCCGAGGAATGCGCCCGCCAGGCGATCGAGAACGACGTCCATGCGGTCGGCGTCTCGACCCTCGCCGCCGGCCACATGACGCTGGTGCCGGCGATCATCGAGTCGCTGAAGGCGCAGGGCGGCAGCGACATCGTCGTCTTCGTCGGCGGCGTGATCCCGGCGCAGGACTACGCCTTCCTCTACGACGCCGGCGTCAAGGGCATCTACGGCCCCGGCACGCCGATTCCGGCGAGCGCGAAAGACGTCCTCGAGCAGATTCGCCAGGCGGTCGCCGCCCATTGAAGGCGACGGCGCGACGATGAGCGCGATGGCGACCCTGGCAGCCGCCGACCAGAGCCTGTGCGACGACGTCTCGGCGGCCAGCGGCGAGCACCAGCGCCGCGCCGTCGCCAAGGCGATCACGCTGCTCGAATCGACCCGCGCCGACCATCGCGAGCGCGCCGATGCGCTGCTCGCCGCCCTGCCGGTGCCGGCCGCGGCGGCGCTGCGCATCGGCATCTCGGGCGTTCCGGGAGTCGGCAAGTCGACCTTCATCGAGACCCTCGGCCTCGTGTTGATCGGCCAGGGCCACCGCGTCGCCGTGCTCGCGGTCGACCCGAGCTCGAAGCTCTCGGGCGGCTCGATCCTCGGCGACAAGACGCGCATGGA
>JANMCC010000245.1:0-24312 GCA_031360885.1 Burkholderiales bacterium | reverse complement strand
GACACGGCCGGCTCCGGGCGCGTGCCGGCCGGCTACAACAACATCGTCGGCCTGAAGCCGACGCCGGGCCGCGTCTCGACCCGCGGCGTGGTGCCGGCGTGCCGCAGCCTCGACTGCGTCTCGGTGTTCGCGCTGACCGTGGACGACGCCGCGGCCGTGCTGGCGGTGATCGAAGGCGACGACCCGCTCGATCCCTACGCCGCCTTCAGTCCGGGCGCGGCCCGCCTGCCGGCGGTGCTGCGCGTCGGCATCCCGTCGCACGCGGAGTTTCATGGCGACGCCGGCTACGCGGCCGGCTTCCAGAGCGCGGTCGCGCAGCTCTCCGCCCTCGGCCATCGCCCCGCGGCAATCGACTTCGCGCCCTTGCACGCGGTGGCCGAGCTGCTCTACGGCGGCCCCTGGATCGCCGAACGGCTGGCGGTGGTGCAGGACCTGCTTGCCGCCAACCCGGCCGCGTTCGACCCTTCGGTCCGCCAGGTGATCGAAGCCGCGCGCGGCTTCTCGGCGGTCGATGCGTTTCGCGGCCAGTACCGCCTCGCCACCGACCGGCGCGAGAGCGCGAGCCTGTGGCAGAAGGTCGACCTGCTGATGGTGCCGACGGCGCCCGGCCATCCCCGGCACGCCGAGGTCGACGCCGACCCGCTGCGCAGCAACGCCCAGCTCGGCCTGTACACGAACTTCGTCAACCTGCTCCGCTGGAGCGCGCTCGCGCTGCCGGCGAGCTTCAGCGCCGCCGGCCTGCCATTCGGCGTGACCTTCATCGGTCCGGCCGGCGCCGACGCCGCGCTCGCCCGATTCGGCCGCGCGTGGCAGGCGAGCATGGGCTTGCGCCTCGGCGCGACCGAGCGCGTGGCCACGACGGACGGCGCTGGAGACGCCTCGATCTCGTCGCCGCCTTCGCCGTGGCCGGCGCACGCCGCCTGCCTGCAGATCGCCGTGGTCGGCGCGCATCTGAGCGGCCTGCCGCTCAATCCGCAGCTCACCGACCGGGGCGCCGTGCTCCGGAAGACGACGCGCACCGCGCCGCGCTATCGGTTGTACGCACTCCCCGACACGATCCCGCCGAAGCCCGGCATGGCGCGTGTCGGCGCGGAAGGCGCGGCGATCGAGCTCGAGGTCTGGGACCTGCCGCTGGCCGAAGCCGGCTCCTTTCTCGCTGGAGTGCCTGCGCCGCTGGCGATCGGCCAGGTCGAGCTCGAGGACGGCAGCTGGGTGCATGGCTTCGTCTGCGAATCGCAGGCCCTGCAGGGGGCGTGCGACATCACCCGCCACGGCGGCTGGCGCGCCTACCTGCGCTCGCTCGTCGAGCGCCAGGCCGCATGACGCGCTCTCTGCTTTCGCCCGCCCCGCCCTGCCCGCCATCACTCCGGAGATCACCATGAACAAGCTTCCGCCGACGACTCCCCTGGAGATCCATGCCGCGACCGCCCTCGATTCGCGGCGCCGCCGACTGGTGACCGGCGCGGTCGCCGGCGCTGCACTCGCCGCCGTCGGCGCGCCTTCGCTGGCGGAGGCCCAGGCCGGGCCGAAGATCCGCATCGGCTTCTGGCCGGTCGCCGCCGGCCTGCCGTTCTTCGCCGCGGTCGAGAAAGGCTATTTCAAGGAGGCGGGTCTCGAGGTCGAGCCGCTGAAGTTCGCCGGCGCGCAGCAGGTGATGGAGGCGATGCTGTCCGGCCGCTCCGACGGCAGCGCCAACGGCACCGGCTCGGCCAACCTGGCGATCGGCGAGATCGCGCAGCCGGGCCTGTTCAAGATCTTCGCCACCAACCCGAGCAACGCGAAGTACGTGCTCGAGGAATTCCTGGTGCCCAAGGACAGCGCGGTCAAGTCGATGGCCGAGCTGAAGGGCAAGCGCGTCGCCTCCGGACCCGGCATCCAGAACGTGACCCTCGCCAAGACCATGCTCGAGAAGGCCGGTGCTGGCGTCATGAGCGTGACCGAGCTGCCGATCGGCCAGCACGTCGCCGCGCTCGCCGCCGGCCAGATCGACGCCGCCTACACGCTCGAGCCGACCGGCACCATCGGTCGCCTGAACGGCACGACGCGGGTGCTCGAAGCCGGCGTCGTCGCCCGCTACATCCTCGGCGATCCGCTGGCGCCCTGGCACGGCGGCTCGGCCAGCCTCACCACCGAGTTCATCAAGAAGTACCCGGCGGAAACGAAGAAGTTCATCGCCGCCTATACCCGCGGCATCGAGCTGGTGCGCAGCAAGCCCGACGAGGCGCGCCAGTTCATGAAGGGCTACACCGCGATCGAAGGCGCGCTGACCACCGAGGTTCCCCTGGCCTCGTACATGCTTTACAGCGAGTTCAAGGCAAGCGACATCGCCCACTTCCAGAAGTTCTACGACCTGTTCTCGGACAAGGGCATCTTCGACAAGCGCGTGATGGTCGAACCGATGCTGTTCAAGGCCTGAGCCATGCGAACCGACGCCGCCGCCGCTTCCCCCGTGCCCTGGGCCGCGCCGGCGGCCGAGGGCGCACCGCCCGCCGCCGTGAAGAGGCCGATCGCCTGGACGCGGTTCCTGCCGTTCCTCGGGCCGCTGGTGCTGTTCGTCGCCTGGGACCTGGTGGTGCGCCTGGGCATGATCAAGCCGATCCTCCTGCCCACGCCCTGGGCGACCCTCGGCGCCCTGTTCACCGGCCTGGCGGGCGGGCCGCTGCTGCTCGACTTCGGCGTCACCGTGCTGCGCACGCTCGAGGCGTTCCTGATCGCCGCGGTGGTGGGCGTGCCGCTCGGCGTGCTGCTCGGCAGCAACGAGAAGGCCTACCGCAGCGTCGAGTTCCTGATCGACTTCTTCCGCTCCACGCCTTCCTCGGCGCTGATCCCGCTGTTCCTCCTGATCTTCGGCGTTTCCGACGTCAACAAGGTCGCGATCGCCGCCTTCGGCGCGCTGCTGATCGTGCTCTTCAACAGCGCCTACGGCGTCATCAACGCGAGGAAGCAGCGGGTGATGGCGGCGCGGGTGATGGGCGCCTCGCGCTGGCAGATCTTCAAGGACGTGCTGATCTGGGAGAGCCTGCAGCCGAGCTTCGTCGGCCTGCGCTCTGCGGTGTCGATGGCGCTGGTGATCGTGATCGTCGCCGAGATGTTCATCGGCTCCGACACCGGCCTGGGCCACCGCATCATCGACGCGCAGCAGGTGCTGAACGTGAAGAGCATGTACGCCGCGATCCTCGCCGCCGGCGCGCTCGGCTACGCGCTCAACATCCTGTTCCTGCTCGCCGAGAGGAAGATCGTCCACTGGAGCGGGAGGTAGTCGGGATGGAAGTCGTCCTCAACGCCGCCGTCGTGCCCGACGTTCCCGAGCGGCCGTTCGTGCCCGGCCCGGCCGGCACGCACATCACGATCCGCGGCCTGACCAAGTACTTCGCCGGCTGGCCGCTGTACGAGAACTTCGACCTCGACATTCCGAAGGCGCGCATCGTCTCGGTGTTCGGGCCGAACGGCTGCGGCAAGTCGACCCTGATCAACATGATCGCCGGGCTGATTCCGATCGACAGCGGGCAGATCCTGTTCGACGGCAAGTCGCTCAAGGACACCAAGATCGGCTACGTCTTCCAGAACTATCGCGAGGCGATGTTCCCGTGGATGCGGACCATCGACAACATCGCCTACCCGCTCAAGCTCGAAGGCCGCAGCAAGGCCGAGGTCGACCGCCGCATGGCCGAGCTCGTCGCTTCCTTCGACGTCAAGTTCGACCTCAAGCGCTATCCGTACGAGCTCTCGGGCGGCCAGCAGCAGACCGCCTCGATCATGCGCGCGCTCGCGCCCAACCCGGAGGTGCTTTTCCTCGACGAACCGTTCTCGGCGCTCGACTTCGAGATGACGCTCTTCATCCGGGAGAAGCTGCAGGAGGTCTTCATGCAGACCGGAACCACCATGATGCTGGTCTCGCACGACCTCGAGGAAGCGGTCTACCTCGCCGACCAGGTGCTGCTGCTGACCAAGCGGCCGACCCGCATCGCCGAGATCCTCCCGTACGTCGACCCGCGGCCGCGCACCGTGGCCACCCTGTCGGAGCCGGGCTTCATCGCGACCAAGAAGCTGAGCCTCGAGATCTTCCAGCGCGAGGTCCGGCGCTGACTCGGGCTCGGGCTACGATCGATTGGATGGAGAAGGAAGAGGCCGAAGCCTACGTCGACGCCGCCGCGGCCGCCATCGGTCTGAAGATCGCGGCGGAGCATCGCGACGGCGTCGTGCACTACTTCGGCCTCGCGGCGACGATGGCCGGGCTGGTCATGACCTTTCCGCTCGGCAACGACGACGAGCCGGCCGCGGTGTTCGTGCCGATCGCGGCGGAAGACGCCGTCCCGGCGGTCTCGACCGCCCGGCCGTGAGTGCCACCGAACTCCTCCGCGGCAGCGCCGTCGACATCGCCGCCGCGATCCGCGAGCGGCGCTCCTCGGCAACGGCGCTCGTCGAAGCGAGCCTGGCCCGCATCGCGGCGACCGACGAGCGGGTCAACGCCATCACCGACCTCACCGCCGAACGTGCACGCCGCCGCGCCGCGCGGCTCGACGGGCTGCTTGCCGACGGCGACGCGGCGACGCGCACCCTGCCGCTGCTCGGCGTGCCGTTCGCGGTCAAGAACCTGTTCGACGTCGCCGGCATCACCACCCGCGCCGGTTCGAAGATCGAGCGCGACAAGCCGCCGGCCACGCACGACGGGCCGCTCGTCGCTCGTCTCGAGGCCGCGGGGGCGGTGCTGGTCGGCGCCCTCAACATGGACGAGTACGCCTACGGCTTCACCACCGAGAACTCGCACGACGGCCCGACCCGCAACCCGCACGACCTGGCGCGCGTGGCCGGCGGCTCCTCGGGCGGCTCGGCGGCGGCGATCGCGGCGGGCCAGGTGCCGCTGACGCTGGGTTCGGACACCAACGGCTCGATCCGCGTGCCGTCGTCGCTGTGCGGCACCTTCGGCCTCAAGCCCACCTACGGCCGGCTGCCGCGCAACGGCAGCTATCCCTTCGTCGCCAGCCTGGACCACCTCGGCCCGTTCGCGCGCCACCCGCGCGACCTGGCGCTGGCCTACGACGCGATCCAGGGCCACGACCCGCACGACCCGGCATGCGTCCGGCGCGGGGTCGAAGCGACGGCGGGCACGCTCTCTCGAGGCATCGACAGCCTGCGCATCGCCTGCCTCGACGGCTACTTCGAGGAGCAGGCCGGGCCGGAGGCGCACGCAGCCGTGCGGAAGGTGGCCGCCGCACTGGGGATCACGCGCACGTGCAGCCTTCCCGAAGTGGCGCGGGCGCGCGCTGCCGCGTTCCTGATCTCCAACGCGGAGGGCGCAGGCCTGCACCTCCCCGACCTGCGCCGCCGCGCCGCCGATTTCGAGCCGCTGTCACGCGACCGCTTTCTCGCCGGCGCCTTGCTGCCCGCGGCCTGGGTGCTGCAGGCGCAGCGCTTGCGCCGCTGGTTCGCCCTGCGCGCGGCCGAGCTGTTCCGCGAGGTCGATGTGCTGATCGCGCCGGCCACGCCCTGCGTCGCACCCGAGATCGGCACCGAGTGGCTGACGATCGGGGGCCGGCGCCTGCCGGCGCGCCCTAGCCTCGGCCTGCTGACGCAGCCGATCTCGTTCATCGGACTGCCGGTCTGCGCCGTGCCGGTCTGGGGTTGCCATCCCGGCCTGCCGATCGGCGTGCAGCTCATCGCCGCGCCGTGGCGCGAAGACCTGGTGCTGCGCGTCGCCGGCCACCTGCACAATGCCGGCGTCGCGACCTCGCCGGTGGCCCGGCTCGAAGCCTGAGATGACTCCACACGACATCAATCGCCCCGAGATCCTGAGCGAAGTGCGCGAGGTCTTCCAGCGCTACGAGCAGGCCCTGGTCGGCAACGACACCGCAGCGCTGGACGAGCTGTTCTGGCAATCCGATGCGGTGGTGCGCTACGGCGCGACCGAGAACCTGGTCGGCATCGATGCGATCCGCGCCTTTCGCCTGGCGCGGCCGAGCACCGGCCTGGCGCGCACGCTCGGCCACACCGTGATCACCACCTTCGGCAGCGACTTCGCCACCGCCATGACCGAGTTCCATCGCGACAACACGACGCGCGTGGGCCGGCAGAGCCAGACCTGGGTGCGCTTCGCCGAAGGCTGGCGCGTCGTCGCCGCGCACGTGAGCCTGCTCGCGCCATGAGCGCCCGGCCGCAGACGCTGGCGCACCCGGGCAAGCTCGCCGACCAGGTCTACGACACGCTGAAGGCGCAGATCCACGACTTCCATCTCGTTGCTGGCGACCGCTTCTCCGAGGCCGAGCTCGGCCAGCGCCTGGGCATGAGCCGCACGCCGGTGCGCGAGGCCCTGTTTCGCCTGCGCAACGAAGGCTTCCTCGGGGTCGAATCGAAGCTCGGCTGGTACGTGCTGCCGATCGATTTCGGCCGCCTCGAGCAGCTTTACGACCTGCGCGTCGTGCTCGAGCTGGCGAGCGTTGCGCGCCTGTGTGCCAGCGCCCGGCCGGCACCCGAGCTCGAGGCCCTGAAGGCGGTGTGGCTGGTGCCGCCGGCCGAGCGGCTGGGCGACGCGCGCGCCGTCGGCGGCCACGACGAGCAATTCCACGCCAGCCTGGTCCGGGCCGCGGGCAACGACGAGATGGCGCGGGTGCACTGGGACGTGACCGAGCGGATCCGCATCATCCGCCGCCTCGACTTCACCCGCGCCGACCGGATCGAGGCTACCTACGTCGAGCACGCCAAGATCCTGCGCGCCGTGATGCAGAAGAAGCCCGACCAGGCGCAGCTGCTGCTGCGCTCGCACATCGAGCAGAGCAAGGCCGAGGTGCGCAAGATCACCCTGCACACGCTGCAGACCGCCCGCGAGCGGGCAGGCGGCTAGCCGCCGGGGCCGGGAGACCCGGCCTCCTCCGGTCAGGCCGGCGCCGAGCCGATCGGCGTGCCGTGACCATGCTCCACCGACGCCGTGGCCGGTGCCTTGGCCGACGAGCGCGAGAGTGCGTAGAGCGCCGCCGCGACAACGATGTAGCTGAGCGCGACCATCGGCGTCTTGCCGAAGCCGATCGCCTCGCTGTGCATGAAGCCGAAGAAGGTGAGGATCGCGCCGGCCACGGCGAATCCCGAGGCCTGCACGAGCTTCCGGTCGATCACCATCGCGGCGATCGCGGCGAGGATCAGGCTCACCAGGATCGCGCCGCTGCCCAGCACCTCGAGGCCGTGATAGATCACGCCCACCTGGCCGAGCTTGTCGAGCCCGACCGCGGCCGCGTTCGTGCCCGCGGCGCCGAGCGCGCTGTCGATCATCAGCTTGCCCCAGGCGGCGACCTGCGGCACCAGTGCCAGGATCACGGCCGGTGCATGGCTCTTCGGTGTTTCCTGGAACGCCTGGGCGCCGATCAGCATGCCGATGTAGAGCAGGATCGGCGAGATCGCGACCACCGGTATCACCGCCATCAGCAGGGCGAGGATGCCGAACCATGACAGCACCAGCACCATCACGCCGGTCGCGGCCGAGTAGCCGATGCGGCCGCCGATCGCCTTCCAGCCGGGGTGGCCGATGTAGACGGCGTTGATGAAGGGGTTGCCCATCAGCGCGCCGATCAGGCTGACCACGCCGTCGGCGGTTAGCACGCGCGTGGTCGGGAAGGCGTCGCCGCCGGCCTCGGCGCTCTCGACGTTGTCCATCGCCTCGACCAGGTCGTAGATGCCGAACGGGATCGCGGTCACCAGGATGATGCCGAGGAACTCGAAGCCCGAGAACACGTGGCCGAAGGCCGGCAGCGGGAACGAGAAGCCGAAGCTCGAGAACGCCTTGCCGACGTTGGCCGCGCTCATGCCGCCGATGTCGAGGCCGAGGGCGGTGGAGCCCCAGGCGATCGCCGAGCCGACGGCGATCGCCACCAGGCCGGCGGGAACGCCCTTCCAGTAGCGCACGCCGCCGAACCAGCTCGCGAGCAGGATCGCGAAGCAGACGATGCCGATCACCGGCGTCATGTACATGTCGAGCGCGGGGCGCAGCGAGATGAACGCGATCGATACGCCGGCGAGCGCGCCGAGCAGCGCGGCCCGCGGCGTGATCCTGCGGATGATCGGGGCGATGAAGCCGCCGATCATGAGCACGAAGCTCTGCACGAACACCCAGGTGAGGCCGGCCTCCCAGCCCTTGATCGGATCGCCGGTCTTGGCCGCGATCGGCATCATGATGACGAAGACGACGATGAACATGTGCGGCACGCTGATGCCCGAGGGCAGCGCGCAGACGTCGTTGCGTCCGGTCTTCTTCGCCAGCTGGTAGGCGAGCCAGGCGTAGTACACCGTGCTCAGGAACAGCATCAGGCCGGTGGCCGGCAGGATGCGGCCGAACACCAGCTCGCCGGGCAGCTTGAGCACGTAGAGCAGCAGCGCCGTCATCGTCAGCATGTTGACGAGGATGTTGGTGCCGAAGCCGAAGAACGCATTCCAGTCGCCGGGCGACCAGAGCGTGGGTTTGCGCAGGGTCGTGGTGGACATGGCGATCACCTCCGTCGCGCGGTCGAACGACGCGCTCGGGTTATCGCAGCGCATAAATCGGACCAGCTTTCGGAGGCGGCCCGGGCCTCCGAAAGCGACGATTCAGTGCTGGTATACCAGCGTGTGCACCAGAGCAAAGCGAAGCCCTGCGCACGGCCGCACCACGGCGGCACGGGTCGAGCAGGGGATCAGGCGGCGGGGCCGACCGGCTCTTCGCCGAGCACCGTGCAGCGGCGGACCACGCGCCGCTCGGTGAACGGGTCGTACGGGGTCGCGCGATGCATCAGGCAGCGGTTGTCCCAGACGATCAGCTCGTGCGCCCGCCAGCGATGCTCGTAGCTGAGGTCCGGATGCACGGCCAGCGCGTTCAGCTCTTCGATCAGCGCCCGGCCCTCCTCGTACGGCATGCCGACGATCGACTCGGCATGGTCGCCAAGGTAGATGCAGCGCCTGCCGGTCTCGGGATGGATGCGCACGACCGGATGCTCGACCGGCGGTGCCTCGCGCTTCTGCGCCTCGGTCATCAGGTCGGTGCCGTGCCTGCGGGTGCGCGAGAAGTCGAGGTTGTGGACCGCGCGCAGGTGCTCGATTCGCCGCTTCCATGCCGGATCGAGTCGGTCGTAGGCGCCGTACATGTCGCAGAAGTGCGTTTCCCCGCCGTGCGCCGAGGCGATCTCGCCGTAGATGATGGTCGCCTGCCCGGTCACGCGCCGCCAGGAGCCGTCGGTATGCCAGATCAGCGTGCCCTTGTCGGGATGCTTGCCGTTCGGCCGGCCCTCGGCGTCGAGGTTGCTGAGGCGGTAGAGCTCCGGATGGCCGTCGGCGTGGTACATCGACATCACGTGCACCTGCACCTCGCCGAACTGCCGCGCGAACGCGACCTGGGCGCCGGGCGGCAGATCGTGGGGCGGAAAGACGAGCACCTGGTAGCGCAGGAACGCCTGGTACAGCGCGGCGAAGACCTCGGGCGAGACGCCTCCGGCCAGGTCGAGGCCGGAGATCTCCGCGCCGAGCGCGGGCGTCAGCTCGCGAACGGCGAAGGGCAAGGCCGACGCGGGTGCGGCGGGACGCGGGGCGATCGATTGCATGACGGCCTCCAGAAAGGTGTCAGGGCGGACAGATGAAGCCGCCGCCGCCCGGCGCCTTGAAGCAGCCGACCGATTCGGGCAGGAACTGCTTGGGCAGCCAGAGGACGATGTCCGGGAAGGCGACGACGAAGGCGATGGTGAGGAAGAACACGACGTAGAGCGGCAGCGAGCGCACCACCGCCTTGCCGAAGCCGACGCCGACGTATTTCGAGGCCACCAGCAACGACAGCCCGTAGGGCGGCGTGATCAGCCCGAACACCAGGGTGGTGATGATCACCACGCCCATGTGCAGCGGCTTGATGTTGCCCACCTCGGTGAGCTTGTTGATGATCGGCATGAAGATGATGATCGCCGGCACCGCGTCGATGAAGTCGCCGACGATGACGAACACGACGACCAGCAGGAACATGATCATCATGCCGTTCGTTCCGGCAAAAGAGGTGATGTAGCCGGCCACGATGTCGGGGCCGCGCAGGTAGGCCACCATCCAGCCGAAGGCCGAGGCGCCGGCCACCGCCGCGAGCGGCAGTGAATAGAGCAGGCCGGCGTACATGAAGTCGCGCGGCAGCTCGCGCACGTGTCCGCGGTTGAGCGCCGGGATCAGCACGATCAGGATGTAGACCGCCGCCATCATCCCCGCCTCGGTGGGCGTGAACCAGCCGCTCAGGATGCCGCCCATGATGATCACCGGGATGACCAGCGGCAGCGCCGAACCGCGCGCGGCGACGATCACCTCGCTGAGCGGCGCCCGTGCCTTCATGACGCCCGCCGGGCCCCAGAAGTAGCTGTAGACCATCAGGCCGATGCCGATCAGCACGCCCGGCACCACGCCGGCGAGGAACAGGCCGCCGATCGACACGTTGCCGGTGGCGCCGTAGACCACCGCCATGATGCTCGGCGGGATCAGGTTGGCCATGGTCGAGGCCGAGGCGATCAGGGCTGCGGTGAAGGCGCGGTCGTAGCCTTCGCGGTCCATGTCGCGGGCGATGGTGCGGCTCAGCACCGCGACGTCGGCGGTCGACGAGCCGGAGATGCCGGCGAAGAACATGCTGAACAGCGTGACGACCTGGGCCAGGCCGCCGCGCAGGTGGCCGACCAGCGTCTGCGAGAGCCGGATCATCCGGTGCGCCACGTCCGAGGAGGCCATCAGCTCGCCGACGAGGAGGAAGAACGGCACTGCGAGCAGCGTCTCCGAATCGATGCCGTGGAAGAGCTGGCCGATCATCGACTGCATGCTGATCTGCGTGAACGCGGTCGCGACCAAGACGCCGCCGATCAGGGCGAACGAGACGGGCACGCCCATGTAGCCGAACAGCAGGAACAGCCCGGTCATGAGAAGCAGGACGGCGGAGGGGCTCATTCCACCGCCTCCCGGGAGTCGTCCTGGTCTTCCGGACCCTCGAAGCCGTGCTTCCAGCCGTTGATCAGCTGCTCGAGCGTGAACAGGCCGATCAGCAGCCCGGCGATCGGCACGATCGCCGTGTAGACCGCGAGCGGGATCAGCGACGGCATCCGGTAGCTGCCGAGGTCGAGCAGCGCGTTCTGCGTTCCGCACCAGACCAGCAGGGCCGACACGACGAGCACGATCAGCCGGTTCGTCAGCTCGATCGTGCTGCGCGGCCGACCGGTCAGCCGCTTGGTGATCTCGGTCAGGTAGAAGTGGTCGTTGCGGCGGGTCGCCACGGCCATGCCGACGAACACCCCCCAGGCGAAGAAGGCGGTCGTGACCTGTTGCAGCCACAGCCACGGCAGGCCGATGGTTCGCGTCAGCACGTCGAGGAAGACCGCCAGGGTGAACATCGAGATGCAGACTCCGCACAGCACCATGAGGACCGCCTCGATCGGGTCGAGTGCCTTCCACTTCAGGTGGCGGTGCCGCTGCAGGATCAGGGCGCGAAAGTCGGCCATGCAGGCTCCGTGACGAAGAAATGCGCGAAGGTTCGCGCCGGCGGCGGGGTCGCCGGCGGCGCGGGCTGCCCGGGCGCTTCTACTTGACCTCGCGAACCAGCTTGAGGATCTTGACCGCGTGCGGCCCGAGCTCGGTGGCGAGCTGGTCCTGCACCGGCTGGGCAGCCTTCATGAAGCCCGACTTGTCGACGTTCTCGACCACCTTGACGCCGATCGCCTTGAGCTTGTCGGCCGAGTCCTTCTCGAGCTTCAGCGCCATCTGCGGCTCGGTCCGCGCCACCTCGTCGGCCGCCGTCTGGACCCAGCGCTGCTGCTCCGGCGTGAGGCTGTTCCAGGTCTTGTCGCTGACCCAGATGCAGTTGTTGTTGGCCTCGTGCTCGGTCATCGAGAGGATGGGCGCCACCTCGTAGTGCTTGTTGGCGAGGTAGACGTTGACGCCGTTCTCGGCAATGCTGACCACGCCCGTCTGCAACGACGTGTAGACGTCGCCGAACGGCATGTGCACCGTCTGCGCGCCGTAGGCGGGGAAGTGGGTGTCCTCGGTCTTGGTCGCCTGGACGCGGATCTTCTTGCCCTTGATGTCGTCGACCGACTTCACTTCCTGCTTGCTGTACATGTTGCGCAGGCCCATGGTCATGAGGCCGAGCACCTGCGCCCCCTGCACCTGCTCCTTCACCATGGCGCGGAACGCGGCTGACACGGCCGGGTCGGCAAGCACCTTGGCCAGGTGCTGCTGGTCGCGGAAGATGAAATGCAGGGAGAGCACGCCGGCCTGCGGCGCCAGGGTGGAGGCGTTCGCCGTCGAGGTGATGACGAAATCGATGTCGCCGGCGCGCATCTTCTGCAGCATCTGCGGCTCCTGGCCGAGCTGGGCGCCGGGAAACTGGTTGATGCTCATCTTGCCGCCGCTCAGCTCCTTGAGCTTGGCGTCGAAGATGTTGGCGGCGATGCCGTAGGCGGTGGTCGGCGGCTGGTCGTAGGCGAAGCTGAACTGCCGGGCCGCCTGGGCGAACGCCGTCTCGGCGAACAGCAATGCCAATCCGCAGACGGCGAGCGCGCGCCATCCCGAACGACCGGTCGTGTTTCTCATCTCGTGTCTCCTCCGTTGGGCCAGAACGAAGATGTAGCGGCAACGCCGGGGCAGCGCAATTGCCGGATGCCCGGCGTTGTCCGGACAACCGCGGCCGCCGCCGGCCTCAGGCGCCGCGTCGACGGCACATGTCTTGCGAGCGCACAGGAGGCAAGGAGCCCCCATGACCACCATGCTCGATGTCGCCGCGACACCCTTCGACTACAGCTTTCCCGCCGGATCGACCGCGCTCGTGGTCATCGACATGCAGCGCGACTTCATCGAGCCCGGCGGCTTCGGTGCTTCGCTCGGCAACGACGTATCGCTGCTCGAGCCGGCGATCGGGCCGATCGCCGCCCTGCTCGCCGCCTGGCGCGAGCGCGGCTGGACGATCGTGCACACGCGGGAAGCACACAAGGCGGACCTCTCCGACTGCCCGCCGGCCAAGCGCCTGCGCGGCGAGCCGTGCCTGCGCATCGGCGACCTCGGGCCGATGGGGCGCGTGCTGATCGCCGGCGAGCCGGGCGTGGAGATCGTCGCCGCGCTTGCGCCGCAGCCCGGCGAGATCGTGATCGACAAGCCGGGCAAGGGCATGTTCTGGGCGACCGGCCTGCACGAGACGCTGCAGGCGCGGGGCATCAGCCACCTCCTCTTCACCGGCGTGACCACCGAGGTCTGCGTGCAGACCTCGATGCGCGAGGCCAACGATCGCGGCTATTCCTGTCTGCTCGTGGAAGACGGCACCGAGAGCTACTTTCCCGAGTTCAAGGCGGCCGCGCTGGCGATGATCGCGGCCCAGGGCGCGATCGTCGGCTGGCACGCGCCGTCCCTGGCCGTGCTCGAAGCGCTGTAGAGCGGGTCAGCGCGCCCGGCGACGCTGCGTCTTCGGCGGCGCCGCGACCGGTGAGTCGCGCGGCTCGGGCTCGCCGAGGCGGATCGAGTGAAGCACGATCCGGCTGTAGGTTTCCTGAGCGCCCGCCTTGTCGCGGATGAACTCGAGGACTGTGGCGAGGTCGGCCTGGTCGATGCAGGCGACGCTCAGCGAGTAGTCGAACGAGCCGGTCAGCTGGCTCGCCGTCAGCACCTGGGGAAGCTGGCGAATCGCGTTCTCGAAGTCGTCGGCGCTCGTTGTCGTGCGAAGCTTGACGTCGACCTGCGCCTGCATCGTCAGGCCGAGCGCCGCCGGGTCGACGACGGCGCGCACGCCGCGAATCACACCCGCCTGAGCGAGCTTGCGCACGCGGTCTGCGACGGCGTTGGCGCTGAGGTGCACCGCGGCGCCGATGTCGGTGAAGGAGCGGCGACCGTCGATTTGCAGAATCCTGAGGATTTCTCGGTCGATCTTGTTCATGCCGAGATTTTCGCAAGATCTGACGCCAATCGACCGTGTATTTCGTCGCCAAACGAGGAAGGCATCGCGTCATACTGAGGTCGCAAAAGAGGCCGGCCGCGCGCCGGGATCGCCATGCAAGATTCGCTGGAAGCCGACCTTCTCGCCGCCCACCTGATGCCGTTCGCCCGCGATCAGGCGACATGGACCGATGCCTACGTCACCGCGATGTCGCGGTCCGACCCGATGGCCGAGCCCCGCCGCGTCGAGCAGGCGGCCCGCGCCGCCTGGCAATCACACGGCTGGGCTCACCCCGCCGTCGTCGCCCACCTCCATCACACGCTCGGTCCGCTGGACGAGGGCTGAGGCTCCAGGGCGGCCTTCCGGGAGGGTCGGCCTAAGGTTGCGGCGCGACTTCCGGCGCCGCATCCGCCTGCTCCGCCGCCGCGACCAGGGCGCGCGCCCGGTCCGAAGCCCGGCGATTCCAGCGCAGGTTTTCCGGCGAGAGGGTTTCCGGCACGAAGCCTTCATGGATCGCCACCGTCGACACCGCCGTTCGCGCGGCATCGGAGCGTGCCCGCCGACCGGAATCGGCATCGCCCGCGAGGGGCGTCGGCACGGTCGACGCGAGCGCATGCGGCCGCGTCCCCGTTCCGCGCCCATGGGCAACACGCAGGTCGAGGCCGGCGATCGGGTGCTCGCCTTCGAGATCATCGAGAAGCCGGACCTGCAGCCGGTCGAGCCGGAACGCGCCTGCCGCGCGCCGTTCGTCGAGCAGGTAGAGGACGCAGTCGCGCGGCTCGCCGGTCTCGTTGGCCACATTCCCCAGCAAGGAGTCGAGCCGCTCGAGCGTGGCCACGCTCAATGCGGCGTAGAGCTGCTCGAGCTGGCGCCGGTCGGAGCTGCTGACCGACCAATGGCGGACGACGAGAAAGGCGCCGGTGGCACGCGGCTCGGCGCGCGCCGAGGCACACACGTGAAGGTCGGCGCGGGCGTTGGAAACAAAGGCCTCGCCGATGCCGACCGGATTGTCGTCGAGGCTCCAGCTGCCGACGACCCGGTTCTCCGACTTGATCTCGACCGCGAGGCCGAACGGAGCGGCGGCCGAGAGCATCCGGTCGACCAGGAAGGGCAGTGGCGGACGCAACGGCGAAGCGACGGCTGTCAGCCGCCCGATCGCCGCGTTCGTCGCCGCAGCGGCCGGGCTCGCGCCGGCGGCGTCCTCGGCGCGCGTGCGCAGCGGGAGCTCGATGTCGAGGGGGATCGGCTCGGGGAGGTCGGAAGGCAGTGTCACGTTCGCAAAGATACCGCGCTTCCGGGCGGCACGGTTTCGCTTGGCCCCGACAGCCTCGATCGCCCGAGCCTGCGCAACTGCCCACGGCAAGGCTCGGAGCCGGAAGGATCTAAGATCCACGACCGCTACGAAGGAGACCCTGATGAAGATCGACCGTTGGATGGCCGCAGCAGCCTTCGTCGCCGGAAGCGTCTTCGTGCCGACGCTGGCGGCGGCGGATCCGAACACCGCAACGACGATCGGCACGTCGCTGCCCGCCGACTTTCCCTCGATCCTCAACCCCTACCTGGGCGTTCCGGTGCTTGGCTTCGGCGGCAGCGGTCAGGTCGAACGCGTTCCCGTGGTCTTCCTCCACGGCAACAACGACACGCCGTTTCCCACCGCGTGCAATCCCTTCGGGTACATCCGCAACGTCGCCCAGCACCTCCTCGCCTCGGGCTACAGGCCTTCGGAGCTGTGGGGCCTGGGATACCAGGGCGATCAGTGCGACCTGGCGGCCGAGATCACGCGCAAGTCGGGCGTCTCGCACAGCACCGCCGCGGCCGTGCCGCAGATCCGCGCCTTCGTTCGCGCGGTCATGGCCTACACCGGCGCTCGCCGGGTCGACATCGTCGCCCACAGCCTCGGCGTCACCGCGGCTCGCGAATGGATGATGCAGGACAAGGCGTATGTTCACGTGCGCAGGCTCGTCGCCATCGACGGGCCGAACCACGGCATCATTTCCTGCTCTCCGGACCCGGCCAACTTCTACCAGTTGCCGGCCAACGGCGGTTTCGTTCCCACCAGCGCGATCTGCGAGGAATACGGTTCCGACCACACGCAGTTGCTGAGCACCCTCAACGGCGCCGGCGAGACCCCGGGCCCGACCCGCTACCTGGTGATACGCAACGTCTTTCGCGCCAGCCCGCAAAGCGGCGACTTCGTCTTTCTCTCTGCCCAGGACGGCCCGTTCCTGCCGCCGGTGCCGGCGAAGGACCGCGACGGCAACCCCCACGACTTCTCCGACAGCGCCTTGCTCGCCGGCGCGCCCTCGATCGACCTTGTGGGCCAGGGCCAGTTCGATCCCATCCTCAACGCGGCGCATCTGGGCATCGTCAATTCGCCGCAGGTCTGGGACGCGGTGGCACAGTTTCTCAGCCGCCCCCGGCGTGACTAGGCACGGAACGGACTGCCTTCTCGCGTCCCGCGCACACTTTGAACGCTATCGGCAACTCGAGCCCGTCGCGTGTGCGGTCTTGTCATGGCGCTGATGAACTCCTCGTCGGTCGAACTCGCCTCGCGCATGAACTCGAGCCCGACGTAGCCCGGCAGTCCGAGCCCTCCGAGCGCGTCCGTGCAGCCGGCGTCGGCGAGACGCGCTCGGTCCTGTTCGACCACGACGCGACTACCGTGCGCTGATGCGGGCGTGGCGATCCTGCCTCGACAACGCCGAAGGACGCCGATGGAAGACGATTCGCACGCGCCGCTCCTCCCGGGCATCCTGCGCACGCCGGATGAACGTTTCGCCGACTTGCCGAGGTACCCGTTCGCGCCTCGGTACACGACCGCACTGCCCGGCTTCGAAGGGCTTCGCGCCCACTACCTCGACGAAGGCCCGGCCGACGCCGAGATCACCGTGCTCTGCCTGCACGGCCAGCCGACCTGGAGCTATCTCTACCGAAAGATGCTGCCGGTATTCGTCGCAGCCGGCCAGCGTGTCGTCGCGCCTGACTTCTTCGGCTTCGGTCGATCGGACAAGCCAGTCGACGAAGCGTTCTACACCTTCACCCGACACAGGGCGATGCTGGTCGAGTTCGTTCACGCGATGGCGCTTCGCAACGTGACGCTGGTGGTGCAGGACTGGGGCGGCCTCCTCGGGCTGACGCTGCCCATGGACATGCCGGGCGTGTTCAGCCGACTGATCGTCATGAACACCGCCCTCGGCACCGGCGATGGTGCGCTCGGCGAAGGCTTCCTCGCCTGGCGGGCGTTTTCGAACAGCAAACCCGACATGGATGTCGCGGCGCTGATGCGCCGGTCGGTCCCGGCCCTGTCGGCGCAGGAGGCCGGTGCCTACGCCGCGCCGTTCCCGGATGCGCGACACAAGGCGGCGGTGCGCCGTTTTCCAAATCTCGTCCCGGATCACCCGGACGCCGACGGCGCCGCGCTGTCACGCCAGGCCCGGCAGTGGTGGTCGACGCAGTGGCAGGGGCAGACGTTCATGGCCGTCGGCATGAAGGACCCCGTCCTCGGGCCCGCGGCCATGGCGCTGCTGCGCTCGCAGATCCGTGGTTGTCCCCCGCCGTTCGAGGTCGGCGACGCCGGCCATTTCGTGCAGGAGAGCGGCGAGCTTGTCGCCCAGGCGGCGCTGGCTGCATTTCAGTTGCGTCCGGGCCTCTGACGTCGCTCCCCTCTCCAGCCGCCCATCATCGACCCAACGCTCTTCCTCGTCATGCCCACCACACCCTATGCAAGTGCACTGATCGTCGGCGCCGGACCGGGACTCGGCGCGAGCCTCGCCCGCACGTTCGCCGGTGACGGCATGCAGGTGATCGTCGCGGCGCGCGGCCACGATCGGCTCGAGACGATCGCGCGCAAAACCGGCGCCCGCGTTCTGACCTGCGACGCCACCGATGTCGCAGCGGTGGCGACGCTGTTCGATGCGGCCACGGAGCAGCTCGGCGCTGCGCCGGAGGTGGTCGTCTACAACGCGAGCCAGCGCGTTCGCGGCCCATTCGTCGATGTCGAACCGGTGGCCGTGGCCCGGGCGGTCTCGGTCACGGCCTATGGTGCATTCCTGGTCGCCCAACAGGCTGCTCGCCGGATGTTGCCGATGCGCCAGGGCGCCATTCTCTTCACAGGTGCCTCCGCGGGCGTGAAGGGCTATCCGCAGTCCGCGGCCTTCGCCATGGGCAAGTTCGCGCTGCGGGGCCTTGCCCAAAGCATGGCGCGCGAGTTGGCGCCGCAGGGCATCCACGTCGGGCACATCGTCATCGACGGCGCCATCCGGCCTGCCGGAGAAACAGCCGACGGCGGCAACGACGATCGCCTCGATCCGGATGCCATCGCCTCGACGTACCTGCAGCTGCTGGCGCAGCCGCGCAACGCATGGACATGGGAGATCGAAGTCCGCCCCTGGGTGGAAAAATTCTGAGAGAGTCGATCCCCCGCACGCGTCTTCCTCACCCTTCGAGGTTTCCCATGCCCCATCTCGATCCTCTCCCCTGGGACGCCAGCCCGCAGTTTCGCGAGCGCTTCGAGCACTACCAGAGCACGCGCGGATTCGTTCCGAACAGCATTCTCACGATGCAGCGACGGCCGGCAATCGCGCAAGCCTTCATGGACCTCAACAAGGCGGTCCTGTACGAAGGCACGGTCGCCGAGGAACTGAAGATGCTCGTCAGCCTCGTGACGAGCCAGGCCAGCGGCTGCCGCTACTGCCAGGCGCACATGACCAACCTGGCGAGCATCTACCGCGCTTCGGACGAGAAGATCCGCGCCGTATGGGAGTTCGAGGCGAGCCCGTTGTTCTCGCCGGCGGAACGGGCTGCGCTTCGCCTCGGCTATCGCGCCGCACTGGTTCCCAACGAAGCCACTGTCGCCGACTTCGACGAGCTGAAGAGGCACTTCGACGAGGGGCAGATCGTCGAGATCGTCGCAACCATCGCGCTGTTCGGCTACCTCAATCGCTGGAACGACACCATGGCGACGGCGCTGGAGCCCCGGGCGATCGAGGTCGCGAGCCGCGCGATCGCCGACATGGGCTGGCAGGCGGGCAAACACGCGCCGTAGCCACACGCCGTATCGACCGTCCCGGGTCTGGCTTCATCGGCGCGGCGAGATCCGCGCCTCGGTATAGTGGTCCGGCCATGCCGCTCGTGACACCCCTGCCTGCCGACCATTCGCCCGAGGTCGCGCGCGTCGCGAAGTTCTTCAACGAGACCCTCGGCTTTCCACCGAACAGCGTGCTCACGATGCAGCGCCGTCCCGAGATCGCCAAGGCATTCACCCACCTCAACCGCGCCGTGATGGAAAACGGGGGCCGCGTCGACAGCGAGCAGAAGCGGCTGATCGGGCACTTGGCCAGTGCCAATGCCGGGTGTCGATACTGCGAAGCGCACACGGTGCTGGCGGCCAAGCGCTTCGGCGCCAGCGACGAGCGCCTCGCCGAGCTCTGGAACTTCCGTGCGAGTTCTCTTTTCAGCGCGGCCGAGAAGGCCGCATTCGAGTTCGCGCTGGCGGCGGCGAGCATTCCGAACGCGGTCGACGAGACCATCGCCGCCGAGCTGCACCGTCATTGGAGCGACGACGAGATCGTCGAGATCCTCGGCGTCGTCGCGCTGTTTGGATTCCTCAATCGCTGGAACGACTCGATGGCGACGACGCTTGAAGGCGATGCCGAGCGAGCTGGCGCGACCCATCTGGCTGCGCGCGGCTGGAGCGTGGGCAAGCACCGCTAGCAGTTGGAACAGAGCGCACCCTGAGAGCCGCCACAATTTGCTCGCGCGCGCCGGATGAATGAACCGACTGGCCCGAGATGCCGGCGATGGCATCGCCATCGGTCAGAGGGGAAATTGGTTCGCGCGTCGGCGCCACGTTCAGAGGCTCGTGCGCGGCGCGCGCGGCGCGTTCGCCCGAGCGCAGGACCGGCGTGACCTGGATCCACGCCACGAGGCGTGCCGGCGCGCCCTGCGCGAACCGGATGGTCTCGGCGCAGCTGCTGTCGCTCGCGCGGCTCGGCCTCGACGCTGCCGGCATCGACTTCGGCTTGCGCCGGCAGCAGGAGTCCTTGCTGCGCTCGATATTGCCTCCTCTTCGGCGCCCCGATCTCGCCGACCGACCCGATCGCCGTCATGGTGTCCTCAAGAGCGCCGGAGCGCCAGCGGACCTCGGGCTGGTGATCGCCGGCGTCGACGTGGACTTCACCTCATTCTCCTTTGTAGCCTCCATGTCAAGCGGCCGAAGCTTGAACGAGAAGGCACTCGGAGGCGCAACAGCGTACGAGACGGGCTGCGCAACGTTCGGCGCCGCACAGACGCCGAGGTAGATTGGTTCTAGTTTCAGCCTTCCGCATCCATGCATACGAATTCGTTTGCTGGGCCCGAATACCGATTCCGCCTCGGCCGCCAGGCTCCGGGCAACGAGCGGCAACCAAAACAGTCAGGAGTTCAACATGCACGCAATTCGCATCCTCATCGCCTTGTCGGTCGCCACCCTGGCGACCGCCTGCGCGATTCCCGGCACCACGGCTGCCGCACCAGCTGCCAACGGCATGGCACCCATGGCCATGGGCGGTGCTGGATCCACCGCGGCGATGGATTCCCGCATGAAGGCAATGCAGGAGATGCACCGGAAGATGTTGAACGCTGTCACGCCCGCAGAGCGCCAGGCCCTCATGGCCGATCACTTGAAGGCCATGCAAGGCGGCATGGCGATGATGAAGGAAATGCAGGCCATGCACGCCGGCAGCGGCGCGGGTGGCATGGACATGATGGGTTCGCAAGGCGGCGCGGCACCGATGGCCGGGATGGGCGACGGCAAGGCCATCCCGGCCGACGTGGCCAAGCGCTACCAGGAGATGACCGACCACATGGCCATGATGCAGACGATGATGGACATGATGGCCGACCGGATGCCGCCGGCCACCATGGGCAAGTGAGGACGACACGATGAACAGCGCGTCCGCTGCGACCCGTTCACCGGCATCCTCGGGCTACGGATTCCACTGCTCGCTGCCCAAGCAGGATTTCGCGCAGGCTTTGGCACGGGTCACGGAAGCCCTGAAATCCGAAGGTTTTGGCATCCTCACTGAAATCGACGTCCAGGCGACGATGAAAGCCAAGCTGGGAGTTGACGGCCCGCCGTACCGAATCCTCGGCGCGTGCAACCCGCCGCTGGCCCACCGCGCGCTGTCTGCCGAGCCCGACATCGGGCTGTTGCTGCCATGCAATGTGGTCGTGCGCGAAGCAGTGGACGGAGACCTCGTCGTCAGTTTCATGGACCCGGTCGCCGTGCTGCAGATGACCGACAACCCCGAAGTGGCAGCGGTCGCACAGGAGGTGCGACTTCGGCTCGAACGGATTCGCTCGGCACTGAGCATCGCGAGCACCTGATCGCGAAACAGGAGGCAAGTTCATGGCCCGGCCCGTCCAAGCCGAGCGCAGCGGCCACGCCAGCGAACAAGCTGGTGCCACCCACCTGCATCGCGAGCAGCCTGCGTCCGTCTCGGCCGACAAGGCGCTGAAGGATCCCGTCTGCGGGATGACGGTCACCAAGGACTCCCCGCACCAGGCTGAGCATGCCGGCCGGCCCTACTGGTTCTGCAGCGCCGGCTGCCGCACGAAGTTCCTGACGCAGCCGCAGAAGTACCTTTCACCTGAAGCAGCCCCTGCCCTGCCCACTCCTGCCGGTGCCGCTGCCGGCACGATCTATACCTGCCCAATGCATCCGGAGATCCGCCAGGATCACCCGGGAAACTGTCCCAAGTGCGGCATGACGCTGGAGCCCGTGCTGCCCAGCCTGGACGACGAAGAGAACCCCGAGCTGGCTGACTTCACGCATCGCTTTTGGTGGACGCTGCCGCTGACCGTCATCGTGGCGGTGATGGCGATGTTCGGCCACCAGTTGGGCTGGATGCCCATGGGCGCGCAGAGCTGGCTGGAATTCGCGCTGTCGGTGCCCGTCATCCTCTGGGCTGGCTGGCCGTTCTTCGTCAGGGGTGCACAGTCCGTTTGGAACCGCAGCCCCAACATGTGGACGTTGATCAGCCTGGGCACCGGCTCGGCCTTCGTCTACAGCGTGGTGGCCACTGTGGCACCGCAAGTGTTCCCGGACTCCTTCGTCTCGATGGGTCGTGTGTCGGTGTACTTCGAGGCCGCAGCGGTGATCATCTCGCTGACGCTGCTGGGCCAACTGCTGGAGCTGAAGGCGCGCTCGCAAACGTCGACGGCGATCAAGTCGCTGCTCGGCCTGTCCCCCAAGACGGCGCGGCGCATCGCGTCGGATGGCTCGGAAGAGGACATCCCGCTGGCCAACGTGCATGTCGGCGACAAGCTGCGCGTGCGACCGGGCGAGAAGGTGCCGGTCGACGGTGTCGTGGTCGAGGGCAGCAGCGCGGTGGACGAGTCGATGCTGACCGGCGAGCCGCTGCCAGTGACCAAACGCGTCGGCGACAAGCTGATCGGCGCCACGCTCAACACCAGCGGCGCGCTGGTGATGCAGTCCGAGCACGTCGGTTCGGCCACCGTGTTGTCCCAGATCGTCCAGATGGTCGCGCTCGCCCAGCGATCGCGCGCACCGATGCAGCGCATGGCGGACTCAGTGGCCGGCTACTTCGTCTACGGCGTCGTGACGGCCGCGGTGCTGACCTTCTTTGGTTGGGGTCTCTTTGGGCCCGCGCCGAACTGGGTCTTCGGCCTGATCAACGCGGTTTCGGTGCTGATCATCGCCTGCCCCTGCGCGCTGGGCTTGGCAACGCCGATGTCGATAATGGTGGCCACCGGCCGCGGAGCAACCCATGGCGTGCTGTTCCGCGACGCGGCAGCGATCGAGAACCTGCGCAAGGTCGACACGCTGATCGTGGACAAGACCGGGACCTTGACCGAGGGCCGCCCGACGTTCGAGAAGGCGGTCGGTGTGAATGGCTTCGAGCCGGATGAGGTGCTGCGCCTGGCGGCCAGCCTCGACCAGGGCAGCGAACATCCCCTGGCCGCGGCGATCGTGGCTGCGGCGCGTGAGAAGAAGTTTGCGCTGGACAAGCCCGAACAATTCGACTCCTCCTCGGGGATCGGCGTGCGCGGCAGCGTGGCCGGCAAGGCGGTTGGCCTGGGCAATCAGGCCTGGATGGCACAGCTGGGCGTCGACGTGGCCTCCTTGGATGCACAGGCCGAGGCGTTACGCGCCGAAGGCGCAAGCGTGATGCATCTGGCTGTGGACACAAAGCTTGCCGGCATAGTTGCGGTATCGGATCCCGTCAAGGCGACCACAGCCGACGCACTGGCGACCCTTCGCAAGGCGAAGATCCGCGTCTTGATGGCCACGGGCGATGGCCTGACCACGGCGCAGGCAGTGGGCAAGCGGCTGGGCATCGAGGAAGTGCATGGCGAGGTGAAGCCGGCAGAAAAACTCAAACTGGTCGAGAAGCTGCAATCCGAAGGTCGAGTCGTCGCGATGGCGGGAGATGGCATCAACGATTCACCGGCCTTGGCTCGCGCCGATGTTGGCATCGCCATGGGCACCGGCACCGACGTGGCGATGAACAGCGCCCAACTCACCCTCGTCAAAGGCGACCTGCGAGGCATCGCGACGGCGCGCGCGCTGTCGGTTGCAACCGTGGCCAACATGAAGCAGAACTTGGCCTTTGCCTTCGTCTACAACTCGCTCGGCATTCCGCTCGCTGCGGGAGCGCTCTACCCCTTCACCGGATGGCTGCTGTCGCCCATGGTCGCCGCATTGGCCATGAGCCTGAGCTCGGCCTCGGTGATCGGTAATGCCTTGCGTCTGCGCGGCGCCGCGATTGACGAGACGTGATTGGCGTGGAGTGGAAGCTCGACGTCGCAGGCAACTGCAATGCCGCTGCGTCCAGCGGACGAAATTTCAGCCACTTTACCTATGAAAAAAGCCCCTTTCGGGGCTTCGTTCATATGCTAGCTTGGCGGAGCCGGAGGGATTCGAACCCTCGATGCAGGTTTTGCCCACATACTCCCTTAGCAGGGGAGCACCTTCGGCCACTCGGTCACAGCTCCGCAGGGGATCGATTCTACCGGCTCGCCTGCGCGCCCCGAACGCCTCAGGCGCTCGCCGGCATCTGCTCCAGGTCGAAGGCCTTGTGCAGGGCGCGCACCGCGAGCTCCATGTACTTCTCGTCGATGACGACGCTGGTCTTGATCTCGCTGGTGGTGATCATCTGGATGTTGATGCCCTCCTCGCTCAGGGCCGCGAACATCTTGCTGGCGACGCCGACGTGCGAGCGCATGCCGATGCCGACGATCGAGACCTTGCAGATCCGGTCGTCGCCGACCAGGCCGGCGGCGCCGGTGTTCGGGATCACGGCGGTCTTCATCAGCTCCATCGTGCGCGCGTAGTCGTTGCGGTGCACCGTGAACGAGAAGTCGGTGCGGCCGTCGTGCGAGACGTTCTGGATGATGACGTCGACGTCGATGTTGGCCTCGGCCACCGG
>JANMCC010000239.1:0-17394 GCA_031360885.1 Burkholderiales bacterium | reverse complement strand
GGGCCTTCGTAGTGCGGCGCGATCTTCACCGCGGTGTGCACCCGGCTCGTGGTGGCGCCGCCGATCAGCAGGGGAATCTTGCGGATGCGGAAGAAGTCGTCGCGCTGCATCTCCGAGGCGACGTGCTGCATCTCCTCGAGGCTCGGCGTGATCAGGCCGGAGAGGCCGATGATGTCGGCGCCCTCGACCTTGGCGCGCGCCAGGATGTCCTGGCACGCCACCATCACGCCCATGTTCACGACCTCGAAGTTGTTGCACTGAAGGACGACGGTGACGATGTTCTTGCCGATGTCGTGGACGTCGCCCTTGACGGTGGCGATGACGATCTTGCCTTTCGCCCGGGCCTCGCCGCCCCCTTCGATCAGGGCGAGCTTCTCGGCCTCGATGTAGGGCAGCAGGTGGGCCACCGCCTGCTTCATCACCCGCGCCGACTTCACCACCTGCGGCAGGAACATCTTGCCCTGGCCGAACAGGTCGCCGACGATGTCCATGCCGGCCATCAGCGGCCCTTCGATGACGTGCAGCGGCCGGCCGCCCCCGGCCTGGATCACCTGCCAGGCGGCCTCGGTGTCCTCGACGATGAACTCGGTGATGCCGTGCACCAGCGCGTGGCTCAGCCTTTCGGCCACGGTCTTCGGATGCTCGGGCGTGCCGCGCCAGGCGAGGCGCGCCGAATCGTCGCGGGCGGCGCCCTTGGCCCGCTCGGCGATCTCGACCAGGCGCTCGCCCGCGTCCTTCCTGCGGTTGAGGACCACGTCCTCGACCCGCTCGCGCAGCTCGGGATCGAGGTCGTCGTAGACGCCCACCATGCCGGCGTTGACGATCCCCATGTCCATGCCCGCCTTGATCGCGTGGTACAGGAACACGGTGTGGATGGCTTCCCTCACCGGGTCGTTGCCGCGGAACGAGAAGCTCACGTTGGAAACGCCGCCCGAGACCTTGGCGCCGGGCAGGTTCGCCTTGATCCAGCGCGTGGCCTCGATGAACTCGACCGCGTAGTTGTCGTGCTCCTCGATGCCGGTGGCGATGGCGAAGATGTTCGGATCGAAGATGATGTCCTCGGGCGCGAAGCCGACCTCGTCGACCAGGATCCGGTAGGCGCGTGCACAGATCTGCGTCTTCCGGGCGAAGGTGTCGGCCTGGCCCTGCTCGTCGAAGGCCATCACCACCGCAGCGGCGCCGTAGCGGCGCACCAGCTTGGCCTGATGGCGGAAGGCGTCCTCGCCTTCCTTCATCGAGATCGAGTTGACGATGCCCTTGCCCTGGATGCACTGCAGGCCGGCCTCGATCACCTCCCACTTCGAGCTGTCGATCATGATCGGCACGCGCGCGATCTCGGGCTCGCCGGCGATCAGATTCAGGAAGCGGACCATCGCCGCCTTCGAATCGAGCATCGCCTCGTCCATGTTGATGTCGATGACCTGGGCGCCGTTCTCCACCTGCTGGCGGGCGACGCTCAGCGCCTCCTCGAACTGGCCGTTGAGGATCAGTCGCGCGAACGCCTTCGAACCGGTGACGTTGGTTCGCTCGCCGATGTTGACGAAGAGGGAACCGGCGCCGATCAGCACCGGCTCGAGGCCGGACAGCTTGAGCGGAGGCACCGGCACGGCGGCGACGGCCGTCATGCCGCTTCGAGCTCGCTCGTCAGCTCGCCGAACAGCGCGCCGCGGTGGCCGCAGCGCGGCCGGTACTTGCCGACGCGCTCGGCGATCCGGGCGATGTGCTCGGGCGTCGTGCCGCAGCAGCCGCCCGCGATGTTGAGGAAGCCCGCGCTCGCGAACTCCTCGAGCAGGCCGGAGGTGATCTCCGGCGTCTCGTCGAAGCCCGTCTCGCTCATCGGGTTGGGCAGGCCGGCATTCGGGTAGCAGCTCACGAAGGTGTCGCCGGCGATGTTCGCGAGCTCCTCGAGGTAGGGGCGCATCAGCGCCGCGCCGAGGGCGCAGTTCAGGCCCACGGCGAGCGGGCGGGCGTGGCGGATGCTGTGCCAGAACGCGGGCACCGTCTGGCCCGAGAGGATGCGGCCCGACGCGTCGGTCACGGTGCCGGAGACGATCACCGGCAGCCGCTCCCCGGTTTCCTCCATCAGCTCGTCGAGGGCGAAGATCGCCGCCTTGGCGTTGAGGGTGTCGAAGATGGTCTCGACCAGGAACAGGTCGCAGCCGCCTTCGAGCAGGCCCTCGGCCTGCTCGCGGTAGGCCGCGCGCAGCTCGGCGAAGGTGACGTTGCGGGCGGCCGGGTCGTTGACGTCGGGGCTGATGCTCGCGGTCTTGGGCGTCGGCCCGAGCGCGCCGGCGACGAAGCGGGGCTTGTCGGCGCTGCTGAAGCGGTCGCATGCCGCGCGCGCCAGCCGCGCGCCGGCGACGTTGATCTCGCGGGCGAAGGCGCCGAGCTCGTAGTCGGCCTGCGCCACCGAAGTGGCGCCGAAGGTGTTGGTCTCGATGATGTCGGCGCCGGCCGCGAGGTACTGGTCGTGGATCGCGGCGATGACGTCGGGCCGCGTGATCTGCAGCAGGTCGTTGTTGCCCTTCAGGCTCTTCGGATGGTCCTTGAAGCGCTCGCCGCGGTAGTCGGCCTCGGACAGGCGATGCCGCTGGATCATCGTGCCCATCGCGCCGTCGAGGATGACGATGCGCTCCCTCAGGATCTGCGGCAGGGCCGCGGCACGGGTGTAGGGCGGCGTGTTCATGCCTCGATTGTAGGAAGCACCTGCAACCGGCGCTTCCCAGGGGACGACCGCGGCGCTAGTGCAGCGCCCCGGCGGCCGTCGCCTTGTAGAGCGAGTCGCGGAACTCGATGCCGCGCGTGCCCTCGTCGTCCATCGCCCAGGCCGAGAGCGCGAGCGCCGACATCGGCCGGGCGAACAGGAAGCCCTGCAGCTCGTGGCAGCCGAAGGAGCGCAGGATCTCGTGCTGCGCCTCGGTCTCCACGCCTTCGGCGACGACTTTGAGGCCGAGCGCCTGGGCCAGCTTGACGACCGCGTCGACCACCGCGCGAGCGTCGGCGCTGGTCGCGAGGTCCATGACGAAGCTGCGGTCGATCTTCAGCTCGCCGGCGCGCAGCTTCCTCAGGTAGGCGAGGCTCGAATAGCCGGTGCCGAAGTCGTCGATCGAGATGTTGACGCCCATCGCGTTGAGCTTTTCGACCATGCGGATCGCGTTCGACGCGTCTTCCATCGCCACCGATTCGGTGATCTCGCAGGTCAGGAGCTGCGGGTTGATGCGGTAGCGCTTGAGCGCCGCGTCGATCCGGTCGGCGAGATCGGCGTGGCGCAGCTGGTGCGCCGAGAGGTTGATCGCGACCCGCATGCGCAGGCCCTCGTCGCGCCACTGCCCGGCCTGGCGGCAGGCCTCGTCGATCAGCCAGTTGCCGATCGCGCCGATCAGGCCGAAGCGCTCGGCGATCGGGATGAACACCGTTGGCGCCACCGGCCCGCGCTGCGGGTGCTCCCAGCGCATCAACGCCTCGGCGCCGGTGATCTCGCCGCTCGGCGCGTGCACCTTCGGCTGGTACATCAGGTGCAGCTGGCCCTCGGCGAGGGCGCGGCGCAGGTCGCGCAGCAGGTCGAACTGGTCGCGCGCGCCGCTCACCATGCGCGGCTCGAAGAAGCAGTGCGAGGCGCCGCCGCCGCTCTTGGCGGCGCGCATCGCCGCTTCGGCGTGGGCGATCAGGTCCGACATCGCGCCGTGCTCGGGATACATGGCGATGCCGACCGAGCTCGAGACCGCGGCCTCGCGGCCGTTCATCTCGCACGGCTCGCCGATCAGGCCCTGCATGCGGTCGGCGAAGGTCGCCGCGTCTTCCTCGCTCGGGTTGCCGCGGATCAGCATCAGGAACTCGTCGCCGCCGAGGTGCGCCACCCGGTCGTCGGGCCGGGCGAAGCGCTTCAGCCGGGTCGCGATCTCGCGCAGCATCAGGTCGCCCATGTGGTGGCCGAGCGACTCGTTGACCGGCTTGAAGCCGTCGAGGTCGATGAACAGCATCGCCATCCGTTCGTCGCTGGCGTCGGCCTGCTGCACCGACTGGGCGAGCAGGCTATCGAACATCAGGCGGTTCGGCAGCCGGGTCAGGCCGTCGCGGAACGAGCGGCGTTGCAGCTCGGTCTCGGCACGGCGCAGCGACCGGCGCAGGCCCGCCTCGAGGATCGAGAGGATCAGGCCGACCACCAGCAGGGCGATCGAGCCGACCGAGGCGAACAGGGCCAGCGTGGTCGAGGCGATCCGCTCGGCATTGAGCGAAGCCGACTGCTCGGCCAGCCCGGCAGCGCCGGTCACGAGCTGCTGGCTGCCGACCAGGGTGGCGCCCAGCACCACGGCGGCGGTCACCTGCCAGGGCACCGTCGCCGGCTTGCTCCGGTCGCCGCCGCGGAAGAAGGCGCCGAGCGCCATCATGCAGCCGCCGCAGGCGCCGGAAATGGCGGCCACCAGCGGCAGCATCTGCCAGTTGATCCCGGGCTGCAGGCCGAGGGAGTTGAGGGAAACGACGTGCGCCCCGACCATTCCGGTGCCGAGCGCAATGGCGCCGAGGCCGACGCGAACATGGGTCGCGATCCGGCCGCTGACGGCGCCGAAGCCGGCGAGTCCGACCGCCAGCGCCACCGCCCAGGCGAGCAGCGAAGCCGGGCCGTCGTAGCCGATCGGAAACGCCAGCGGCTCGGCGGCCGTGCCGATGATCTGGCCGGACCAGATGCCGAGCGAAAGCGCCGCCGCCGCGCCGAGCAGCCAGAGCGCCCCGGTGCGGGTGTGCAGCACCCGGACCCGGCGCGCCAGATCGAGCGCCACGTACGACGCCAGGGAGCTGACGGCGAGGGCGAGCAGCAGCATCAGCGCCCCCGGCATCGCCGAAGGCACCCCTGAATTGATCACCAGCTCGGCAGCCATGCACCCTTTGCGCGCGAAGATATAAAGACTCCGGCGGCGGGCTCGTGGCCAGCCGTCGCAGTTTCATATCGACACGAAGCGCGGGAACTTGAGGCCCGCAGGGCCGGCTTCGCGCCTCAGTGCAGGACGAGCGGCTGCTGCATCACCGCGGTGAAGCGGCCGATGTACTCGTCGATGTCTTCCTCGCTCGGCTGGCTGGCCATCAGCGCCATGGCGCCGGCCTTGAAGGTTTCCGCGACCGCGCCTTCGAGGAAGATGTCTTTCTTCGCGAACTTGTCGACGATCTCGAAGCCGCCGCGCGGCTCGGGCTCGGGCTCGCCTTCGGCCACGGGTGCGTGCGGGATGTCGAAGGCGACGACGGCGAAGCTGTCCGAGTTGTAGAGCATGTGCATGGCGAGGATCTCCTGCCCGGTAGCTGTGGCCGGCGGGAGCGATTGCAAGTCGGCCGGCAGCGCCCGGCGGTAGTCCGCTACGGCTCGGCGCGCTGCAGCAGCAGCTCGAACTCGGCGTCGCCCGAGCTGTTGCGCGAAATGGCGCGCGCCGGCAGGTAGCCGCGCGACGGATCGAGCCAGATCTCGAAGCTGCCGTCGTAGGCCGAGTGACCGTCGACCACGAACTTGAGCGCGGCAACGCTGCCCGCGGCGGTCTCGGCGTTCTCCAGGCCGGCGAAGCGGGCGCTGCGCACCGCGGCCTCGCCGCGGGCGCTCACCAGCACCATCGAGATCCGGCCGCCGGTCGCCAGCGCCGGATCGGCGGCGACGATGCCGCCGAGCTGGATCATCCAGCTCAGCCGGTCCTGGGTACCGGCGAACAGCGGCCAGCGGTTGCTCGAGCCCGAGAAGGTGATCGCCCCGGTGTCGCGGCTGAAATTGGCGGCCCGCGCCGACTTGCGGGCTCGCTGGTCGACGAAGCGCACCGGGGCCAGGCCGTGGGCGCCGAGCTCGCCCTGGCTGCTTTGCGAGAGCAGCGCGATCCCGGCCAGGCGGACATCGAACTGGAGCGCGTAGCGGTCGCCCGCGGGCCGCCAGCGGATCTCGCCGGCGCCGCGGAAGGGGCCGCGGCGCAGCTCGTAGCCGAGGGTCGCCGCTCCGGGCAGCAGCGTGCGGTAGACCGGAGGCGGCTTCTCGCCGGCGGCCAGGAAGCTGGCGAGCTCGGCCCGCGGGGTGGCCAGGGCGACCGTCATCATCCCGACGTCGCTTCCGCTTTCCTGGATCTCGCGCTCTGCCACCGCCAGCGTGCCCGGCTCCACCGCGGCGCTGGTCTCCACCGCGAGCTCGGCCGGCGGCGCGGCCGCGACCGAGGCCGGCTCCGCAGGTGGCAGCTCCGACACGGTGGTTGGCGGTTCTTTCTGCTTGAGTAAGCGAGCACTGGCTTTTGTGAGCGCCGGGGCTCGTTCGGCAGGGGACGCCGGCGGCGCCGCGACGGGTGCGGCCGTCGACAGGGCCACCGCACCGACGGAGGGGGCGGGGTCGAACGCCGCCGTCTCGGTCGCCCTCGCGGCAGGCAGCGCTTCGATCGTCCGCACCGCCATCGGCTCGGCCAGGGCAGGCTCGCCCCCGGCGCCGATCCCGATCTCTCCGAGGGAGCCGATCACCCCGACGTGCAGCAGCAGCACCAGCGCGACCAGGCCGAGCGGCACCGAGCGACGCGACCGCCAGCGGGTCGGGGTCGGGCGCAGGAGGATCGCAGGACGCGCGGACACGGGTTATGGGGAGAGAGCCTGGCGGCGACAGACAATGCCTTCAACGCAGCCCGCGCCCTTTCGGAACACGATTCATGAAGCTTGCCACCTACAAAGACGGCTCGCGCGACGGCCAACTCGTGGTCGTCTCGCGCGACCTCGCGACGGCCCACTATGCCAGCGGCATCGCCGGCCGCCTGCAGCAGGTGCTGGACGACTGGAACTTCCTCTCGCCCCAGCTCGAGGACCTGGCCGCGACCCTTCACTCCGGAAAGGCCCGCCACGCCTTCCCGTTCGAGCCTGCCAAGTGCATGGCGCCGCTGCCGCGGGCCTACCAGTGGGCCGACGGCTCGGCCTTCGTCAACCACGTCGAGCTGGTGCGGCGGGCGCGCAACGCCGAGATGCCGGCCAGCTTCTGGACCGACCCCCTGATGTACCAGGGCGGCAGCGACGACTTCATCGGCCCGTGCGACGATATCGTCGCCGACAGCACCGACTGGGGCATCGACTTCGAGGCCGAGGTGGCCGTGATCACCGGCGACATCGCGATGGGCACGAGCCCGGAGGCGGCGATCGACGGCATCCGCCTGGTGATGCTCGCCAACGACGTCAGCCTGCGCAACCTGATCCCGGCCGAGCTGGCCAAGGGCTTCGGCTTCTTCCAGAGCAAGCCGGCGACGGCCTTCAGCCCGGTCGCGGTCACGCCCGACGAGCTCGGCGACGCCTGGCACGGCGGGCGCCTCCACCTCGACCTCGAGAGCGTCTGGAACGGCAAGCGGGCGGGCCTGTGCAACGCCGGCGGGGAGATGACCTTCCACTTCGGACAGCTCATCGCGCACCTGTGCAAGACGCGCAACTGCCGCGCCGGCTCGATCGTCGGCAGCGGCACGGTCAGCAACAAGGACTGGGCGCGCGGCTATTCCTGCATCGCCGAGAAACGGGCGATCGAGACGATCGAGGGCGGCAGCCCGGTGACGCCGTTCATGCAGTTCGGCGACACGATCCGGATCGAGATGAAGGGCGCCGACGGGCAGAGCCTGTTCGGCGCGATCGAGCAGAAAGTGGCCGCGGCGGCCTGATCCGGACGCCAGCGCTTCGCGTCGATGAGCGACGACCTGCCCCGCAGCCTCAAGTTCGCGACCGTCTGGTTGCTGCTCGGCACCGCCGTCTTCCTCGGCCTGCAGTGGCAGCAGCGCGAGGCGAAGAAGGCCACCTTCTCGGCCGTGGGCGACGTGGTCGAGATCCGCCGCGCCGACGACGGCCACTACCACTGGACCGGCAAGCTCAACGGCCGGCGGGTCGAGTTCCTGGTCGACACCGGCGCCACCGGCGTCGCCATCCCCGCCGAGCTCGCGACCGCGCTCGGCCTGGTCTCGGAAGGCACGGTGCGCTCGAGCACGGCCGGCGGCGAGGTCGTCGGCCAGGTGGTGCGCGCCGACCTCGAGCTCGACGGCGGCGTGCGCGCCGAGCGCCTGCGCATGGTCGCCCTGCCGCGCCTGGAGTCGCCGCTGCTCGGCATGGACGTTCTCGGCCGGCTGCACTGGCAGCAGAAGGACGGCGCTTTGCGAATCGACCTGCGTCCGGCCGCCGGCTCACGGTAAGCTTTTGCCATGCGCCTCCTGCCTCGCCTCCTCGCTCGCCTCCTTCCCTGCCGCGAGCTCGTCGCCGGCGCGCTGGCCGCGCTCCTGCCGCTCGCTGCCGCCCACGCCGCCGACGCGGGCACCGCCTGCCCGCCGGCCACCGTCTCGCTCACCTCGGAAAGCCTGAACGCCGGGATCCGCAGCGCCAAGGACCACGGCTTCCTCTGGCGGTTGACCAAGGACGGACGCAGCTCCTACCTCTACGGCACGATCCACGCGGCGCGCACCGAGTGGATGTTTCCGGGACCGGTCACGCTGGACGCGCTGCGCAGGAGCGACACGCTGGCCCTCGAGCTCGACATCCTCGACCCGGACGTGCAGCGCCGGCTCGCGGCGAGCATCAGCGGGCAGCGCCGGGAGCCGCTGCCGCCTGCGTTGACGCGCCGGATCGAGCGCCAGCTGAAGGCGGAATGCGCCGATGCCGAGACCTTCGCCAAGTTCGCGCCCGAGTTCCAGATCGCCTCGCTCAGCGTCATGGCGGCGCGGCGCGACGGCCTCGATCCGGGCAATGCGATCGACCTGGTGCTCGCGGTCCTGGCGCGCGAGTTCGGCAAGCCGGTCGCCTCGCTCGAGACGCCCGAGCTGCAGATGCAGGCGCTGCAGATGCCTTCGCAGGCCGAGACGATCGACTTCGTGAGCAGCGGGCTCGACGACCTCGAATCCGGACGGACCCGGCCGATGCTCAACCGCATGGCGCGGATCTGGACCGAGGGCGACTACGCCGAGCTCTCGCGCTTCGAGAGCTGGTGCAACTGCGTCGACACCGCGACCGAGCGCGCCGCCATGAAGCGCATGCTCGACGACCGCAACCCGCAGCTCGCGGCGGCGATCGACAACCTGCACACCGGCGGCACGAAGGTGTTCGCCGCGGTCGGCAGCCTGCACATGATCGGCCCGAAGGGGCTGCCGGTGCTGCTGCGCCAGCGCGGCTACAAGGTCGAGCAGGGCGACTTCGCGCGCTGAGCCGGCGATGCAGCACCGCGTTCGCCGCGCCGCCTGCGCCCTGGCGCTCGGGCTCGCCACCACACTCGGAGCGAGGGCGATGGACGTTTCTGCGTACTGGAATTTCGACGATCCGGCCGCCTCGGAAGCGGCCTTCCGACGCGCCCTCGCCGAGCGGCCCGGCGGCGACGACGCCGTGACCCTGCAGACGCAGATCGCGCGCACCTTCGGCCTGCGCTCGCGCTTTGCCGAGGCGCACGCGCTGCTGGACGCGATCGAGCCGCAGCTCGCCGGCGCGGGCGCCGAGCCGCGGGTGCGCTGGCTGCTCGAGAAGGGCCGCACCTTCCGCTCGTCGAAGGTGCCCGACCGCGCCCGGCCCTTGTTCGTCGAGGCGGTCGACCGTGCGCACGCGGCCAGGCTCGACGCGCTCGAGGTCGATGCCCTGCACATGGTCGCGCTGGTCGAGACCGCGCCCGAGGCGCAGATGGAGTGGAACCGCAAGGCGCTCGCCGTCGCGGCGGCATCGAGCGATCCGGTGGCGCGCAACTGGGACGCCTCGCTCGCCAACAACATCGGCATGACCCTGCACGATGCCGGCCGCTACGAGGAGGCGCTGGCGAGCTTTCGCACCGCGCTCGCGGCGCGCGAGCGGATCGGCAACGCGAGCCGTACCCGGGCCGCACACTGGATGATCGCCTGGACGCTTCGTTCGCTCGGCCGGCACGACGAAGCGCTGGCCATCCTGCGCCGCCTCGAAGTAGAGCAGGGCGCCGCGGGCACGCCCGACGGCTACGTCTTCGAGGAGATCGGCGAGAACCTGCTCGCCCAGCGCCAGGAAGAGGCGGCCAAGCCGTACTTCGCGCAGGCCTGGCGGATCCTCTCCGCCGACACCTCGCTCGACCGGCCCGACGACGCCCACCTGGCTCGCCTGGAACGCCTCTCGCGCTAGCCCATCCGGGGGGCGACAATCGGCGGCGACGACAAGAATTCCCCAAGGAGACAAGCATGGCCGACGCGAGCAGCTTCACGAAGATGGTCCCGGGTTTCGATTTCCTGCAGAACCTGGTCAAGGGCGCCGGGGCGGCGATCCCCGGCATCGGCCAGTGGGTCGCGCCGACGCTCGATCCCGAGGAGCTCGAGAAGCGGATCAGCGAGTTGCGCACGGTGCAGTTCTGGCTCGAGCAGAACGCGCGCATGCTGGCGACGACGATCCAGGCGCTCGAGGTGCAGAAGATGACGCTCTCGACCCTGAAGACGATGAACGTGCAGATGGGCGACCTGCGCGATTCGCTGAAGCTGAAGGCCCCGGCGGAAGCCGCGCCCGCCGGATCGGCGGCCAAGGCGGCGGCCAAGGCGCGCCCGGCCCAGCCGGTTCCCGGCGGCGTGGTCGACCCGATGCAATGGTGGGGCGCGCTCTCCAGCCAGTTCGCCCAGCTCGCGACCACGGCGATGAAGGACAGCGCCACCGACGCGGCCAAGACCCTCGCGGGCAACATGCTCAAGCAGTCGCTCGACAGCGCCGCCGCGGGCTTCAAGTCGGCGGCGAGCGCGCCGATGAAGGCCGCCACCGCGGCCGGGGCCGCCGCGCTCGGCGCCGCGGCGGGGGCCGGCAAGGCCCTGACGCGGCCGAAGGCGGCCAGGAAGCGCAGCGCCACCAAGCGCTAGCCACTCCGGGCACCGTTCGACCCGAGCCCTCGCCGCGAACCGATGAACGCCGCCGCGCCCGAAGCCACCGTGCTCGCCGCCGCCGCGCCGGCTGCGGCGGAACGGTCGCGCCGCCAGGCCGAGGTCGTTGCCGCGCTCGGCGCGGCGCTGCCGGCGCACGCCCTGCTCTGGCAGCGCGAGGACACGATTCCCTACGAGTGCGACGGGCTCACCGCCTACCGCGAGCAGCCGCTGGTCGTCGCCCTGCCCGAGAGCGAGGCGCAGGTCGCCGCGGCGCTGGCGATCTGCCACCGCCTCGAGGTGCCGGTGGTGGCGCGCGGCGCCGGCACGGGCCTTTCCGGCGGCGCCTTGCCGAACGCGCTCGGCGTGACGCTGAGCCTGGCCAAGTTCAACCGCATCGTCGCCATCGACCGGGTCGCCCGGACGGCGACGGTGCAATGCGGCGTGCGCAACCTGGCGATCAGCGAGGCCGCGGCGCCCTATGGGCTGTTCTACGCGCCCGATCCGAGCAGCCAGATCGCCTGCACCATCGGCGGCAACGTCGCCGAGAACTCGGGCGGGGTGCACTGCCTGAAGTACGGTCTGACACTGCACAACGTGCTCAAGGTGCGCGGCTTCACCGCCGAGGGCGAGCCGGTCGAGTTCGGCGGCGACGCGCTCGACGCGCCCGGCCTCGACCTGCTCACGCTCGTAGTCGGCAGCGAAGGCATGCTCGCGGTGATCGTCGAGGTCACGGTCAAGCTGCTGCCGAAGCCGCAGACGGCGCGCTGCATCCTGGCGAGCTTCGACGACATCAGGAAGGCCGGCGACGCGGTCGCGGCGATCATCGCCGCCGGCATCATTCCGGCCGGCCTGGAGATGATGGACGGGCCGATGACCGCCGCGGTCGAAGGCTTCGTCCACGCCGGCTACGACCTCGACGCCGCGGCGATCCTGCTCTGCGAGAGCGACGGCACCGCCGCCGAGGTCGAGCACGAGATCGCCCGCATGATCGAGGTGCTCGAGGCGTCGGGCGCGACCCGGCTGGCCGCGAGCGCCAACGAAGCCGAGCGCCTGCGCTTCTGGAGCGGACGCAAGAACGCGTTCCCGGCGAGCGGCCGGATCAGCCCCGACTACATGTGCATGGACTCGACCATTCCGCGCAAGCGCCTGGCCGACATGCTGATCGCGATCGCCGACATGACGACGCGCCACGGCCTGCGCTGCGCCAACGTCTTTCACGCCGGCGACGGCAACCTGCATCCCTTGATCCTGTTCGACGCCAACGACAGCGACCAGCTGCACCGCGCCGAGGCCTTCGGCGCCGAGATCCTCGACCTGAGCGTGGCGATGGGCGGCACGGTGACGGGAGAGCACGGCGTCGGCGTCGAGAAGCTCTCGTCGATGTGCGTGCAGTTCTCCGCCGCCGAGCGCGAGCAGATGTTCGCCGTCAAGCGCGCCTTCGATCCGGCCGGCCTGCTCAACCCGGGCAAGGTGATCCCGACCCTGGTGCGCTGCGCCGAGTACGGGAAGATGCACGTCAAGCGCGGCCTGGTCGCGTTCGCCGACCTGCCCCGGTTTTGAGCGTCGTCGTCGCGCCCGCCCTCTCCGCGCTGGTCGAGCGCCTGCGCGACGCCAACGCCTCGCGCCGGCCCTTGCGCCTGCGCGGCGGCGGCAGCAAGGACTTCTACGGCGAGCCGCCGCGCGGCGACGGGCTCGACCTGCGCGGCCTCGACGGCCCCGCCGAGCACGAGCCGACCGAGCTCGTCGTCACCGCGCCCGCCGGCATGAGCGTCGCCGCGCTCGAGGCGCAGCTCGCCGCGCACGGCCAGTGCCTGGCGTTCGAGCCGCCGCACTTCGGCCCCGCCTCGACCGTCGGCGGCATGGTCGCCGCCGGCCTCTCCGGCCCGGCGCGGGCGCGCGCCGGGTCGCTGCGCGACCACCTGCTCGGCGTCTCCCTGCTTTCGGGCAGCGGCGAGCTGATGCATTTCGGCGGCAAGGTGATCAAGAACGTCGCCGGCTACGACGTCTCGCGCGTGATCGCCGGCTCGCTGGGCACGCTCGGCATCGTCGTCCAGGCTTCGCTGAAGGTGCTGCCGAAGGCCCAGGCCGAGACCACGCTGCGCTTCGACATGAAGCCGGCCCAGGCCCTGGCCGCGCTCCACGCCTGGGGCGCCGAGCCCTTGCCGCTCGACGCCAGCGCCTGGTGGAACGGCAACCTGGTGCTGCGCCTGCGCGGCTCCGCGGCCGCGGTGGACGAGGCGGGCCGCCAGCTCGGCGGCGACGAGATCCCGGCGGTCGCCGCCGGCCCCTTCTGGCAAGGCCTGCGCGACCACCGCGACGAGTTCTTCCTCGCCGCCAACGAGACGATCGAGCACCAGGACGGCGCCCTCTGGCGCCTCTCGCTGCCGCCGACGGCGCCGCTGCTCGGCCTCGCCGGCGACGAGCTGATCGAGTGGCACGGCGGCCAGCGCTGGCTCGCCACCTCGCTGCCCGCGGCGCTGATCCGCGAGGCCGCGGCGAGCGTCGGCGGGCACGCCACGCTGTTTCGCGGCCGCGACAAGTCGGCCGGCGTGTTCGCCCCGCTCGCGCCGGCGCTGCGTGCGATCCACGAGCGGCTGAAACGCGCCTTCGATCCGAACGGCATCCTCAATCCCGGCCGCCTCTACCCCGGCCTCTGAGCCGGACGCACCCGACGCATGCAGACCGCCCTGACTCCAGAGTTCGCCGCCACGCCGGAAGGCGTCGAGGCCGACGCCATCCTGAGGAAGTGCGTGCACTGCGGCTTCTGCACCGCGACCTGCCCGACCTACCAGCTGCTCGGCGACGAGCTCGACGGCCCGCGCGGCCGCATCTACCTGATCAAGCAGGTGCTCGAGGGCCACGCGCCGACGCGCTCGACCCAGCTTCATCTCGACCGCTGCCTCACCTGCCGCAACTGCGAGACCACCTGCCCCTCGGGCGTGCAGTACGGCAACCTGGTCGAGATCGGCCGGCGCATCGTCGACGAGCGCGTGCCGCGGCCGGCGGGCGAGCGGATGCTGCGCGAGGCGCTGAAAAGCGGCCTGACCTCGCCGCTCTTCAAGCCGGCGCTGAAGGCCGGGCAACTGGTGCGCGGCCTGCTGCCCGCGGCGCTGAAGGCGAAGGTGCCGCCGCCGGCGCCGGCCGGTGCGCACCGCTGGCCGCAGCGCGTGCATCCGCGCAAGGTGCTGCTGCTGCTCGGCTGCGTGCAGCCGGCGATGGCGCCGAACATCAACAGCGCGACCGCGCGCGTGCTCGACGCCGCCGGCATCCAGACCCTGGTCGCCGCCGACGCCGGCTGCTGCGGCGCGATCCACCTGCACGGCGGCGACCCGGAAGGCGCGCTCGAGCGCATGCGCCGCAACATCGACGCCTGGTGGCCGCTGGTGTCGACCGGCGGTGTCGAGGCGATCGTCATGAACGCCTCGGGCTGCGGCGTCACGGAGAAGGAGTACGGCCATTCGCTCCGCCTCGATCCGGCCTATGCCGACAAGGCCAACCGGATCGCCGACCTGACGCGCGACCTCTCGGAGCTGTTGCCCGACATCGCGCCGACGCTGGCAAAGAAGCTGTCGGCGAAGACGAAGCGGCGCCGGCTCGCCTTCCATCCACCGTGCACGCTGCAGCACGGACAGAAGCTGCGCGGAGGCGTAGAGACGCATCTGCGCGCGCTCGGCTTCCCGGTCGAGGTGGCGCTGAACGAGGCGCACCTGTGCTGCGGCTCGGCCGGAACCTACTCGGTGCTGCATCCCGAGCTGGCGATGCCGCTTCGCGACAGGAAGCTCGGCCACCTCGCCGCGCTCGACCCCGAGACCATCGTCTCGGCCAACATCGGCTGCATCCAGCACCTGCAGAGCGGCACGGCGCTTGCCGTCCGCCACTGGGTGGAGGTGGTGGATGAAGCGCTCGCCGAAGACTGAGGCCGCGCCGCCGAACAAGCGCGGCGACCCGCCGGAGAAGGATGCCGGGAGCTTCACCAGCCGGCTCGGCCCGGGCCTGATCACCGGCGCGGCCGACGACGATCCGAGCGGCATCGCCACCTATTCGCAGGCCGGGGCGCAGTTCCGCTTCTCGCTGGTCTGGACGCTGTTCCTGACGATGCCGCTGATGATCGGCATCCAGATGCTCTCGGCGCGCATCGGCTTCGTCACCGGCGAAGGCCTCGCCGCGAACATCGGCAAGATGTGCCCGCGCGGGCTGACGCTGGCGCTGGTCGCGCTGCTCGTCGTCGCCAACACGATCAACATCGCCGCCGACCTGGCGGCGATGGCCGAAGCGGTCAAGCTGCTGGCCGGAGGGATGCAGCCGCTCTACGTGATCGGCTTCGGCGCGCTCTGCATCGGCACCCAGATCGGGTTCTCGTACGAACGCAGCGTGCGCGTCCTCAAGTGGCTGACGCTCGCCCTGTTCGCCTATGTCGCGGTGATCCTCGCCGTCTCGGTGCCGTGGCAGCGCACCATCGCCGAATCGCTGCAGCCCTGGAAGCATCTGCCGGCGGACGTCTCGGCGAAGAGCTACGCGGCCATGGTCGTCGCCGTCCTCGGCACGACCATCAGCCCGTACCTGTTCTTCTGGCAGGCCTCGCAGGAAGTCGAGGACGGCCACCGCCGCCCTCATGCGCGCGAGCTCCGCAAGCATCCCGAGTACGTGGCCGAGCACCTGTCGCGCATCAAGCAGGACACCGTCGTCGGCATGACCTTCTCGAACCTGATCGCGCTGTGCATCGTCGTCGCCACGGCGGTGACGCTGAACGAGCACGGCGTCACGCAGATCCAGACCTCGGCGCAGGCGGCCGAGGCCCTGCGCCCGGTCGCCGGCGAGTTCGCGTTCGCCGTGTTCGCGATGGGCATCGTCGGCACCGGGCTGCTCGCCGTGCCGGTGCTGGCCGGCTCGGCGGCCTATGCCGTGAGCGAGCTCTTCGGCTGGCGCGCCGGGCTCTCGCACGGCTTTCGCCAGGCGCGCGGCTTCTACTCCATCATCATCGCCGCCACCGCCATCGGCGCGGCGATGGGCATCTTCGAGCTCGACCCGATCAAGGCGCTGGTCTGGAGCGCCGTGGTCAACGGCGTGATCTCGGTGCCGATCATGACGGTGCTGATGCTGATCGGCCAGTCGAAGCGGCTGATGGGCACGCACACCATCAGCCCGCGCCACCGCTTCCTCGGCTGGGCGGCCACGGGCGTGATGGCGGTGGCCGTCGCCTTCATGCTGGCGACGAGCTTCTGAGCGTGCGCCACGAGGACTTCGCGGCCCGGGGCGCGCGGGCCGCCACCTTCAGATGCAGCGGCCGCCGTCGACCTCCATCGCCACGCCGGTGATCATCGACGCCTCGTCGCTGCAGAGAAAGCAGGCGGCGTTGCCCAGGTCCTCGGGCGTCGAGAAGCGGCCGATCGGAATCGTCGAGAGGAACTTGGCGCGCATCTCGGGCGTGTCCTCGCCCATGAAGGTCCTGAGCATCGGCGTTTCGCCCGCCACCGGGTTCAGCGCGACGACGCGGATGCCGAACGGCGCCAGCTCGACCGCCATCGCCCGGGTCGCGGTGATGACCCAGCCCTTGCTCGCGTTGTACCAGCACAGGCGCGGCCGGGGGCTCACGCCGGCGGTGCTGGCGACGTTGAGGATGACGCCGCGCTTCTGTGCCTTGAAGCGCGGCACGACCTCCTTCGCGGCGAGATAGATCGCCTTGACGTTGAGCTCGAGGATGCGGTCGAAGCTCTCCTCGGCCAGCTCCTCGAGCGGCTGCGGCAGGTGGCCCATGCCGGCGTTGTTGACCAGGATGTCGAGCCCGCCGAAGCGCTGGTGCGCGGCCTCGACCATCGCCTTCACGTCGGCGGCCTTCGTCACGTCGGCGCGGATGCCGAAGGCCGAGTCGCCGAGCATCGCGTCGACCCGCGCCGCGCCCGCCGCGTCGCGGTCGGCGACGATCACCTTGGCGCCCTCGGCGACGAACTTCCTGGCGATGCCTTCGCCGAACCCCGACGCCGCGCCGGTAACGATCGCGATCCTGCCTGCGAGCCGCATGGTCCTGTCTCCCTTGACTAGCCGTGATGGATGGCGATGGTCTTCAGCGCCGAGAAGCCGTACAGGGCCTCGAAGCCCTTCTCGCGGCCGTGGCCCGAGTGCCTGACGCCGCCGAACGGCAGCTCGATGCCGCCGCCGGCGCCGTAGTTGTTGATGAACACCTGGCCGCAGCGTAGCGCCCGCGCCATCCGCATCTGCCGAGCGCCGTCGCGGGTCCAGACGCCCGCCACCAGGCCGTACTTCGTGCCGTTGGCGATGGCCAGGGCCTCGGCTTCGCCGTCGAAGGCGATCAGCACCTGCACCGGACCGAAGATCTCCTCCTGCGCCAGCGCGTGGTCGGCCGGGACGTCGTCGATCAGCGCCGGCCGCACGTAGTGGCCGCCGCGCGGCGCGCCGTCGACGATGCGCCCTTCGGCGGCAATGACCAGGCCGTCGTCGCGCGCCAGGCCGAGGTAGTGCTCGATCACGACCTTCTGCCGCTGCGAGATCACCGGGCCCACGTCGAGGTCCAGCGCCGCCGGCCCGACCTGCAACGCGCGGTAGCGCTCGGCCATGCGCGCGCGCACCG
>JANMCC010000228.1:0-11388 GCA_031360885.1 Burkholderiales bacterium | reverse complement strand
AGCTGCTGGGCATGGAATGAGCCCCGCCCGGCCGCCCGAAGGGGCTCACTCCCGCTTGGCGGGACCGGCCGAAGGCCGTAGGGTGCACCAATGAACGCGCCGGCGCCACGTTTCACGATCGAAGCGGTCGACCTGTTCGAGCGCGACGTCGTCCTGCGCATGCCGTTCCGCTTCGGCGTGGTCACGCTGACCCGCGCGCCGCAGGCCTTTGCCCGGGTGCGCATCCGCCTCGCCGACGGGCGCAGCGGCGAAGGCATGGCCGCGGAGCTGCTGGCGCCGAAGTGGTTCGACAAGAACCCCGCCCTCAGCAACGAAGACAACTTCGAGCAGCTCCGTGCCGCGCTCGGCATCGCCCGGACGCTGTATCTCGACGGCAGCGCCGACACCGGCTTCGGCCGCTTCATCCGCCACTATCCGGCGCAGATCGAGCGCGCCGCCGCGCGTGGGCTCAACTCGCTGGTCGCGCTCTACGGCCCCGCCCTGCTCGACCGGGCCGCGCTCGACGCGCTGGGCCGTGCCCTCGGCGAGCCCTTCCACGCGCTCGTTGCGCGCAACGGCGTGGGCCTGGCGGCGACCGACCTCTGCCCCGACCTCGCCGGCTTCGACTTCGACGCCTTCCTCGCCCGCCTGAAACCCGCCGCGAGCATCGCCGCCCGCCACACCGTGGGCCTGGTCGACCCGATCACGCGCGCCGACCAGGCCGAGCGCGTCGGCGACGGCCTGCCGGAGACCCTCGAGGAGGTCGTCGCCACCTACGGCCAGCGCTGGTTCAAGCTGAAGGTCGCGGGCGACGTCGCCGCCGACGTGGAGCGGCTCGCGCGCATCGCCGCCGTGCTCGGCCGCATCGAAGGCGCCTACGCCTGCAGCCTCGACGGCAACGAACAGTACGACGACATCGAGGGCGTGCTGCGGCTCTGGCGCGGCATGCACGACGATCCGCGCCTGCAGCGCCTCTGCGCGGGCGTGGCCTTCGTCGAGCAGCCGATCAAGCGGCAGACCGCGCTGGCGCGCGACGTGAGCGCGCTCTCGGCAGAGACGCCGGTGATCATCGACGAGTCCGACGACGCGCTCGACGCCTTCGTGCGCGCGAAGGCCATGGGCTACCGCGGCGTTTCGTCGAAGACCTGCAAGGGCATCTACAAGTCGCTGATCAACGCCGCGCGCTGCGACGCGTGGAACCGCGAAGCGCCCGGCCGCTACCTGATGAGCGCCGAGGACCTGACGATCCAGGCCGGCCTCGGCCTGCAGCAGGACCTGGCCCTGGTGTCGCTGCTCGGCATCCGCCACGTCGAGCGCAACGGCCACCACTACGTCAACGGCATGGCCGACCACTCGCCGGCAGAGCAGCAGCGCTTCCTCGAGGCCCACCCCGACCTCTACGAGCGCAGCTCGGGAGCGGTGCGCGTGCGCATCCGCGAAGGCGAGCTGGCGATCGGCTCGCTGGGCGGCCCGGGCTTCGCCAGCGGCGCCGCGCCCGACTGGACCTCGATGCGGCCGATGAGGACACCATGAGCATCATCAAGCCTCTCCCGGACGTTGTAGCTGCCGAGGCGACTTTCGCGCAGCGTTTCGGCAATGCGTTCGTCTACTACCTGCCCAGCATCCTGGTGATCCTCGGCTTGCTGGTGCTCTGGCAGGTCGTGGTGATGGCGCTGGGCGTCAAGGAGTACATCCTGCCCACGCCCCTGGCCGCCTTGCGCGCGCTCGCCAACCCGAACTACAAGTGGACGGCGAACCTGCTGGCGACCCTCTACGCCGTGCTGGGCGCGTTCGCGCTCTCGGCTGTTCTGGGCGTGCTGCTGGCGATCGTGATCGTCTGGAACGACCTGCTGCTGCGCACCGTGATGCCGGTGCTGATCCTGTTCAACACGCTGCCGAAGATCGCGCTGGCGCCGCTGTTCGTGGTGTGGATGGGCTACGGCATCTGGCCGAACATCGTGATCGGCACCACCATCGCGTTCTTTCCGATGGTGGTGAACACCGCCGTCGGCCTGGCCAGCGCCGAGCCAGAGATGCTCGACCTGGTGCGCACGCTCAAGGCCGGGCGCTGGCAGGTGCTGAAGAAGATCCGCATCCCGAACGCGGTGCCCTACATCTTCGTGGGACTGAAGCTGAATGCGACGATGAGCGTCATCGGCGCGCTGGTGGGCGAGTTCGTGGCCTCGGAGAAGGGCCTGGGCTCGCTCATCATCACCAGCGGCGTGACGATGGAAACCGCTCCCATCTTCGCTTCGCTCACACTGATCTCGGCCTTGGGTCTGGTCTTGTACGGCTTGGTCGTGGCCGTCGAGCACATCGTTGCGCCATGGGCGAACCGGGAAGGCACGACCAATTGAGCAACTACTGGAGACGAACCTTGAACAAGAAAGACTCTTTTGCCGTGCTGCGCCGCGTTGCCGCCGGCCTGGCGCTGGTGCTGGCCCTCCCCGCCGTGGCGCAGGAAAAGATGCAGCTGCAGCTCAACTGGTTCCAGCTCGCCGACCACGCGCCGATCTACCTGGCGATGAAGAAGGGCTACTTCAAGGAAGAAGGCATCGAGCTGACCGTGCTGCGCGGCAGCGGCTCGGCCGACAGCGCCAAGAAGATCGATCTCGGCCAGGCCGACGTCGGCATCTCCGACGCGCCCACCGTGCTCACCGCCATCAGCAAGGGCGCCAACCTGAAGATGGTGGCGGTGGTGTACGACAAGGCGGGCAACAACCTGTTCTTCCGCAAGAACGCGGCCATCAAGACGCCGAAGGACCTGGTGGGCAAGAAGATCGCGGTGCCGCCGGCCGATTCGCACCGCGTGCTCTGGCCCGCGTTCGCCGCGCTCAACGGCGTCGACCCGAATGCGGTGACGCTGGTGAACATCAAGCCCGAGGGCAAGCAGGCGATCGTCGCCGCCGGCGAGGTGGACGGCGCGTTCGACCTGTACACCAGCTACGCGATCTGGGAAAAGGTGCTGGGCAAGGGCGAGGTCGGCCACATGCTGTGGGCCGACTTCGGCCTGCCGATCTACGGCCACACCTACTTCGTCAACAACGAGCTGATCAAGAAGAACCCGAAGCTGATCGAGAAATTCCTGCGCGCCACCCACAAGGGCTGGCGCGACGCCAAGGCCAACCCCGCCGCGGCGATCGACGCGATGGTGGAGGCGGTGCCCGGGCTCGACGGCCCGACCCTGCTCGCGACCATGCCGCAGATCATGGACCTGTGCGTGACCGAGCGCTCGGCCAGGCACGGCCTCGGCTGGATCGAGCCCGAGCTGATGCAGAAGACCATCGATATCACGTTCGCCAACGCGAAGCCGGAAAAGCCCCTGGTCCTGGCCGATGTGTTCACCAACCAGTACAGCAGCAAGATCAAGCCGTAAGCTCTCGGCATGGACAAACCCGAGATCCGCTTCGACGACGGCGCCGCCTACGAGGAGTTCATGGGCAAGTGGAGCCGGCTCGCCGGCGACACTTTCCTGCAGTGGCTCGGGCCCGCGCCCGGCCTGCGCTGGGTCGACGTGGGCTGCGGCAACGGCGCCTTCTCCGAGATGCTGCTCGAGCGCTGCGCGGCGCTCGAGGTGCAGGGCATCGACCCCTCGCCGGAGCAGCTCGCCTTCGCCCGGAGCCGCCTGGCCGCGGGGGCGCCGGCCGAGTTCCGCGTCGGCGACGCCATGGCCCTGCCCTGGGCCGACGCCACGTTCGACGCGGCGGTGATGGCGCTGGTGATCTTCTTCGTGCCCGAGCCGGCCCGGGCCGTGACCGAGATGGCGCGGGTGGTGAAGCCAGGCGGCAGCGTCTCGGCCTATTCGTGGGACATCCTCGGCGGCGGCTTTCCGTTCGCCGCCCTGCAGGAGGAGATGGCCGCGCTCGGCGTCGCCGCGCTCTGGCCGCCCAGCGTGGAGGCCGCGGGCCTCGACGCCTCGCGCGCCCTCTGGCACGGCGCCGGCCTGGTGCGGATCGAGACGAGCGTGATCGAGGTGCAGCGCAGCTACGACGACTTCGAGACCTTCTGGGCCATCGCCCGGACCGGTCCGCGCCTGCTTCCACGCCTCGCCGCCATGCCGGCCGACGAGCTGGCGCGCCTGAAGGAGGGCGTGCGCCGGCGCCTGCCCGCCGCCGACGCCAGCGGCAGGGTGACCTGCGCGGCGCGAGCCAACGCGATCAAGGGGTGGGTGCCGTCCTGATCGCCTAGGCGCCGTCGCTCGGGTTGTCCTCGCGCACGAAGGCCTGGACCTCGATCTCGACCTTCGCGCCCTTGTAGAGCACCGCCTGCACGCACGAGCGTGCCGGCAGCCCGCCGCCGAAGTGCTTCGCGTACTCGGCGTTGAACGCGCCGAAGTCGCCCAGGTCGGCGAGCCAGATCGTCGCCCGCACCACCTGCGCCATCGACGCGCCGCATTCCTCGAGCGTGGCGGCGATGCGCTCGAGCACCAGCTTCGTCTGCGCCTGCACGTCGCCTGCGACGATGTTCGCCTGCGCGTCCATCGCCAGCACGCCGGAGAGGAACAGGAAGTCGCCGGCCCGCACCGCCTTCGAGAACGGCACCGGCAGCGGCGTCGGGTAGCGGCGGATGGCGGCAAGGGCGCTCATGCCGCAGCTCCCGCCCGCGCGGCCGCAGGCGTTCGCTTCAGCACCTGGCCGCGGCGCACACCGGTCGAGCGCCCGCCTTCCCAGGCGACGCCGCCGTTGACGACGACCGCGTGGATGCCAACGGCTGGCGTCGTCGGCGCTTCGTACGTCGCCGCGTCGCGGATGGTCGCCGCGTCGAACAGCACCAGGTCGGCCTGCTGGCCGACGGCGACGGTGCCGCGGTCGGCGAGGCCGAAGTTGCGCGCCGTGAGCCCGGTCATCTTCCAGACCGCGGTCTCGAGCGGAAACAGGCCCAGCTCGCGGCTGTAGTGGCCGAGCACGCGCGGGAACGTGCCCCAGAGGCGCGGATGCGGCTTGTCGCCGCTGGGAATGCCGTCGGAGCCGATCATGGTCTCGTCGAACGAGAGGATGCGCTGCACGTCGGGCTCGTCCATCAGGAAGTAGATGGCGGTGCCGGGCTGCATGCGCCGCGCCGCCTCGCTCTCGGCCACGCCCCACTCGGCGGCGATGTCGCCGAGGTCTCGCCCGGCGCATTCGGGATGCGGCGTGCTCGAGGCGATGAGCACCCGGCCGTCGAGCATGCCGCGGTCGGTGCGGATCATGGTCGAGCCTGCCGTGTAGGGGTAGCAATCGAGGCAGACCTGCTGCGCCTTCATCGTCTCGCGGATGAAGGCGAGGGTCTCGGTCGAGCGGCCGAAGTTCGGCTTGTTCTGCACCTTGTGGTGCGAGACCACGACCGCAATGCCCAGCGCGCGGCCGATGCGGAACGTCTCGTCCAATGCCTCCATCACCTTCGACGACTCGTCCCGCATGTGCGTGACATAGAGGCCGCCATGCGCCGCGAGCGGCCGCCCGACCTCGACGATCTCCTCCGTGCTCGCCTTCACCGCGGGCGGATAGAAGGTGCCGGTCGAGAGGCCGATCGCGCCGGCCTCGAGCGCCTCGACCAGCAGCGCCTGCATCGCCGCGATCTCCTCGGCGTTCGCCTCGCGGTCGAGCGAGTCCATGGTCGCGGCGCGCAGCGTCGAGTGGCCGACGAGCGCGGCGACGTTGGTCGCGGCGGGCCGCGCGCGCAGCGCCGCGATCCAGCCGGCGAAAGTGGCGTGGCGCTCGGCGTCGGGCACGTCGAGCAGGTCGAGCGGCATCGGCAGCTTCATGCCCTTCTTCAGCGGCGCGGCGCTGATGCCGCAGTTGCCGGCGACCACCGTCGTCACGCCCTGCGAGACCTTGAACGCCATGTCGGGCTGGGCGAACAGCGCCTGGTCGTCGTGGGTATGCGCGTCGATGAAGCCGGGGGCGACGATCAGGCCGGCGGCGTCGATCGTGCGCGTGGCGTTCGCGCCGGCGAGGTCGCCGATCGCGGCGATGCGGCCGTCCTTGACGCCGACATCGGCGTCGAAGCGCGGCGCCCTGGTGCCGTCGATGACGGTGCCGCCGCGGATCAGCAGGTCGAAAGTGGGGGTCGTGCTCATGCAGGTCCTCGTCGAGACAGGGGGCGTTCGTTCAGCGGAAATGGCAGGCCACCCATTGCGTGCCGGCGCCCGCCTCGCGCGGCGTGAGCGGCGGACGCTCCTCGCGGCAGACGGCCTGCGCCAGCGGGCAGCGGGTGTGGAAGCGGCAGCCCGGCGGCGGGTTGGCGGGGCTCGGCGGGTCGCCCTGGAGCAGCATGCGCTGCGGCCTGATGCGCGGGTTCGGCACCGGCACGGCCGAGAGCAGGATCTCTGTGTACGGATGGCGCGGGGTGGCGAAGAGGGTATCGCGGTCCGCCACCTCCACCATCTGCCCGAGGTACATCACGGCGACGCGGTGGCTGATGTGCCGCACCACCGCCAGGTCGTGGGCGACGAACAGGTAGGCGATGCCGAGCTCGGCCTGCAGGTCCATCAGCAGGTTCACCACCTGCGCCTGGACCGAGACGTCGAGGGCCGAGACGGGCTCGTCGCAGACGATCAGCTTCGGGTTCAGCGCCAGCGCGCGAGCGATGCCGAGGCGCTGCCGCTGCCCGCCGGAGAACTCGTGCGGAAACTTGGCCGCCGATTCGGGGCGCAGGCCGACGCGGGCGAACAGCCACTGCACCCGCTCGCGCCGGCCGGCCGCCGTCATGCCGGCGAAGTTGCGCAGCGGCTCGGCGACGATCTCGCCCGCGGGCAGGCGCGGGTCGAGCGAGGCATAGGGATCCTGGAAGACGATCTGCAGGTCCTTCCTGCGCTGGCGCATCTGCTCGGCCGAGAGGGTGGTCAGCTCCTCGCCCTCGAGCCTGACCGAGCCCGAGGTCGGCTCGACCAGGCGCACCACCGACTTGGCGGTCGTCGTCTTGCCGCAGCCCGACTCTCCCACCAGCGCCAGCGTCTCGCCGCGCTCGACCGTGAACGAAACGTCGTCCACCGCCTGGATCGGCGGCTTGGCGGGACCGAACCAGGGCTTGGGCGAGAGATAGTGCTTGCGCAGCTTCTCGACCGCCAGCAAGGATGTCGCGGCGCTCATGGAATCGCGAGCTCCGGCACGTGCTCCGGGATGCGCCCTTCCTCGGCGGCGAAGCAGGCCACGCCGTGGCCGAGCGCGTCGACGACGAGCGCCGGCTGCTCGACCCGGCAGCGCGCTTCGGCGAAGGTGCAGCGCGGCGCGAAGGCGCAGCCGCGGCCGAGCTGGTGCGCGGCGGGCACGAGGCCCGGGATCTCGGTCAGGCGCGCGGCGCGGGTGCTGAGCGCGGGCATCGAGGCCATCAGCGCGCGGGTGTAGGGATGGCGCGGCCGGTCGAACAGGTCGAGCACGGTCGCCTCCTCGACCTTCCTGCCCGCATACATCACCACCACCCGGTCGCAGCTCTCGGCAACGACGCCGAGGTCGTGGGTGATCATGATCACGCCCATGCCGAGCTCGCGCTGCAGGCGCTTGATCAGGTCGAGGATCTGCGCCTGGATCGTGACGTCGAGGGCGGTGGTCGGCTCGTCGGCGATCAGCAGCTCGGGCTTGCACGAGAGCGCGAGCGCGATCATCACCCGCTGGCGCATGCCGCCGGAAAGCTGATGCGGATACTCGGCGGCGCGGCGCTCGGCCTCGGGCATCTGCACCAGCTTCAGCATCGCCACCGCGCGTTCCATCGCCGCGGCGCGGCCGAGGCCCTGGTGAAGCTGCACGCACTCGGCGATCTGCCGGCCGACGCTCAACACCGGGTTGAGCGAGGTCATCGGCTCCTGGAAGATCATCGAGATGCGGTCGCCGCGGATCCGGCGCATCTCCTTCTCGGTCAGCGCAAGCAGGTCGCGGCCGCGGTAGCGCACCGCGCCCGAATGGCGGCCCGGCGGCACCGGCACCAGGCGCAGGATCGTGAGCGCGGTGACGCTCTTGCCGCAGCCCGACTCGCCGACGATGCCGAGCGTCTCGCCGTCGTTCACGGTGAACGACACGCCGCCGACCGAGCGCACCGGGCCGACGAGGGTGTCGAAGGTGGTGTGCAGGCCTTCGACCTGGAGGAGCGGCGGCTTGGCGCCGGCACCGCCGACCGTCGCTTCGCTGCTCACAACTGCCTCGCCAGGCGCGGGTCGAGCGCGTCGCGCAGGCCGTCGCCCACCATGTTGATCGAGAGCACCGTCACCGCGAGCAGGATGCCGGGGTACAGGATGATGTGAAAGGCGACGGCGACGACGTTGCGGCCCTCGGCCATCATGTTGCCCCAGCTCGGCGTCTGCGCCGGGATGCCGACGCCGAGGAAGGAGAGCGAGGCCTCGATCAGCACGGCAGAGGCGGCGACGAAGGTCGCCTGCACCATCAGCGGCGCCAGCATGTTCGGCAGCACGTGCCGCCATAGCACCGCCGGCAGCCGGGTGCCGACCGCGTGCGCCGCCTCGACGAAAAGCTGCTCGCGCAGCGTCAGCGAGAGCGAGCGCACCAGGCGCACGACGCGCGGGATCTCGGGCACGGTGATGGCGACGATCACGGTCGTGAGGCTGGCGCGCGTCACCGCCATCAACGCGATCGCGAGCAGGATGCCGGGAATCGCCATCAGCCCGTCCATCACCCGCATCACCGGCCCGTCGGCGCGGCGCACGAAGCCCGCGACCATGCCGAGGACGACGCCGAACACGGTGGCGAGCGCCGCGACCGTGCAGCCGACGACGAGCGAGATCCGCCCGCCGAGCAGCGCCCGGCTGTAGACGTCGCGGCCGAGCGCGTCGGTGCCGAAGCGATGCTCGGCCGACGGCGCCTCGAGCCGCGCCGAGGGATCGATGTCTTCCGGATCGTGGGTGGCAAGCCACGGCGCGCCGATCGCCACCAGGGCGACGAGCACGAGCAGCACCGCGCCCAGCACCAGCGTCGGGTTCTTGCGCAGCCAGCGCCACTTCAGGCGCGGCGGTCCCTCGTCGTCGGCGACGAGCTCGGGCACGGGCGGCAGCACGGCGGACACGGTTGGGACTCAGTAGCGGATGCGCGGATCGAAGAAGCGGTAGCTCAGGTCGATCAGCAGGTTGATCAGCACGTACACGCCGGCCGAGAGCAGCAGCACGCTCTGGATAACCGGGTAGTCGTGGCGCTGCACCGAATCGATCACCAACCGGCCGACGCCGGGAATCGCGAACACCGTCTCGGTCACGACCACGCCGCCGATCAGCAGCGCGATGCCCACGCCCACCGTCGTGGCGATCGGCACCGCCGCGTTGCGCAGCGCGTGGCCGAGCACCGCGGGCACGCCGAGGCCCTTGGCGCGCGCGGTGCGGATGTAGTCCTCCTGCAGCGCCTCGAGCACGGTGGCGCGGGTCATGCGCGTGAGCAGCGCCATGTAGAGCAGGGCCAGGTTGATGCACGGCAGCGCCAGGCTGCGCAGCCACGGGCCGATGCCGTCGGCGAAGCGCGCGTAGCCCTGCACCGGCAGCCAGTCGAGGCGGATCGCGAAGGTGTACATCAGCAGGTAGCCGACCAGGAACACCGGCACCGAGAAGGCGAGCACCGAGAACAGCATCACCGCGCGGTCGATCCAGCTTCCGGCGCGGTGCGCGGCGATCGTGCCGAGCGGCACCGAGAGCAGCACCGCCAGCGTCATCGTCACCACCGCGATCGAGAGCGTGGGCTCGAGCCGCTGCGCGAGGAGCTGCGTCACCGGCACCTGGGTGAAGATCGAGGTGCCGAGGTCGCCGCTCAGGATGCGGCCCAGCCAGCCGACGAACTGCAGCGGCAGCGGCTTGTCGAGGCCGAGCGCGGTGCGGAGGCGATCGATGTCGTCGGTGGTGGCCAGGTCGCCGGCGATCAGCGCCGCCGGGTCGCCGGGCGAGAGGTGGATCAGGAGGAAGACGACCACCGCCACCACCGCCATCACCGGCAGCGTGGCGGCGAGCCGCCGCAGGACGTAGTTCATGCGGCCGGGATCCGCCGCCCTCCTACTTGTCGAGGAACCACATCAGCGGCAGGCCGTTGAAGAGCCTGTCGGCGCCCTTGATCTCCTTCCTCACCGCCACCGCCGGCGAGTACTGGCCGGCGTTGATGTAGGGCAGCGCCTCGTACGCCTGGGTGTGGAACTTGTCGAGCAATTCCTTCCGCCTGGCCGGGTTGCCCTCCTTCAACCAGGCAGTTCGCAGGTCGTCGAGCTCCTCGTTGCACGGCCAGCCGGGCAGCGGCGTGCCGCACGAGGCGCCCAGGTAGGCGTTGGTGATCGGCGAATCGGCGTCGAAGCTGCCGGCGACGGTGACGTACATGTTCCAGCCGCCGGCCTCCGGCGCGTCCTTCTTGGCGCGGCGGCCGCCGATGGTGGCCCAGTCGGAGGTCTGCGCGTCGACGTTCATGCCGATGCTTCGCAGCGTCTGCGCCGCCATCAGCGCCTCGGCGTTGAGGTAGGTGATGTCGCTCGGCACCAGGAGCACCACCTTCTCGCCCTTGTAGCCCGACTCGGCCAGGAGCTGCTTGGCCCTGGCGATGTCGGGCGTGCGCCACGGCTCGGCGCCGGCGAAGGTCTCGTTCGGGCTGCCGCAGATGAAGAAGGTGGCGCACTGGGTGACGCGCAGGTCCTTCGGGTAGCCCATGGCCGACATGAACTTGTCCTGGTTCACCGCCTTCAGCACCGCCTGTCGGACCTTGATGTTGTTGAACGGCGGATGGAGCTGGTTCATCACGATCCAGCCCTGCCACGAGCCCGAGGGAATCATCCTGATGTTCGGGTCGGCGCGCAGCGGGTTGATGTAGTCGGGCGGCACCTGCTCGATCAGGTCGACCTCGCCCTTCTTCAGCGCGGCCACAGCGCTGTTCGCATCGGGAATGTAGAACCACTCGACGCGGTCGAACTTCGGCGTCTTGTTGCCGGCGGCGCCGTTCGGCGCCTCGCTGCGCCCCACGTAGTGCGGGTTGCGCACGAACACCACCTTGTTGCCCGGCACCCACTCGTCGCGCTTGAACATGAAGGGGCCCGAGCCCATCACCTCGGTGAGCGGCGTGGTCGTCGGCAGCCTGGCCATGCGCTCGGGCATCACCACCGGCGGGAAGCCCGAGGACTTGGCCATGCCTTCGAGCACCAGGCCGAACGGCTCCTCGAGCTTCAGGGTGAAGGTGGTGGCGTCGAGCGCCTTCCATTCCGGCTTGGAGATCGCGGTCATGGCGCGGCCGATGCTGTCCTTCGAGGTCCAGCGCTGCATCGAGGCGACCACGTCGGTGGCGGTGACCGCGGTGCCGTCGGAGAACTTGAGGTTCGGCCGCAGGATGAAGGTCCAGAGCTTGCCGTCCTTCGAGGTCGTGTACTTGTCGACCATCTGCGGCTTCGGCACGCCCTTCTCGTCGAGGCCGAAGGGCATGTCGTAGACCATGTAGCCGAAGTTGCGCGTGATGTACGCGGTGGTGAAGG
>JANMCC010000222.1:0-12492 GCA_031360885.1 Burkholderiales bacterium | reverse complement strand
GCCGGACTGGCCGGCGCCACCGGCACGACCGATGGCACCGGCAGCGCGGCCCGGTTCGACAGCCCGAGCGGGATCGCGATCGGGCCCGACGGCGACCTCTATGTCGCGGAGCGCAACAACCACCTGATCCGCCGCGTGACCACGACCGGGGTCGTGACCACCTACGCCGGCAGCGGCTCCGGATACATCGACTCGGCCGTTCCGCTGAGCGCGAAGTTCAACAACCCGTTCGGCGTCGCGGTGGCGGCGAACGGCGACGTGCTCGTCGGCGATGTCGGCAACAACCGGATTCGCCGCATCCTCCGCAACGGCAACGTCGCCGGGGCGGTGCAGACGCTGGCCGGCAATGGCACCGCCACGCCGGCCAGTCCCGACGGCATCGGCACGGCGGCCGTCATCTCTTCGCCTTACGGCATCGTCGTGCGCGGCAACACGCTGACCGTGCGCGACGGCGTCGGCCTGCTGCGCCAGATCGACCTGACGACGGCCGCGGTGACGACACTGACAGGCTCGCGCGCCCTCGGCGAAGGCTATGCCGACGGCACATCGACGACGGCGCGGATCCGCGGCGGCAGCCTCGGCGTGACCGGCGCCGCCAACGGCGGATTCATGCTCGGCGACGCCAACGGACTACGGCTCGTCAGCGCTGCCGGCGCGGTAGTGACCCTCGCCCAGACGAACGGAATCAGCACGACGCCGCAGGGCGTGGGCGTGATCGCGCAACTGCCTTTCGCTGTCGGCGCCGGACGTCGTGTCGACCTGGCGCTCGATCCGTCGGGCAACATCGTCGTCGCCGACGGGGTGTCGTTGACCGTCCGTCGCATCGACCCGGCTGGCGTCGCCAGCTTCGCCGCAGGCCTTGTCGCAGGCCGAAGCGGCCCGATCGACGGCACCGGCAGCGAGGCGCAGTTCTTCGATCTGTGGGATGCGATCACCGACGCCAGCGGCGTGATCTACGTCAGCGACGGCGTCGGCAGCGTGCACCGGATCGACGCGACCGGCGCGACCACGCTCTTCGCCGGCTCGACCGACGTCCCGGGCGGCCTGGGTTACGTCGATGCCAACGGCACCAACGCACGGTTCAACTTCATCACCGGGCTGGCCTTCGGCAACGGCGGCAACATCTACGTCGGCGACCGGGGCAACAACGTGATTCGGCGCATCGATGCGGCCGGCAACGTGACGACGTATGCGGGTGTCGCCGGCCAGTCGGCACGTGTCGACGGCCCGATCGCCACGGCGCGGTTCCAGTCGCCCAACGACGTCGTCACCGGGCCGGACGGCTCGCTCTACGTTCTCGACAAGCCGAACAACATCACCGGCACCATCCGACGCATCGCGCCCGACGGTTCCACGGTATCGACGCTTGCAGCCACCGGCGGCCTGGTGCGGATCTTCACGATCGACGCCGCCGGCACGATCTACTACGCCGACGACTTCACCTCCCAGGGCGGCCTCTGGATGCTGGCGGCGGGCGCGACCGTGCCGACCTTCCTCATCCCCTACAGCACCAGCGCAGGCGTCATCCTCGGCTCCAGTCCGACGCTGTCGATCGTCGATTCGCTCGTCGCCCTCGGCCCGAAGCGGATCCTGCTCGCAAGCGGCGGCCGGCTGCTCGTCGCGACCTTGCCGTGAGCCGGCCCTAAGATCACGGTCCCTTCACTTCATGCGAGGCATGACGTGCACCGACGGACTTTCGTGGCCGGCGCTGCCGCCACTCTCGCCCCCTGCGGCTTCGCCCAGGACCCGGCGACGCGGCGCGAGCGCCAGCCCGATCTCGGCGACGTCGCCGAAGGCCGCTACTTCGGCGACGTGATCTCGGACTCCAAGGGCTCGTCGCGCAACGACGTCGGCCTGACGATCACCCGCACCGGCCTCAACAGGGTGCGGATCACGTCCGACTATCCGCGCCTGCCCGTCGTGGAGGTCAGCCTGCAGCGGGCGCTCGACAAGATCGTCCAGTCGCGCGGCGACACCGCCTTCGTCTACGACTGGAGCAAGAAGCCGGCGAAGCTCGACGTCAGCTTCAACAACGAGGTGAGCTGGAGCGGCACGAAGCAGTAGCACGCGGCGCGCGCCCTGCATCCGCGGCCGCGCGGGAGGCGTATCTGGACTCATGAGCTACCTCCTTTCCACGCCCGGCCGAGCCCTCGGCCTGTTCGCCGTGGCCTTCGCGGCCCTGCTGGCGCTGGTCGCGTGCGCGCCGGTCGCCAGCCTCAACGCCCTGACCCCGGGCGACACGTACCGGCCGACCCGCGACGTGGCCTACGGCCCGCTGCCGCGGCACCGGCTCGACGTCTACGCGCCGGTCTCGGCCGCGCCGGCGCCGGGCTGGCCGGTGGTCGTGTTCTTCTACGGCGGCTCGTGGACGAGCGGCGAGCGCGCCGACTACAGGTTCGTCGGCGAAGCGCTCGCCTCGCGCGGCGTGCTGGTGCTCGTCGCCGACTACCGGCTCTACCCCGAGGTGCGCTATCCGGCCTTCCTCGAAGACTCGGCCCTGGCCCTGGCCTGGGGCATGGAGCACGCGCGCTCGCTCGGCGGCGATCCGAGGCGCCTGTTCGTCATGGGGCACAGCGCCGGCGGCTACAACGCGGCGATGCTCGCCCTCGACCCGCGCTGGCTCGCCGCCACCGGGCACGCGCCGGCCGAGCTGGCCGGCTGGATCGGCCTCGCCGGCGCCTACGAGTTCCTGCCGCTGGGCCCCGACTCGCCGGCCCGGCCGGTGTTCTTCCATCCCGACTATCCGGCCGGCACCCAGCCGATCGACTACGCGGCGCCGCACTCCCTGAAGGCCTTTCTCGGCGTGCCGCGCAACGACAAGGTCGTGAGCCCCGAGCGCAGCACGCTGGCGATGGCGAAGAAGCTGGTCGCGGCCGGCGTTCCGGTCGAGCTGAAGGTCTACGACGGCGTGAGCCACGCCCTCCTCGCCGGCGCCTTCGCCCGGCCGTTGCGCGGCCTGGCGCCGGTTCTCGACGACGTGAGCGCATGGATCAGCGCAAACTGAGCACGCTCGCCTCGTAGAACGCGAGGTCGGGCCTTGAAGTGCCGAAGGCGACGGAGAATAGCGCCCATGCTGCATGCCCGTCGCCACTTCGAACGCCACCGCTCCGACCGCATCGGCTGGCTGCGCGCCGCCGTCCTCGGCGCCAACGACGGCATCGTCTCGACCGCGAGCCTGCTGGTCGGCGTCGCCGCGGCGAATGCGGCGCAGAGCAGCCTCCTGCTGACCGGCATCGCCGGCCTGGCCGCCGGCGCGATGTCGATGGCCGCGGGCGAGTACGTCTCGGTCCACTCGCAGTCGGACACCGAGAAGGCCGATCTCTCGAAGGAGCGCAAGGAGCTCGAGCTCGAGCCCGCCGCCGAGCTGCGCGAGCTCACCGCCATCTACGTGCGGCGCGGCCTCGAGCCCGGCCTGGCGCTGCAGGTCGCCGAGCAGCTGACCGCGCACGACGCCCTCGGCACCCACGCGCGCGACGAGCTCGGCATCTCCGACGCGCTGAGCGCGCGGCCCGTCCAGGCCGCGCTGGCATCGGCGGCGAGCTTCGCCGTCGGCGCGCTGCTGCCGCTCGCCGTCACCGCGCTCGCTCCGCGGCCCAGCCTGCTGTTCTGGATCTCGGGCATGTCGCTCGCGTTCCTCGCCCTGCTCGGCGCGGTCGCGGCCCACGTCGGCGGCGCCAGCATGCCCGTCGGGGCCTGGCGGGTCACGTTCTGGGGCGCGCTGGCGATGGCCATCACCGCCGGCGTCGGCTCGCTGTTCGGCACGACGCTCTGAGCGCCGCAGTCGGGGCGGACGGTCGGGCGGCGCCTCCGCCGGCGGCGGTTCAGCCGGTGGCGACGAAGCGGTCGGCGCGCGCCGCCTGCAGCACCTCGGCCGGGTCGGCATCGAGGGCGTCGATCGGGCGCGCCCCCTCGAGCCAGCCGTTCGGCTCGACGAACCAGGCGGCGAGCCGCTGCCCGTCGTACTCGGTGGCCAGCTCGGCGAGCACCGCCTTCAAGCCGGGCTTGAGCCGCAGATCGGCACTGAACTGGAACATCGGGATCCAGAGCGCGCGCCGCCATTCGAAGCCGAACACCTCGCGGCCGACGATCAGCCGCGCGAGGCTGGCGAAGTCGCCGCGGCCCCGGTCTTCGAGCAGGCGGGCGAGGTCGTCGCCGCGGGCGAAGCCGCCGGTGACCTGGTACGCGGCCCGCATGGCGGCGAAATCGGCATCGCCATCGCCTTGCGACGCGGCCTGTGGCAAGCGCCCGGGGACGGCCATGGCGTCGATCGGCGTTGCGCCGGCCGGTCCGGTGTTCGTCTGCATCGCGCGCGCTCCTGGTTCCTGAAGCGATCGGCGGGCAGACAGCGTGCCCGGCACGAGGGTGGCTAGTCGGTGGCGCGCCAGCCCGCGCGAGGCGGCGCCAGCAGCATCTGCAGCTTGCGCAGCGCCTCGGCGCATTCCTGCACGTCGGCGCGGATCCGGGTCATGGCCTCGGCGGGCTCGGCGTCCTGCGGAAACACGGCGAGGGTCTGCTCCAGGCGGGCCCTGACCGAGGCGAACAGCAGCTCCCATTCGTCACGGGACAGGACCGCGAGCGAATGCTGCGGAAAGACAGGAGCGAGGACGGTGGCGGACATGAAGACGAGTGTTCGTCCTACAGACGCCGGCGTCTGTGCGGTAACGCACTCAGTTCGCCGATTCAGGCGGATCCGGCTCAGACGCCGACGACTTCCCGATCGGCACCGGCGCGCCCCGCCGCCGCCGGCGAAGCCAGCGGCAGCGTCACGACGAATCGGCTGCCCGTGCCGACGCCGGCGCTGTGCACGACGACGCAGCCGCCGTGCGCGGCGACCAGTTCGCTCACGACCGCGAGTCCGAGCCCGAGACCCGAATCGTCGGCATCCTCGCCGGCCGCCTCCTGCGCGAACGGCTCGAACACGTGCGACAAGGCGGCCGGGGCGATGCCGATGCCGCTGTCGGCGACGCTCAGGACGGCGAGGTGGCCCCGGGCGGCCGCCAGCAGCTCGATCGAACCGGCGGCGGGCGTGAACTTGCACGCGTTCTCGAGCAGGTTGCCGACCACCTGGACCAGGCGCAGCGGATCGCCCTCGACCTCGAGCGGGGTCGGCGGCAGCTCGACCACGAGGCGCTGGCGGCGCCGTTCCGCCGCCGGCAGGCAGGCCTCGACCGCCGCGCCGATGACATCACGCAGGTCGACGATGCAGCGCTCGAGTCGAAGCTTTCCCGTGCCGACCCGGGACAGGTCGAGCAGGTCTTCGACCAGCCGCGACAGGTGCACCACCTGACGCTCGATGATCGCCTGCAGCCGCGCGAGCGCCGGTGCGTCGTCCGACGGCAGGCGGCCGAGCATCGCCGCCGCGCTGCGGATCGGCGCGAGCGGCCGGCGCAACTCGTGCACCACCGACGCCAGATATGCGTTCTGGCGCAGCGAGCCGCGCTCGTCCTCCCCGGCGAGCGCCGGGTCGAAGTGAAGCTGCGGGAGCGGTGCCATGGGCGGTTTCTCGAAGTGTGTCGCGAGTCCTGCCGCGGCGTCGGTGCGCCACCGCACATTCAGAGCAGGGCGTCGTAGGCGAGTCGGTCCGCGGCGTAGCAGGTGCAGGCCGCGGCTTCGAGCCCGGCGCGGTCGCGCACGGTGAGCGCGCCGCGACGGTATTCGATCAGCCCGGCCTCCTGCAGGGCCCCCGCGGCTTCGGTGACACCGACGCGCCGCACCCCCAGCATGTAGGCGAGGAATTCCTGGGTGATGCGAAAAGTCGCCGAGCGGGCGCGGTCCTGGCTCATCAGCAGCCAGCGCGCCAGCCGCGGGCCGATCGCATGAAAGCGCAGGCACCCCGCCAACGACGCGTGCTGCGCCATCAGCACGTAGACATAGCGACCCAGGACGCGCTGCAGGGCGGGGCTTTGCGCCAGCTCGGCGCGAATCGCGCGCCATTCGATGCGCAGCGCCGATCCCGATCCCTGCACCAGCGCGCGCAACGGCGCCGTGTCGACGCCGAGGACGACGTGCGCGCCGAGGATGCCCTCGCTGCCCACCATGCCGACCTCGAGCCCGTGCGTGCCGCTGGCCACGGTCAGCAGCGAGATGAAGCCCTCGACCGGAAAGTAGACGTGGCTCATCGGCTCGCCCGGCTCGCAGAGGACCTCGGAGAGGACCAGTTCGTGCGCCGTACAGAGCGCGAGCAGGCGCGCACGATCGCGTCGCGGCAGTCCGTCGATCAGGTGATTTCCAGAGAGGGTTGCGAGCACGTTCGGCATTCCGGGCCGAGCATGAGTGCATCCCGTGGCGCCGTCTGTCTGCAAACGAACATAGGGCGCCGGCGCCCTTTGCGGGCGGCGTGGCTACTTGGACTGTAGGTCCGGAAGCAGTCGGTCGTATTCCTTCTTCACGACCGCGTAGCACTCGCAACTCCGCCCCTCGAGGCCCTCGCGGTCGAGCACGGTGATGCGGCCGCGCGTGTAGTGGATCAGCCGTGCCTTCTGCAGCTTGCGCGCGCCTTCGGTCACGCCCTCGCGGCGCACGCCCAGCATGTTGGCGATCAGCTCCTGGGTCATCACCAGCTCGTTGCCGCTCAAGCGGTCGAGGCTGAGCAGCAGCCAGCGGCAGAGCTGCTGGTCGAGCGAGTGATGCCGGTTGCAGACCGCCGTCTGCGCCATCTGCGTGATCAGCGCCTGGGTGTAGCGCAGCAGCAGGTGCAGCACCGGGGCGCGGTTGAACTCATCCTTGATGACAGCCGACTTCAGGCGATAGCCGCGGCCGGCGCTCTGCACCACCGCGCGACTCGGTGTCGACTCGCCGCCCATGAACAGCGAGATGCCAACGACGCCTTCCCGGCCGACGACGGCGATCTCGGCCGAGGCGCCGTTCTCCATGACGTACAGCAGGGAGATGATCGCGGTGGTCGGGAAGTAGACGTGGCTCAGTGTCGCGCCGGATTCGTACACTACCTGGCCGAGCGGCAGGTCCACTTCCTCGAGCTGCGGCAACCAACGCCGCCATTCGGCGCTCGGCAGAGCGGCGAGCAGATCGTTCTTTCGGGCGTTGGAACCAGCGGCCATGGACACACCTTCACCAGAGCCGCGGGTCGGCGCCGACTCTGGCAACCGCGCACTGTAGCCACCTGAGCCTACTCTCTCTGTGCGCTAGCGCACAGAGCATTTGTCAGGAGTGTGGCTATCGACCGGTAGCCATCCGGTAGAGCCAGAGCGGCCGGCCGTCGGCGCAGACGAAGACCCAGGTCGGCCGGCGCGAGCCGACCTCGAATTCCAGGCTCGCCAGCCAGGCGCCGGGCCGCAGCTCGCGGCTCGCCTTGGCGATGACGCGTTCCATGCTCTCGGGACGCTGGAAGACGTAGACCAGGTCGAATTCCGCCCAGTCGGCGCCCCACATGTCGGCTCGGCGCACCGTGGCGAAGCGGCAACGCAGCGCGCACGCCAGGCGAAGCGGCCCGCTCCATTCGATGCCGGAGAGCGTTGCCCGCGGAAACTCGCGTCGCAGCTCGATCAGCGCATCGCCGAGGCCGCAACCGGCGTCGAGAAAACGCCCTTCGGCGGGCAGCGAGAGCTGGGCGGCGAGGCCGCGCAGCGCGCCCTTGGGCGTGGGAAAGAGCGGCGCGTCGCGCCAGGCGCCGACCGGGTAGAGGAGGGCGAGCGCCGCCAGCGGCGCCAGCCAGGCCCAGGCGGGCAGGCCGCCGGCCGCGCCGGAGAGTGCGAGCGAGAGGGGAAACCCGGCGGCAATGAAGAGGCGTCGCCACGGCGTCGCGCCGGCGACGGCGATCACCGCGCCGAGCGCCGCCGCCAGGGTCACGGCAAGCGCGAGCGGCGCATCCTGGGAACGCAGCGCGGCGAAGCCAGCCCAGCAGGCCGCCCAGGCCACGAAGGCGAGAAGCGGCCAGGCCAGGGCTGTCATCCTGAGCGCAGCGAAGGATCTCATCGTGACGGCGGGACCCTTCGCTCCGCTCAGGATGACAAGGGTCAGCGCATCGGTTCTAGAAGTCGCGCAGCTTGACCCGCAGGCGGGCGATCGACTGGCTGTGCAGCTGGCAGACGCGCGACTCGGTCACCTTCAGCACCGCCGCGATCTCCTTCAGGTTCATGTCGTGCTCGTAGTACATGCTCATCACGTACTGCTCGCGCTCGGGCAGGACCTTGATCGCCTCGACCAGCGCGGCGCGCATGCGGTGGTCCTGCAGCTGCGCCAGCGGGTTGGCCTCCTCGTCGACGACGTGGCGGTCGAGGAAATCGCTGTCGCCGTCGGCGCCGGCCATGTCTTCCAGGTAGACGAGCTGGGTGCCGCGCACCTTGCCGAGCAGCTCCTGGTATTCGGCCAGGCTGACGCCCATCTCCTTGGCGATCTCGCTCTCGACCGGCGCGCGGCCGAATTTCTGCTCGAGCTTGGCGACCGCCGATTCGATCGACCTTTGCTGCTTGCGCGTGCCGCGCGAGAGGTAGTCGTTGCCGCGCAGCTCGTCGAGCATCGCGCCGCGGATGCGCTGGGTGGCGAAAGTCTCGAACTGCACGCCCTGGGCGGCGTCGAAGCGCGACAGCGCGTCGGTCAGGCCGATCATGCCGACCTGGATCAGGTCGTCGATCTCGACGTTGGCCGGCAGCTTGGCGATCATCTGGTGGGCCAGTCGCCGAACCAGTCCGCTGTATTGCTTCAGCGTCGTGTTCAGGTCCAGCTGGCCTTTGGCGGTGTACATGGCTGCTCCGGAAATCATGAGAACGCGTGGCTCGTTGCCACGGCCTTGCGCACGGGCGGAAGGACAGGCCGGGTCAGCGCTTCGGCGCCGAGGCGGTGGGCGACGAGGCGGGCGAGCGCCAGACTGGGCGGCTCGGTCGCGTCGCCGGCCGGGTCGACCCGGGCCCAGTCGCGCAGCACCGCGCCGAAGAAGCTGTCGGCGCAGCTCGCCATCTGCGTGGCGATGCGCTCGGCGCGCGGCGAGTTCGGCGCGGCGCCGAGCACCATGTCGAACACCGGCAGGCCGGCGCGCTGGGTCAGCAGCTTCATCGCCGCGTAGGCATGGGTGACGCTGTCCGGCCGGTCTTCGGCCAGGACGATCGGGCACGGCGCCTCGGCCGCGGCGGCGTGGAGGCGGCGCTGCGAGAACATCCGGCAGAGCTCCGGGGCGCTGGCGTGGACGAGGACGATCTTGCAGCGCGGCGCCGCCTCGGCGATGGCGTGCAGCAGGCCCTGCGTCGAGCCGGTCGAGTCGACGAAGCGGATCGGCAGGCCGCGCGCCGGCAGGTACGAGACGCGCTCGGACAGGCGCTCGATGCACTGGCCGAGATCGACCAGCGCCATCTCGCCGGCCTGGCCCGCACGCTCCGCGGCGTCGACCACCAGGGTGCTCGCCTTGCGCTCGGCGAACGCGGTGCAGAGGCGCTCGAGCAGAACGCCGCCGAAGGCGATATGCGGGTTCGAGACCACGGGCACGAAGCGGATGCGCGAGCCGGAGAACATCCGGCGCAGGCCGTCGGCCTGGTCGCTGCGGCTGCTGGCTGTGCGGTCGGTCATGGCCGGGTCGGCAGGAAGATCGAGCGGGTCGCGGCTCATGCGGCCGCCGCGGCGCCTTCGCTCGCGTTGCGCGGGGCGGCGAACACGAGGTTCATGTCGCCGGCGTCGAAGCGCCAGGCCGAGCTGCCGCCGCCGCGCATCGCCCGCTGCACCAGCGCGCTCGCCGACAGGCGGTGCCAGTCTTCGGGCACGCGCTGGCCGTTGGCGACGCCGACGATCTTCAGCTTGTGGCGGATCGCCGCGTCGAGCGCGGGGCCGAGCTTGACGGCTTCGTCGATCTTGCTCAGCACGATGCCGGCGCAGCTAGCGGCCTGGTAGGCGACGATCACGTCCTCGATCGTCTCGCCCTGCGAAGCGGCGCTCACGACCAGCACGCGCTGGACCCTGCGGTGCGAGAGCATCTCGAGCAGCTCGCGCGTCCGGCTGTCGCGCTGCGCCATGCCGGCGGTGTCGATCAGGACCATCTTCTTGGCCGACAGCAGGTCGAGCAGGTCCTCGAGCGAGGCGCGGTCGTGGGCGGTGTGCACCGGCACGCCGAGGATTCGGCCGTAGGCGCGCAGCTGCTCAAGGGCGCCGACGCGGTAGGCGTCGAGCGTGATCAGGCCGAGGTTGGCGGCGCCGTGGCGGGCGGCGAAGGCCGCGGCGATCTTCGCCGTGGTCGTCGTCTTGCCGACGCCGGTGGCGCCGATCAGGGCGAACACGCCGCCCCGCTCTTCGAGGGCGAGGTCGTTCTCGGCGGCGTGCACGTTGCGCGCCAGGATGTCGGTCGCCCAGGCGGTCTCGTCGCCGGTGTCGTCGGTCAGGCCGGCGGCGAGCTTCCTGATCAGGGCGGGCGAGAAGCCGCAGTCGAGCAGCTTTTGCGTCAGGCGTGCCTCGCCCGGGCGGCGCTGCAGCTTCTCCATGAACGCCAGGGCGCCGAAGCGCTCCTCGATCAGGCCCTTCATCGAGCGCAGCTCGGCCATCACGCCGGCATGGTCGCCGGCGCTGTCGGCGTCGCGGATCGGGTCGGCGGCGAGCGGCGCAGGGGCCGCGGCACGGGCCGGCGAAGCGCCTTCGTTCATGCGCTGTCCGAGCATTCCGGTCTCGGCCCGGCGCTCCTCGGCCGCGGCCAGCGCCGCCTTGGCCTGCTCGTGCGAGGCCGCCGCGGCGGCGTAGATCTCGGCCGGCGAGGCCGAGCGCTCGCCGGGGAGCTCGACCGGATCGTCGACGTTGAGGTCGAGCGCGCTCTCGCGCTGCGTGCGCTGGGTGAAGGCCGGATCGGCCTCGCCCTGCAGCGAGGCCTTGCGGCGCTTGAGCATGCGGTTGCGAACATAGTCCTGGAACGACAGCGTGCTCATCTGCAGCCGCGAGACGTCCTGGTCGACGGTGGTGTGAGCCGGATCGTCCTGCCCCTTGTCCTCGGCATGTCGCACCTGCGGCAGCGTCGTGCTGGCGAGCTGCTCGACCTGGCGCATGCCTTCGGGCGCCATCGCCAGCACCTCGACGCCGGCGCCGGCCGGCTTGGTGGACAGCACGACGGCGTCTTCACCGAGCGCCTCTCTCACCTGGCGAAGGGCTTCGCGCGAGGTGCGGGCGGTAAAGCGTTTGACGTTCATGCTGCTGCTCCGATGATCGAGCCGATGCGGATGGAATGCGTTTCAGGGATCTCGCTGTGCGAGAGCACCTTGAGCCGGGGCGCGGCGCGCTTGAGGAGGCGGGCCATGGGCGCGCGGATCAGGTCGGGCACCAGCAGGCACGCCGGGTGGCCGAGGTCTTCCTGGCGCTTGGCCGATTCGGCGGCGCTGCGGCTCAGCGTGTCGGCGACGCCCGGGTCGAGGGCGGCGCCGTGCGGCGAGTTGAGGGCATGCGTGACCATCCGCTCGAGCTCGGGCTCGAGGGCGATGACCTCGAGCTCCCTGGTCGGGCCGTAGATCTGCTGCACGATCGAGGGCGCCAGGTGGACCCGGATCCGCCGGGCGAGCTCGGCCGGGTCGGTCACGGTGGCGGCGAACTCGGCCAGGCACTCGACGATCGAGCGCATGTCGCGGATGTGCACGCCTTCCTCGAGCAGGAGCTGCAGAACCTTCTGCAGGGTGGCGATGCCGACCATCTTGGGGATCACGTCTTCCATGAGTTTGGGAGCCAGCTTGGTGACGTGTTCGACGAGTTGTTGGGTCTCGACGCGGCCGAGCAGACGCGCCGCGTGCAGTTGCATCAAGTGTGAAAGGTGGGTGGCGATGACGGTCGCGCAATCAACGACCGTAAATCCGGCCATCTGCGCCTGCTCGCGCTGGCGTTCCTCGATCCAGGTGGCGGGCAGGCCGAACGCCGGATCGGTGGTCGCCGTGCCGATCAGCGGCACGCTCGCGCCGCCCGGGTTGATCGCCAGCCACATGCCGGGGAACGCCTCGCCTTCGCCGACGATCGCGCCGCGCAGGGTGAGGCGGTAGGCGCTGGGCTTGAGCTCGAGGTTGTCGCGGATGTGCACCGGCGGCGGCAGGAAGCCCACGTCCTGCGCGAACTTGCGCCGCACGCCCTTGATCCGGCCGAGCAGGTCGCCCTGCCTGGCCTTGTCGACGAGCGCGATCAGGCGGTAGCCGACCTCGAGGCCGAGGGTATCGACCGGCTGCAGGTCTTCCCAGCTCGCCTCGGCGTTGGCCTCGGGCGGCGGCGGCGGCGGCTTGGGCGCGTTCTTCACCTTCTGCTGGTGCTCGCGCAGCAGCCATGCGCCGTAGCCGAGCGCCGAGCCGAGCATCAGGAACACCAGGTGCGGCATGCCGGGAATCGCGCCGAGCACGACCAGCACGGCGGCGACGATCGCCAGCGAGCGCGGCGACGAGAACACCTGGCTCGTGATCTGGCTGCCGACGTCGTTGCCCTTGCCGACGCGCGAGACCACCATCGCCGCGGCGACCGAGATCAGGAGCGCCGGGATCTGCGCCACCAGCGCGTCGCCGACCGCGAGCAGGATGTAGCTGTCGGCCGCCTGCGCGGCGG
>JANMCC010000201.1:0-17015 GCA_031360885.1 Burkholderiales bacterium | reverse complement strand
GGTGACCGAGGTCGCCGAGCACACCGGCTTTCCCGAGATGCTCGACGGTCGGGTGAAGACGCTGCATCCTGCCATCCACGGCGGCCTGCTGGCGCGGCGCGAGCTGCCCGAGCACATGGCGGCAATCGAGAAGCACGGCATCGCCACCATCGACCTGCTGGTCGTCAACCTCTATCCGTTCGAGGCGACGGTCGCCAGGCCCGGCTGCACCCTCGCCGAGGCGATCGAGAACATCGACATCGGCGGCCCGGCGATGGTCCGCTCGGCGGCCAAGAACTGGCGCGACGTCGCGGTGCTGACCGACGCCTCGCAGTACGCCGGCGTGATCGCCGAGCTGAAGGCCTCGGGCAAGGTCTCGACCGAGACGAAATTCGCCCTCTCGGTGGCGGCGTTCAACCGCATCGCCAACTACGACGCCGCGATCAGCGACTACCTGTCGTCGCTCGCCGGCCCGAGCGAGGGCGTCCCCGAGCGCGCCGCCTTCCCGGCGCTGGCCAACGGCCGCTTCGTCAAGTTGCAGGACCTGCGCTACGGCGAGAACCCGCACCAGAGCGCCGCCTTCTACCGCGACCTCGAGCCCGCCGCCGGCTCGCTGGTCACGGCGAAGCAGCTGCAAGGCAAGGAGCTCTCCTACAACAACATCGCCGATGCCGACGCCGCCTGGGAATGCGTGAAGAGCTTCGGCCCGGCCGACGCGCCGGCCGCGTGCGTGATCGTCAAGCACGCCAATCCGTGTGGCGTGGCGATCGGCGCGTCGAGCGCCGAGGCCTATGCCAAGGCGCTGAAGACCGACCCGACCTCGGCCTTCGGCGGCATCATCGCCTTCAACACCGCGGTCGACCAAGCCTGCGCCGAGGCGGTCGCCAAGCAGTTCGTCGAGGTGCTGATGGCGCCGGCCTTCAGCGACGACGCGCTGGCCGTGTTCGCGGTCAAGAAGAACGTGCGCGTGCTGCAGATCGACTTGCCGGCGAGCGCGGGAGCCGGCCGCAACAGCCACGACACCAAGCGCGTCGGCTCGGGCCTGCTGATCCAGACCGCGGACAACCGCGAGCTCGACCCGGCCGAGGTGAAGGTGGTCACGACCCGCAAGCCCACGCCGGCCCAGCTGCGCGACCTGCTGTTCGCCTGGAAGGTCGCGAAGTACGTGAAGAGCAATGCGATCGTCTTCTGTGCCGACGGCATGACGCTCGGCGTCGGCGCCGGGCAGATGAGCCGCGTCGACTCTGCGCGCATCGCCAGGATCAAGGCCGAGGCGGCCGGCCTCACGCTCGCCGGCTCGGCGGTGGCGAGCGATGCCTTCTTCCCTTTCCGCGACGGGCTCGACGTGGTGATCGACGTCGGCGCCACGAGCGTGATCCAGCCCGGCGGCTCGATGCGCGACGACGAGGTGATCGCCGCCGCCAACGAACGCGACGTGGCGATGGTCTTCACCGGCGTCCGCCATTTCCGTCACTGAGCTGTGAAGCTGCCCGAAGTCGCGGGCCTCGCTCTTGCCTTCATCGCCCGGCTCATCACCGGCGCGCAGGGTCACTGGTATGGTTCGCCGCCCAAGGCCGAGCAGCGCATCTACTTCGCCAACCACCAGAGCCACTTCGACTGGGTGCTGATCTGGGCGGCGCTGCCGCGCGACCTGCGCGCCGTGACACGGCCGATCGCCGCGCGCGACTACTGGACCGCGACTCCCCTCAAGCACTGGATCACGCGCGAGATATTCAACGCGGTCTATGTGAGCCGTGAGCGCAAGGACGACGAGGATCCGCTCGAGCCGCTGATGGAGGCGCTGCGCAACGGCGACTCGCTGGTGATCTTTCCCGAAGGCACGCGCGGCCACACCGGCGAGCCGGCGCCGTTCAAGTCGGGCCTCTACTCGCTCGCGCAGGCCTTTCCCGAGGTGCAGCTCATCCCCGCCTGGATCGACAACGTGCAGCGCGTCATGCCCAAGGGCGAGGTCGTGCCGGTGCCGATCCTGTGCACCGTCGTCTTCGGTGCGCCGGTCGCGCTGCAGCCGGGCGAGGAGCGGCGGGCGTTCCTCGACCGCGCCCGCCGGGCCGTCGTCGCGCTGCGCGAGGTCGCCTGATGACGAGCCTGCGGTCGCTCTCGACCAACCAGCAGGTCGGCCTGCTGTTCGTTACCCTGTTCGGCGTGCTCGCGCTCGCGACCCTGGTTGCCTTCGCCCGGTCGTTTCGCGAGTCGAACGAGGCGCAGAGCGCGCTCCAGGAGCGGTTCGGGCGCGAGCTGAGCGTGGTCTGGGTCGGCGCGCTGCTGTTCTGGGTGGCGTGGGCGGCGGGTCCGTTCGTCTCGACCCTGCTGTTCGGCTTCGTCTCGTTCATCGCCCTGCGCGAATTCGTGACGCTCACCCACACCCGGCGCGCCGACCACCGCGCCCTGCTGCTCGCGTTCTTCGTCGTGCTGCCGGCCCAGTACGTGCTCGTCGGCATGCGCCTGTTCAACGCCTTCACGGTCTTCATTCCGGTCTACGTCTTCTTCGCCATTCCCGTGATCAGCGCGCTCGCCAACGACCCGCTGCACTTCCTCGAGCGCACCGCCAAGATCCAGTGGGGCATCGCCGTCTGCGTGTTCGGCATGAGCCATGCGCCTGCCCTGCTGCTGCTCGACCTGCCGCGCTGGCAGGAGCGCGGCGCCTTCCTCGTCTTCTATCTGGTGGTCGTCGTCGCCACCGCGCAGGTGGTCCAGGAGCTGGCGAGCCGAAGGCTCAGGCGCCGACCGGTGGCGCGCGCGATCAGCCGCTCGTTCTCGTGGCGCGCCTGGGGCGCGGGTGCGGGCGCGGCGGCGGCGGTCGGCATGCTGCTCTTCTGGACCACGCCGTTCAAGCCGCTCGAGGCGCTCGTGATGGGCGCGATCGCCGGCGCGACCGGCAGCCTGGGCGAATTCGTGATGAAGGCGCTGAAGCGCGACGCCGGCGTGCGCAACTGGCGCGGCACCGCCTCGGTGACCGGCGCGGTCGGCCTGCTCGACCGGGTGGCGCCGCTCTGCTTCGCGGCGCCGGTCTTCTTTCACTCCGTGCGCTGGTACTACGCGATCTAGCGCCGGGCTCGGGCTCCGGTTCGGTTCCAATCGCTTCCATGCGCGTCCTCGGCATCGACCCCGGCCTTCGAACAACCGGCTTCGGCGTCGTCGAGTGCAGCGGCTCGAAGCTCGGCTACGTCGCCAGCGGCACGATCCGAACCGATGCGGCGGCGCTCGGCGACCTGCCGGGGCGCCTGAAGATCATCTTCGACGGCGTGCGCGAGGTCGCCGAGCGCTACGCACCGACCTGTGCCTCGATCGAGATCGTGTTCGTCAACGTCAATCCGCAATCGACGCTGCTGCTCGGCCAGGCGCGCGGCGCCGCCCTGACCGCGCTGGTCTCGGGCGGCCTCACGGTCAACGAGTACACCGCCCTGCAGATGAAGAAGGCGATCGTCGGCCACGGCCAGGCGAAGAAGGAGCAAGTGCAGGCGATGGTGATGCGCCTGCTCGCCCTGCCCGGCCTGCCGGGCAAGGACGCCGCCGACGCGCTCGGCCTGGCGATCTGTCATGCCCATGCCGGCGCCTCGCTTGCCGCCCTCGCCGGCGCCACGACGCTCGAGCGGCGCACCCACGCCCACTACCGCAAGGGCCGGATCTACTAGGCGAGCGCCGCGGCGCCGGCCGTGACGGCCCGCACAGCGGAGGGACAAGCGCCTCGGCGACAATCGGCGCCCCATGTATGCCCTCTACGAAGACGCCGGAAAGTTCCACGCCGGCCGAGTGATGAGCGAGACCGACAGCTCGCTGCAGATCGAGCTCGGCTCGGGCAAGCGCGCCAAGGTCAAGGCGGCGAACGTGCTGCTGCGCTTTGCCAGCCCCGAGCCCGAGGCGCTGATCGCCTCGGCCGCGGCGCTGGCCGCCGACATCGACCTCGACCTCGCCTGGGAGTTCGCGCCCGAGGGCGACTTCGCCTTCGCCCAGCTCGCGAAGGACTATTTCGGTGAATCGACCGGCACCGCGCAGCAGGCCGCAGCCCTGTTCGGCCTGTTCGCCGCGCCGCACTACTTTCGCCGCCTCGGCAAGGGCAACTTCAAGAAGGCGCCCGAAGAGACGGTCAAGGCCGCCCTGCTCGGCATCGAGCGCAAGAAGCTGATCGCGGCGCAGGTCGACGCCTGGGCGAGCGAGCTCGCCGCGGGGGCCTGCCCGGCGCCGGTGCGCGAGCAGCTCTATCGCATCCTGTTCAAGCCCGACAAGAATGCGCCCGAGTACAAGGCGGTCGTCGACGCCGCCCGGCGCACCGGCCGGCCGCCGCTCGAGCTGCTGAAGGCGGCGGGCGCGATCGACTCGCCGTACGAATTCCACTGGCGCCGCTTCCTGTTCGAGAACTTCCCGCGCGGCACCGGCTTCGCGCCGGTGGAGCTGCCCGTGATCAAGGAGGAGCTGCCGCTGGCCGCGGCGAAGGCGTTCTCGATCGACGACTCGGCCACCACCGAGATCGACGACGCCCTCTCGGTGCAGGGCCTCGGCAGCGGCCGGATCACGTTCGGCATCCACATCGCCGCGCCGGCGCTGGCGATCGCCCCGCAGTCGGGCGTGGACCGGATCGCCCGCGACCGGCTCTCCACCGTCTACATCCCGGGGCACAAGCTGACCATGCTGCCCGACGCCGTGGTCGACGCCTTCTCTCTCGAGGAAGGGCGCGGGCCGCCGGTGGTTTCGCTCTACGTGACGCTCGACGAAGGCACGCTCGCGATCCTCGCCACCGAGACGAAGATCGAGCGCGTCCTGATCGCCGCCAACCTGCGCCACGACAAGCTCGACAGCGAGGTCGACGAGGCGACGCTCGCCGCCGGCCTGCCGGCGAGCGTGCCCTTCGCCGCCGAGCTGACCTTCCTGCACGGCCTGGCCAGGCATCTCAAGGCCGGGCGCGAAGCGGTGCGCGGCAAGCCCGAGAACTTCAACCGGCCCGACTACGCGTTTCGCGTCGCCACCACCGACGGCACCGCGATCGTCGGCGACGAGCGGGTCGAGATCGTGCCGCGCCGGCGCGGCGCGCCGCTCGACCTGATCGTCGCCGAGTCGATGATCCTCGCGAACAGCACCTGGGGCGGCTTCATCGCCGCCTGCGGCGTGCCCGCGATCTACCGCAGCCAGGCGAGCCTGGCGCCCGGCGTCAAGGTGCGCATGGGGCTGCGCCCCGGGCCGCACGCCGGCATGGGCGTCGCCCAGTACGCGTGGGCGACCTCGCCGCTGCGCCGCTACGTCGACCTGGTCAACCAGTGGCAGCTCATCGCCTGCGCCCGCCACGGCAAGACGGCAGCGCTGGCCGCGCCGTTCCGCGCCAACGACGTCAACCTGCACGCGATCGTCTCCGACTTCGACGCCGCCTACGCCGAGTACAACGGCTTCCAGGGCGCGATCGAGCGCTACTGGGCCCTGCGCTCGCTGCTCCAGGACGACATCGGCGAGCTCGATGCGGCGGTGATGAAGGACGGCCTGGTGCGTGCCGAGACCCTGCCGCTGGTGTTTCGGGCGGCCGGCGCCGAGCCGCTGCCCCGCGGCGCGCGGGTGCGGGTGCGCCTGGGCGCTGGGGACCTGCTCACGCTCGACCTGAACGCGAGCGTGATCGCCCGTCTCGACACGACGGCGACGCCCAGCGCGGCCGGCGACGCCGCCGCCGCCGCCGCCGAGGACGACGAGCCTGCCGCCGGGCCGCTCACGATCGCGGTCGACGTCGCCGACAGCGAGGGTCCGGCCTCGCCGCCGGTGGCCGAGTCGGCGGCGGCCTGATCCGGCGATGGGGGTGCGCGTCTCGACGCTGCAGGTCGCGCTGGCCGTCTCGATCGGCGTCCACGGCGTCCTGCTGCTGGTGCGCTTCGTCGATCCGGAGGGCTTCAATCGCGTCTTCCAGGACACGCCGCGCGATGTGATCCTCGTCAACTCGCGCTCGGGCGAAGCGCCCGCGCGCGCCCAGGCGATCGCCCAGGCGAGCCTGGCAGGCGGGGGCGAAGCCCAGGCCGGGCGCGCCACCTCGCCGCTGCCGCCCTCGGCGCTGACCGAGCTCGGCGACGCCACCGAAGAGACGAAGAAGCAGATCGAGCAGCTCCAGGCGACGCAGCAGCAGATGCTGACCCAGGTGCGGCGAGAGCTCGCGCTGCTGCCGCCGACCGATCCGCTGCGCGAGCAGGGCACGCCCGACGAGCGCGAGCAGGAAGAGCGGCGGCGCCAGCTGATCGAGGTGCTGGCCGAGATCGAGAAGCGCATCAACGAGGAAAACGCGCGGCCGAAGAAGCGCTACATCAGCCCGGCCACGCGCGAGGAGGTGTACGCGCTCTACTACGACCAGCTGCGGCGCAAGGTCGAGGACCGCGGCACGCGCAACTTTCCCGAGAACCAGGGCAGGAAACTGTACGGCGAGCTGACGATGAACGTCACGGTCGACGCCGAAGGGCGCGTGGTCGAGACCGAGGTCGTGCGCGGCTCGGGCTCGAAGGTCCTCGACCGCCGCGCGGTCGCCATCGTCACCGCCGCGGCGCCCTACGGCCGGTTCAACGCGGCGATGCGCAAGAACGCCGACCAGCTCGTCATCACCTCGCGTTTCCGCTTCACGCGCGACGAGAACCTCGAAACCACGCTGAGCACGCAGTGATGGGCGCGAGCAGCCGTTATGCGGTCGTCGGCCACCCGGTGGCGCACAGCCTGTCGCCCTTCATCCACGCCGAGTTCGCGCGGCAGACGGGCGAGGCGGTGGTCTACGAACGGCTGCTCTGCCCGCTGGATGCGTTCGCCGACTCCGTGAGGTCGTTCGCCGCCGGCGGCGCGAGCGGCTGCAACGTGACCATGCCGTTCAAGTTCGAGGCGTTCACGCTGGCCGCGCGGCACACGCCGCGCGCCGAGCTCGCCGGGGCGTGCAACATCCTGCGCTTCGATGCTGGCGGCTGGACCGGCGACAACGCCGACGGCGCCGGGCTGGTCGCCGACATCGTGAGCAACGCCGGCGCCCGCCTGCGCGGCGCCCGGCTGCTGCTGGTCGGCGCCGGCGGCGGCGCGGCCGGCGCGCGCGGGCCCTTGCTCGCGGCCGGGCCGGCCGAGCTGGTGGTTGCCAATCGCACCGCGTCGCGCGCGGCTGAACTCGTCGCCCGGCACGACCGCGCGGCCGCAGCGGCGGGCGCGGTCCTGCGCTCCTCGACCCTCGAAGACTGCGGGCGCGACTTCGACGTCGTCGTCAATGCGAGCGCGAGCAGCGTCACCGGCGCCGCCGTGCCGATCGACGCCACCGTCCTTCGCCGGGGCACGCTGGCGCTCGACATGATGTACGGGCCGCCAGCCGAAGGCTTCGTCGCCTGGGCCTGCGCTCACGGCGCCATCGGACGCGACGGCCTCGGCATGCTGGTCGAGCAGGCCGCGGAAGCCTTCTTCTTCTGGCGCGGCGTGCGGCCGCGCACCGATGTCGTCCTGGCGATGCTGCGAGAGCGGGTCGACAAGCGGTGAGCATGTCTTCGATCGGCCGCCGGGTCGGCCGCTTCCTCGCCCTGCTGCTGCTCGCCTTCCTCGCCCTGCAGCTCTGGTTCCTGCTGCGGATCGCCGCGATGGCGGTCGTCGATCCGCAATCGACCACGTTCCAGCGCTCGGAAGCCTGGCGGCTGCTGCTCGCCGACCGGCCGATGGCCTGGCAGCAGCACTGGGTGCCGAAAGAGGCCATCGCCACGAATCTCAAGCGCGCCGTGATCGCCGCCGAGGACGCCGGCTTCACCGAGCACAGCGGCGTCGAATGGGACGCACTCGAGAAGGCCTGGGAGAAGAACGCCCGCGCCGAAGCTCTCGCCGACAAGGCCATCGAGCGCGCCGCGCGCCAGGAAACGGTCCGCAAGAACCCGACTCCGACCCCGGCCGCGCCGGCGCGCACGCCGAAGGTCGTCGGCGGCTCGACGATCACGCAGCAGCTCGCCAAGAACCTGTTCCTCGGCGGCGAGCGCAGCTTCTTGAGGAAGGCCCAGGAGCTGGTCATCGCCTGGGAGCTGGAGGTGCTGCTCGGCAAGCAGCGCATCCTCGAGCTCTATCTCAACAGCGTCGAATGGGGCGAGGGCGTGTTCGGCGCCGAGGCGGCGTCGCGCCGCTACTACCGCGTCGGCGCCTCGTCGCTCTCGGCCGGTCAGGCGGCGCAGCTCGCGGTGCTGCTGCCGGCGCCCAAGCGCTTCGAGAAGCGGATCGGCTCGCCCTACGTGAGCGGCCGTGCCGCGACGATCGCGGCGCGCATGGCCAGTGTCGATCTGCCGCGCTGACTTGCTCCCTAGAATCGGCCGATGAACGGCAACCTGAGCGGCGAGATCGCCGCCACTGCGGCCCGCCTCATCGTCGAGGAAGGGCTGGAATACGGCGCCGCCAAGCGGCGCGCGGCACGCGACCTCGGCGCGAGCGGACGCTCGACGAGCTTGCCAGGCAACGACGAGATAGAGGACGAAGTCCGCGCTTACATCAGTCTTTTCCGCGCCGACTCCCAGCCGGCCGAGCTGGCGGCCCTGCGCGCCATCGCCGCCGCCTGGATGGAGCGCCTGGCCGCCTTTCGACCCTACCTGACCGGCGCGGTCTGGCGTGGCACCGCCACGCGGCTGAGCGACATCCACATCGAGCTCTACTGCGACGACTCCAAGGCGGCCGAGCTGGCTTTGATCGACCAGCGGGTCGACTACGAGGTCTCGCGCGGCCAGAGCGGGCGGGGCCGTGAGGTCGATGTCCTCAACCTGTTCGTTCCGGGACCCGATCGGGCCTTGCGGGTGCGGATCGCCCTCACGGTGCTCGACTACGACGACCTGCGCGGGGCACTGCGCGGCGACTCGCGTGGCCAGGCGCAGCGCGGCGACCTCGCGGCACTGAAGCTGCTCGGCGCGGCGCCATGAAGCGGCGCGCGTTCGCGATCGCTGCCGTGTCGGCCGTCGCGGCCGCCGCTGGCGCGGGCTTCGCGCTCTGGCGTTCGCGCCACGGCGATGCGGGCGAAAGCCTGGATCTCTGGAGCGCGAGCTTCGCAACGCCCGACGGGCCGCCGCTGGCGATGAGCAGCCTGCGCGGCAAGCCGCTCCTGCTCAATTTCTGGGCAACCTGGTGCCCGCCCTGCGTGACCGAGATGCCGATGCTCGACGCCTTCGCAAAAAGCCATGCGGGAGGCTGGAATGTCCTCGCGCTGGCGATCGATGCAGCCGACCCGGTGCGCAAGTTCCTGCGCGAGCGCGGGCTGCAGCAACTGCGCGTTGCCCTGGCCAAGGACAACGGACCTGAGTTCGCACGCCAGCTCGGCAATGCCGCGGGCGGCCTGCCGTTCTCGCTCGCGTTCGACGCCAGTGGCACGCTGGCGCAGCGCAAGCTCGGTGCGCTCGACGAGAAGCTGCTGGAATCGTGGTCCTCGACGGTCCGGTAGAAACGCATCGGCCGGCAAAATGTCGGTAACCCCCGATAAATAGCGTAAAGTCGCGGCCCGCGCTCCCCCTTTCCCTTCACGCATCTATTGCGTCGCTTTCAAGGCATACCGGCACGCAAGCAGCGCCGGCCGAGCAAGACCCACGCGATTCGAGGCCATCGAAAATGGATCTAAGAAAGCTAAAAACCCTTATCGACCTCGTTTCAGAGTCGAATATCTCCGAACTGGAGATCGCAGAGGCAGACGGCAAGGTCCGAATCGTGAAGGCACCGAACGCCGCGCCGGCCGTGCCGGCCGCGCCCGCGGTGGCCTACGTTGCTCCTGCACCTGCTGCCTCGGCTTCGTCTCCTGCAGTACCGCCTGCCGAGGAGAAAGCGGTGACCGGGCACATCGTCAAGTCGCCGATGGTCGGTACGTTTTACCGCTCGGCCAGCCCGGGCGCTGAGTCGTTCGTCGAGATCGGCAGCGTGGTGAAGTCGGGCGAGCCGGTGTGCATCATCGAAGCGATGAAGATCATGAACGAGATCGAGGCCGACTCGGCCGGGACGATCCGGGAGATCCTGTGCGAGAACGGCCAGGCGGTCGAGTTCGGACAGCCGCTCTTCGTCATCGAATGAGCTCCGGCGCGCCCATCCTTCCCGCCTCCTGCCCGCGCCTGAGACGATGTTCAAGAAGATCCTGATCGCCAACCGCGGCGAGATCGCCCTGCGCATCCAGCGTGCGTGCCGCGAAATGGACGTGAAGTCGGTGGTCGTCTATTCCGAGGCCGACCGCGACGCCAAGTACGTCAAGCTCGCCGACGAAGCGGTCTGCATCGGCCCGGCCGCCTCGGCGCAGAGCTACCTCAACATGCCGGCGATCATCGCCACGGCCGAGGTGACCGACGCCGAGGCGATCCACCCGGGCTACGGCTTTCTCTCCGAGAACGCCGACTTCGCCGAGCGGGTCGAGCGCAGCGGCTTCGTCTTCATCGGCCCGACCCCGGACGCGATCCGGATCATGGGCGACAAGGTCTCCGCCAAGCAGGCCATGATCAAGGCCGGCGTGCCCTGCGTCCCCGGCTCCGAAGGCGCCCTGCCCGACGACCCGAAGGAAGCGATCCGGGCGGCGCGGGCGATCGGCTACCCGGTGATCATCAAGGCCGCCGGCGGCGGCGGCGGCCGCGGCATGCGGGTCGTGCACACCGAGGCGGCGCTGATCTCGGCGGTGCAGATGACGCGCGCCGAAGCCGGCGCCGCCTTCGGCAACCCGGCCGTGTACATGGAGAAGTTCCTCGAGAACCCGCGCCACATCGAGATCCAGGTCCTCGCCGACACGCACAAGAACGTACTCTGGCTCGGCGAGCGAGACTGCTCGATGCAGCGCCGGCACCAGAAGATCATCGAGGAGGCGCCCGCGCCGGGCATCGCCCGCCGGGCGATCGAGAAGATCGGCGAGCGCTGCGTCGCCGCCTGCAAGCGGATCGGCTACCGCGGCGCCGGCACCTTCGAGTTCCTCTACGAGAACGGCGAGTTCTTCTTCATCGAGATGAACACCCGGGTCCAGGTCGAGCACCCGGTGACCGAGTGGGTGACCGGGATCGACATCGTGCAGCAGCAGATCCGCATCGCCGCCGGCGAGAAGCTCACGCTCGCGCAGCGCAACGTGCAGTGCCGCGGCCACGCGATCGAGTGCCGGATCAATGCCGAGGATCCGTACAAGTTCACGCCCTCGCCGGGGCGGGTGACGATGTGGCATCCGCCGGGCGGCCCCGGCGTGCGGGTCGACTCGCACGCCTACACCAACTACTTCGTGCCCTCGAACTACGACTCGATGATCGGCAAGATCATCGTTCACGGCGACACCCGCGACCAGGCGCTGGCGCGGATGCGCACCGCCTTGTCGGAGACGGTGGTCGAAGGCATCCTGACCAACATTCCGCTGCACCGCGAGCTGATGGTCGACGCCAAGTTCATCGAGGGCGGCACCAGCATCCATTACCTCGAAGGCTGGCTCGATCAGCACAAGCGCTAGGCGATGTATGCGCTGACGGTGCTCGTCGCGGCGGAAGCGGTCGACGCGGCGTCGGACCTGCTCGGCGACGGGCACGACGCCCTGTCGGTCTCGATAGAGGACGCCGACGCCGGCAGCCCGGCCGAGCAGCCGGTGTTCGACGAGCCCGGCACCGGCGGCAGCCGCACCTGGCGCCGGGCACGGCTCAGCGCCTTGTTCGATGACGAGGCGGCAGCGACCGCGGCGGCGGCCGCGCTGGCGGCGGGCGTTGCGGGACACGCTGCGCAGATCGAGACGATCGCCCCGGTCGACGACCGCGACTGGGTCCGGCTCACGCAGGCGCAGTTCGGGCCGACCGAGATCGAGCCCGGCTTCTGGATCGTGCCGACCTGGTCGGCCGTTCCGCCCGGCGCGGTGCGCACGATTCGCCTCGACCCGGGCATGGCCTTCGGCACCGGTACCCATCCCACCACCCGCATGTGCCTGCGCTGGATCGCCCGCCGCGGCGCGGGCCGACCGGCCGCGTGGCCGCGCGTGCTCGACTACGGCTGCGGCTCGGGCGTGCTGGCGATCGCCGCCGGCCTGTTCGGCGCCGGCTCGATCGACGCCGTGGACATCGATCCCGCCGCGGTCGAGACGACCCTCGCCAATGCCGCCGCGAACGCGGTAACGCTTCGCGCCCACACCGCCGACGGCACGGCGGAAGGCGAGTTCGACCTGATCCTCGCCAACATCCTCGCCACCCCGCTCAAGCTGCTCGCGCCGCTGCTCGCCAACCGTCTCGCGCCGGGCGGCGAGCTGGTGCTGTCGGGAATCCTTGGCGCGCAGGCGGGGGAACTGAAGGCGAGCTACGCGCCGTGGCTGACGCTCGAGGTCGCCGACCAGGACGACGGCTGGATCCTGATGACGGGCATCCGCCCCGCACCGGCGCGCGTGGCATGATTTCGCGATGAGCCTGGCGACGCGCTGCACCTCGTGCGGAACGGTCTTTCGCGTCGTGCAGGAGCAGCTCAAGGTGTCCGAAGGCTGGGTTCGCTGCGGCCGCTGCGACGCGGTCTTCAACGCGCTCGAAGGCCTGTTCGACCTCGGCCGCGACACACCGCCCGAGTGGGACGAGGCGCCGGAGCGCCCCCTGTCCGCAGCGGCGGAAGACGACGCGCCTCGCGCCGTTCAATCACCCGCCGACACCAACGACGACGCTGCCGCGCCGCCGGCGGCCGCGGCAGCGGCCGAGGACAAGAGCCACTCGAGCTCCTTCCCTTCGACCGCGCCGGCCGCGCTCGAGGACCTGCTCGCCGATCCGATCGATGCGCATCTGTTTCGAAAGCGCGGCGCCGAAACCGAGAAGCGGCCCTCGGTCAAGGTCAACGAGCGCGACCGGCTCGAGTTCTCCGACGCGCGCTTCGACTCCGACCTGTTCGCCGAGAACGCCTCGGCGGGCGAAGTCGAGCTGCTCGAGTCGCCGACGACCGACGCCGCCGATCTGCCGCTCGAGAGCGCGTCCCAGCTGCCCGACTTCATCCGCCGCGCCGAGCGGCGTGCCCGCTGGCGCAGCGCCCCCGTGCGCGTCGCCCTCGCCGCGGCCAGCGCGATCGCGCTGCTGCTCCTCATGGTGCAGGCGGGACACCACTTCCGCGACACCGTCGCCGCGCGCTGGCCGCCGTCGCGACCGGCCCTTGCCGCCTGGTGCAAGCTCGCCGACTGCGTGCTGGAAGCGCCGCGGCGCATCGACGAGGTGCTGGTCGACAGCACCGCGCTCACGCGCGCGATCGGCCTCGACGCCTTCATCCTCTCGGTGACGTTGAAGAGCCGCAGCGCGCTGCCCCTGTCCACGCCGTCGATCGACCTCAGCCTGACCGACGGCAACGGCCGCCTGATCGCCCGCCGGGCGCTGGGGCCGCGCGACTTCGGCGCCGCGAGTGTGATCCCGCCGGGGGCAGAAGCGCCGCTGCAGCTCATGCTCAACGCCGGCGGCGCGCGCATTGCCGGCTACACGGTCGAGATCTTCTATCCCTGAAACCGCGGCGCCGAACCGGCGCCTTTCTTCCATTTTTCCGGAGCTTCCATGGCCACCCTGATCTGCGGATCGCTCGCGTTCGACAGCATCGCCACCTTTCCCGGCCGCTTCGCCGACCAGATCCTGCCGGAGAAGCTGCACATCCTCAACGTCTCTTTCCTGGTGCCGGGCCTGCGCCGCGAGTTTGGCGGCTGCGCCGGCAACATCGCCTACAACCTGGCCGCGCTCGGGGCCGATGCGGTCGTCGTCGCCGCGGTCGGCAGCGACGGCGCCGAGTACGTGGAGCGCCTGCGCGGCTGGGGCGTCGCGACGGAGGCGGTGCGGACGATCGCCGACGCCTTCACGGCGCAGGCGTTCATCATGACCGACCTGGACAACAACCAGATCACCGCGTTCCACCCCGGCGCGATGCAGTCGGCGCACGAGATCGACGTCCCGGCGCGCGGCGATCTGGCGCTGGCGATCGTCGCCCCCGACGGCCGCGAGGCGATGCTGCGCCACGCCGCGCAGCTCGTCGCCGCCGGCGTGCCGTTCATCTTCGATCCGGGCCAGGGCTTGCCGATGTTCGACGGCGCCGAGCTGCGCCGCTTCGTCGAGCAGGCGAGCTGGGTCGCCGTCAACGACTACGAGGCCGAGATGCTCGCCGAGCGCACCGGGAAGACGCTCGAGGCAATGTCGCGCTCGCACCTGCGTGGCATCGTCGTCACGCTCGGCGCCGACGGCTGCGAGCTGTGGCAGAAGGGCGATCGCCTCCGCGTGCCCGGCGTCGCCGCGACGAGCGTGCTCGATCCGACCGGTTGCGGCGATGCATTTCGCGCCGCGCTGCTGTACGGCCTCGAGCGCGGCTGGTCGCTGGAACGCTGCGCCGGGCTCGGCAACCGCCTTGGCGCGCTCAAGATCGCCAGCCGGGGAGGGCAGAATCATGTGCTGGATCGCACGATCGCTGCCGTCTGAGCCCCTGCTTCCTCAAGTTGCCGGGGATTGATCCGAAGCCGCAGACCATGGACCTCCTCCAAGCCTTCATCCTCGTCGTCAGCCTTGCCGTCGCCTCGCTCGCCACCTGGGCGGGATGTCGCTGGTTCTACGGGAAGAAGCTCCTCGCCGCCGCCCTTCGCCTGAAGAAGAGCGACCAGAGCCGGCTCTTCTCGCAGCAGCAGACGGCCCAGGCCAAGAAGCAGATCGAGGCGCTGAAGAAGGAGCTCGAGGAGCAGCGCAAACTGGTCGTCGAGACCGAGGCCAGCCGCAAGCGCACCCGCGAGCTCGAGCTCGCCCTGCTCGCCGCCGAGAAGGTGGTGGAAGACAACTCGGCGATGATGCCGCTGGTGCCGAAGAACGGCTTCGCCGACACGCAGATCATGGGCTGAGGCCCGGCCCCGAACTCCAGGCAATAAAAAACCCGGCCGAAGCCGGGTTTATCGACGGGCGCAAAGGCGCCCGTCGCTCTCTCAGGGCTTGCTGCCCGTCGGAAACGGCCAAGCCGCCTGCGGGCTCAGAGCCGTCTTCGCCGGCGCAGCGGGAGCCGCCGCCGGTGCCGCAGCAGGTGCGGCGGCGGCCTTCTTCGCAGGGGCCTTCTTGGCCGCCTTTTTCGCAGGCGCCTTCTTGGCCGCCTTCTTGGCAGGCGCTTTCTTGGCGGCCTTCTTGGCCGCCTTTTTCGCAGGCGCTTTCTTGGCAGCCTTCTTGGCTGGCGCCTTCTTCTTCGCAGCCTTCTTCGCCGCCTTCTTGGCAGGCGCCTTCTTCGCGGCCTTCTTGACCGCCTTCTTCGCGGCCTTCTTCGCCGGCGCCTTCTTGGCGGCCATCTTCTTCATCGGGGCCTTCTTGGCCGCCTTCTTCGCCGGCGCCTTCTTGGCGGCCTTTTTCGCAGTTGCCATTACGTTTCTCCTTGATCAAGTTACAAAGGAACCGGCAGCTCCCACTAGCGGAAGCTACCGGCTATTCATCGCCCGAACTGCCCTGGAGGGACGCCCGGTACGATGAATCGGGTTTGCAGGCCGGCAGCGCTCGTTGTCGCTGCTCTTTCTTCCTGCGAATCTTGATCTCTCAAACTCCGCCGCGTTCTTCTGCGACGGTTACTCCCAAGACAGCGCGCCACCGGTCTGGTAGTCGATCACACGCGTCTCGAAAAAATTACGCTCCTTCTTGAGGTCGATCATCTCGCTCATCCACGGGAACGGGTTTTCCTCGTTCGGATAGAGCTCCTCCAGGCCGATCTGCGTTGCCCGCCGGTTGGCGATGTAGCGCAGGTAGCCCTTGAACATCGAGGCGTTCATGCCGAGCACGCCCCGCGGCATGGTGTCTTCGGCGTAGCGGTACTCGAGCGCCACCGCCTTCTCGAACAGCGCCCGGATCTCGGCCTTGAAGTCGGCCGTCCACAGGTTCGGGTTCTCGGCCTTGATCTGGTTGATCAGGTCGATGCCGAAGTTGCAGTGCATCGACTCGTCGCGCAGGATGTACTGGTACTGCTCGGCCGCGCCGGTCATCTTGTTCTGCCGGCCGAGCGCCAGGATCTGGGTGAAGCCGACGTAGAAGAAGAGCCCCTCCATCAGGCAGGCGAAGACGATCAGCGACTTGAGCAGCGTGCGGTCGTTCTCTTCGGTTCCGGTGTGGAAGTGCGGGTCCGAGATCGCCTCGATGAACGGGATCAGGAACTCGTCCTTGTCGCGGATCGACTGCACCTCGTTGTAGGCGTTGAAGATCTCGCTCTCGTCGAGGCCGAGCGACTCGACGATGTACTGGTACGCGTGGGTGTGGATCGCCTCCTCGAACGCCTGGCGCAGCAGGAACTGCCGGCACTCGGGCGCGGTGATGTGGCGATAGGTGCCGAGCACGATGTTGTTCGCGGCCAGCGAATCGGCGGTGACGAAGAAGCCGAGGTTGCGCTTGACGATGCGCCGCTCGTCTTCGGTCAGGCCGTTCGGGTCCTTCCAGGTCGCGATGTCCCGCGACATGTTCACTTCCTGCGGCATCCAGTGGTTGGCGCAGGTGGCGAGGTACTTCTCCCACGCCCACTTGTACTTGAACGGGACCAGCTGGTTGACGTCGGTGCGGCCGTTGATGATTCGCTTGTCGGCCGCCTTTACTCGGCGGGCGACAGGAATCGCGGCGGGCGCCACGGTGACGGCTTCTGCGGCCGACGGCTGGGCCAAACGCAAGGCGGGAACCGCGCGTTGCGCGGAGCTTGCGGCGTGAACGTTCTCGGTGGTTCTGTCTTCTTCCCAAACCAGCATTGCGAATATTTCCTCTGCCTCTTGATTATCCGAGCGATCTGTGCGAAAGCCCAAGACTTATCGACTGCATCGCAGCATGAATGTTGCTCTATCGCATCGCACTCGCTGTCACTGACACGCTTCGCACTCGGGGTTGTCGAGTGCGCAGAACTTCACATCGGACTCGAGCGTCGCGTCGCTCGCCAGGCTCGACATCGAAGCGACCACCGGCACCGCGGCGGCGGTCGTCGTCGTCGAGCGGCTTCCGCTCGACACGGCGTTGAGCTGGCTCGACTTCACCGTCGACTTCTCGGCGTTGGTCGCGCTCTGCGTGCGCAGGTAGTAGGTCGTCTTCAGGCCGCGCAGCCAGGCGAGCTTGTAGGTCTCGTCGAGCTTCTTGCCCGAGGCGCCGGCCATGTAG
>JANMCC010000145.1:0-15042 GCA_031360885.1 Burkholderiales bacterium | reverse complement strand
GGACGGCGCTCGCCTTCGCGCTCGACTGGATCCGGCCGCCGCGGCAGATGAACAGCACCAGCTTCTTCTACGCGCACACCGACCAGTGGCGCTACGAGAAGCTGGGCATGGACGAGGTGATCTCGCCGCTCGCCGACAAGAAGCTCTACGCCGGCAGCATGATCGACTACAACGTGCGCGCCGAGCGCATGGGCTGGCTGCCCTCGGCGCCGCAGCTGCAGACCAATCCGCTGCAGGTGGTGCGCGATGCGGCGAGCGCCGGCATGGAGCCGAAGGACTACGCCGTCAAGGGGCTCCGGGACGGTTCGCTCAAGATGAGCTGCACCGACCCCGACCATCCCGACAACTGGCCGCGCAACATGTTCGTCTGGCGCTCCAACCTGCTCGGCTCCTCGGGCAAGGGCCACGAGTACTTCCTCAAGCACCTGCTCGGCACGAGCAACGGCGTCCAGGGCAAGGACCTGGGCGCCGAGGAGGCCAAGCCGAGCGAAGTGGTCTGGCACGACAAGGCGCCCGAAGGCAAGCTCGACCTCCTGGTCACGCTCGACTTCCGGATGAGCACGACCTGCCTGTATTCGGACATCGTGCTGCCCACGGCCACCTGGTACGAGAAGAACGACCTCAACACCAGCGACATGCACCCGTTCATCCACCCGCTGTCGACCGCGGTCGATCCGGCCTGGCAATCGCGCAGCGACTGGGACATCTACAAAGGCTTCGCGAAGAAGTTCAGCGAGGTCTGCGTCGGCCACCTGGGCGTCGAGCGCGAGCTCGTGCTGACCCCGCTGATGCACGACAGCCCGTCGGAGCTGGCCCAGCCGTTCGAGGTGCAGGACTGGAAGCGCGGCGAGTGCGAGCTCGTCCCGGGCAAGACGGCACCGAACCTGCAGGTGGTCGAGCGCGACTATCCGAACGTCTACAAGCGATTCACCGCGCTCGGGCCGCTGATGGCCAAGGCAGGCAACGGCGGCAAGGGCATCGCCTGGAACACGCAGACCGAGGTGCGGCAGCTCGGCGAGCTGAGCGGCGTCGTCCTCGCCGAGGGCGTGACCTGTGGCATGCCGAAGATCGAGACCGACATCGACGCCTGCGAAGTGGTGCTGATGCTCGCGCCCGAGACCAACGGCCACGTCGCCGTGAAGGCCTGGCAGGCGCTCGGCAAGCAGACCGGGCGCGACCACACGCACCTGGCGATCCATCGCGAGGACGAGAAGATCCGCTTTCGCGACATCCAGGCGCAGCCGCGCAAGATCATTTCATCGCCGACCTGGAGCGGCATCGAGAGCGAGACCGTTTCCTACAACGCCGGCTACACCAATGTCCACGAGCTGATCCCCTGGCGCACGCTTACCGGGCGCCAGCAGTTCTACATGGACCACCCGTGGATGATTGCCTTCGGCGAGGGCTTCAGCAGCTACCGTCCGCCGGTCGATCTGAAGACCACCGCCGGCATCCACGGCGTCAAGCCGAACGGCAACGTCGAGATCGCGCTGAACTTCATCACGCCGCACCAGAAGTGGGGCATCCACAGCACGTACACCGACAACCTGCTGATGCTCACGCTGAGCCGCGGCGGACCCTGCGTCTGGATCAGCGAGGACGATGCGAAGCGCGCGGGAATCGTCGACAACGACTGGATCGAGCTGTTCAACCTCAACGGCGCGATCGCGGCGCGCGCGGTCGTCAGCCAGCGCGTCAAGCCGGGCATGGTGATGATGTATCACGCCCAGGAAAAGATCGTCAACACGCCGGGCTCCGAGATCACCGGCATGCGCGGCGGCATCCACAACTCGGTGACGCGGATCGTCCTCAAGCCCACGCACATGATCGGCGGCTACGCCCAGTTCAGCTACGGCTTCAACTACTACGGAACGATAGGCACCAACCGCGACGAGTTCGTCGTCGTGCGCAAGATGAACCGGGTCGACTGGCTCGACACGCCGGTGGCCAACGAGCTCGTCGTGCCGGTGCAGGCGCAAGGAGAGGTGGCATGAAGATCCGCGCCCAGATCGGCATGGTGCTCAATCTCGACAAGTGCATCGGCTGCCACACCTGCTCGGTCACCTGCAAGAACGTCTGGACCAGCCGGCCCGGGATGGAGTACGCCTGGTTCAACAACGTCGAGACCAAGCCCGGCATCGGCTATCCGAAGGAGTGGGAGAACCAGGACAAGTGGAACGGCGGCTGGGTGCGCGGCGAAGGCGGCGCGCTGCAGCTGCGCCAGGGCGCGAAGTGGAAGCTGCTGATGCGCATCTTCGCCAACCCCAACCTGCCCGAGATCGACGACTACTACGAGCCCTTCACCTTCGACTACCAGCATCTGCAGTCGGCGCCCGAGATGAAGGCGACGCCGACGGCGCGGCCGCGCAGCCTGATCACGGGCAAGCAGATGGACAAGATCGTCTGGGGCCCGAACTGGGAGGAGATCCTCGGCGGCGAATTCTCGAAGCGCTCGAAGGACCGCAACTTCGACGACATCCAGAAGGACATCTACGGGCAGTTCGAGAACACCTTCATGATGTACCTGCCGCGGCTGTGCGAGCACTGCCTGAACCCGGCATGCGTGGCGTCGTGCCCCTCGGGCTCGATCTACAAGCGCGAGGAAGACGGCATCGTCCTGATCGACCAGGACAAGTGCCGCGGCTGGCGGATGTGCGTGAGCGGCTGCCCCTACAAGAAGATCTACTACAACTGGAAGAGCGGCAAGGCCGAGAAGTGCATCTTCTGCTACCCGCGCATCGAAGCCGGCCAGCCGACGGTGTGCAGCGAGACCTGCGTCGGCCGGATCCGCTACCTCGGCGTGCTGCTCTACGACGCCGATCGCATCCAGGAGGCGGCGAGCGTCGAGCACGATCGCGACCTGTACCAGGCGCAGCTCGACATCTTCTGCGACCCGTTCGACCCGGAGGTGATCGCCCAGGCGCGCGTCGACGGCATTCCCGACAAGTGGATGGAGGCCGCCCGCTCGAGCCCGGTCTACAAGATGGCGGTGCAGTGGAAGGTGGCGCTGCCGCTGCATCCCGAGTACCGGACGCTGCCGATGGTCTGGTACGTGCCGCCGCTCTCGCCGATCAGTGCCGCGGCCAACGCCGGACACGTCGGCGCCAACGGCGAGATCCCCGACGTCAACCAGCTGCGCATCCCGGTCAAGTATCTGGCCAACCTGCTGACCGCGGGCGACACCGTGCCGGTGGTGCGCGCGCTCGAGCGGATGCTGGCGATGCGCGCCTTCCAGCGCGAGAAGCACGTCGACGGGCGGATCAACAAGGCGGTGCTCGCCCAGGTCGGCATCAGCCAGGCCGAGGTCGAGGAGATGTACCACGTGATGGCGATCGCCAACTACGAAGACCGCTTCGTGATCCCGACGACGCATCGCGAGTACGCCGAGAACACCTTCAACGTGCGCGGCGGCTGCGGCTTCAGCTTCGGCAACGGCTGCTCCGAAGGCACGGGCGAGACCAGCCTGTTCGGCAGCGAGAAGAAACGCACCATTCCCATCCGGGCGGAGGTCTGACCATGTTCGCTTTCCACTCCTCCCGCGGCATGCAGAAGACCCTGCGTGTCCTCGCCGCGCTGCTCGGCTATCCCGACGCCCGGCTGCGCGCTCACCTGGCCGAGATGCGCGACCTGCTGCGCGACGAGCGGGCGCTGGCACTCTCGCGCGTGGGCGAGCTCGATGCGCTGATGGACAGGCTGGCTCGGGCCGATCCGCTCGAGGCCGAGGCCGACTACGTCGAGCTGTTCGATCGCGGCCGCGCCACCTCGCTGCACCTGTTCGAGCACGTGCACGGCGAGTCGCGCGATCGCGGCCCGGCGATGATCGACCTCGGCCAGACCTACGAGAAGGCCGGCCTCGTCCTCGCCGAGGGCGAGCTGCCCGACTACCTGCCCGCGGTGCTCGAGTTCGTCTCGACCCAGCCGCCGCGCGAGGCGCGCGCCTTCCTGGCCGAGATGGCGCACATCTTCAACGCCGTCTTCGGCGCGCTGCGGCAGCGCGACAGCGGCTACGCCAGCGTGCTCGGCGCGCTGCTAGAGCTGGCGGGCGAGAAGGCGGAGCCGGTCGCGCCGCCCGCCGAGGAGCCCCTCGACGAGAGCTGGGCCGAGCCGGTCGTGTTCGACGGCTGCTCGTCCAAGGGCCAGGCGCGGCCGGGGCAGGCGCAACCGATCCACGTCGTCCGCAAGAACGCACAGCCGGGAGCGGCCGCATGAACCCCGTCCTGTCCTACCTGCACAACTTCTTCTTCAACGTCTACCCCTACATCTGCCTGGCGGTGTTCCTGATGGGCAGTCTGGCGCGCTTCGATCGCGACCAGTACACGTGGAAGAGCGACTCCTCGCAGATGCTGCGCACCGGCACGCTGCGCTGGGGCAGCAACCTGTTCCACATCGGCATCCTGTTCCTGTTCTTCGGCCATCTGGTCGGCCTGCTGACGCCGCACTGGTTCTACGAGGGCTTCATCAGCGCCTCGGCCAAGCAGCGCTTCGCGGTCTATTCGGGTGGCGCCGCCGGGCTGGTCTGCTTCGTCGGCCTCACCCTGCTGCTGCACCGGCGCATCTTCGATCCGCGCATCCGCCTGACCAGCCACCGCACCGACATCGCGATCCTGCTGATCCTCTGGGTGCAGCTCGTCGTCGGCCTGATCACGCTGCCGTTCTCGTACCGCCACACCGATGCCCATGGGATGCTGATCCTGGCCGACTGGGCGCAGCGCATCGTCACCTTCCGGCCGAACGCCGAAGGCCTGCTGGTGCTCGACTGGCCGTACCTGCTGCACCTGATCCTCGGCATGACGATCTTCCTGCTGTTCCCGTTCAGCCGTCTGGTGCACGTCTGGAGCGGCTTCGCGACGATCGCCTTCCTGTTCCGGCCGCACCAGGTGGTGCGCAGCCGCCGCCTCAACGTGCCCGCAGGGCACAACCTGCCGCGCCAGCCCGGCGCCTCGGTCTGAAAGCACGACATGCGCATCGAATCCGTCGATTTCAGCTCGTTCCGCGTCGACCCGGCCCCGGCGCCGCGCATCAACGGCGTGGCCTTGAACCCGCTCGGCCAGACCCTCGGCGACGAGGAGCTGCGCCAGCGCGCCTGCACCGAGCTGCTGCGCCAGGCGGCGATCGCCGACGGCCTGCTCGACTCTGGCGATCCGGCGCCGGGCGACGGCGCGATCAGCACGGCCGCTTCCGAGGCGATCGACGCCTGGCTCGAACGCGAGCTGCAGCTTCCCGACCCGGCCGACGAGGCCTGCCGCCGCCACCATGCCGCCCACCCGGCCCGCTATCGCAGCGGCGAGCGGGTCCTGGCGCGGCACATCCTGTTCGCGGTGACGCCCGGCACCGACGTGGTCGCGCTGCGCAACCGCGCCGAGACCTGCCTGCTCGACGTGCGCTGCCACGACGGCAGCGCCAGCGACGGTTTCGGCAGGTCGGCGCGCGAGCTGTCGAATTGCCCGAGCGGCGAGCAAGGCGGTGAGCTGGGCTGGCTTGCCGCTACCGACTGCGCGCCCGAGTTCGCCCGTGAGCTGCTTGGCCATGTCGAGGTCGGCGTGCTGCCGCGCCTGGTGCACAGCCGCTTCGGCCTGCACGTGGTCGAGGTGCTGGCGCGCGAGCCCGGCGTGGCCCAATCCTTCGAGGCGGTGCACGGCGCCGTTCGCGCGACCCTGCGCCAGCAGGCCTATGTCACGGCACTGCGCCAGTGTCTGCAGGTGCTCGCCGGCAACGCCGTCGTCGAAGGCGTGACGCTCGACGCGGCCGCCACCCCTCTGGTCCAGTGACGAGGCGTGCCCTGACCGATGCCCGACGAACTGCTTCAGCGCCTGCGCCGGTTTCACGACGACTATTTCCCCGGCGCCGAGGAGCGCTTCCAGTCGCTCGTGCACGATGGTCAGCATCCAAGCATCCTCTTCATCGGCTGTTCCGACTCGCGCCTCGTGCCCTACCTCCTCACCGGCACCGGCCCGGGCGAGGTGTTCATGGTTCGCAACGTCGGTGCCTTCGTCCCACCGCACGACGGTTCGGTGGGTTACCACGGCACCGCGGCCGCGATCGAGTTCGCCGTGCTCAAGCTGGCAGTGAACCGCATCGTCGTTTGCGGCCACAGCCACTGCGGCGGCATCCGCGCGCTCTATGAAGAGGCCACGCCCGAGGCTCCGAACCTTGCGGCATGGCTCGATCTCGGGCGCGAGGCCGCGCTGCCGGTCCGGATGACACCCGAGGCGCTTCGCCGCACCGAGCAGCGCTCGGTGGTGCTGCAGCTCGAACGCCTGATGGGCTACCCGATGGTGCGCGAGCGCGTCGAGGCGGACCGGTTGAAGTTGCACGGCTGGCACTACGTGATCGAAGACGGCGAAGTGCATGTATTCGATTTGCGCAGCGGCGGTTTCGTGCCCGCATCGAGCGCCGACCACAGTGGCACCGGGCCGTTCGACCACACGCCGGTCGATGACGGCAGCCGGATCTTCAACGAGATCGACATCGCGCTGGCGCCTGCGCCGCGCGTTTCGTAGCCGACACTGTCGCCGCCATGGCACGGACCATCGTCATCGAGGAGCCCCGGCCGCCGTCGGCGCCGCTGCGGACCTTCGCCCTCTGGCAGCTCGGCTTTCGCCCCTTCTACCTGCTGGCGAGCGCGTTCGGCGCGCTGTCGGTCGGTCTCTGGGCGATGCAGTTCGCCGGCTGGCTCGGCCAGCCCTATCTGCAGGGGCCGATGTGGCATGCCCACGAGATGCTGTTCGGCTTCGCGCTCGCCGTGGTCGTGGGCTTCCTGCTGACGGCGGGCAGCAACTGGTCGGGCCGGCCGACCCTTTCGGGCGCACCCCTGGCGGCCTTGGCGGTGCTCTGGGTCGCGGGGCGGATCCTCGTGCTCACGCCTTACGGCTGGGCCGCGGCGGTCGTCAATGCGGCATTTCCGCTCGCCGCTGCGGTGGCCCTGGCGATTCCCTTCGTCGCCGCGCGCAACCGGCGCAACTACTTCTTCGTCGGCCTCCTGCTGCTGATGTCCGCGGCCGCGCTGGCCGTGCACCTCTCGCAGCTCGGCGTGCTCCAGATCCCCGGCTGGCTGGGTGTGCAGGTCGCGCTCGACGCCCTGCTCTTCATCATGGCGGTGATGGCCGGTCGGGTGATTCCGATGTTCACCCACAGCGGCGTCCCGGGGGCGAAGGCCGGCCGCCGCCCGGCACTGGAGCGGGCGGCGCTGGGCACGGTGCTCGCGCTGCTGGCGGCCGACGCGCTGCAGCTGCACGGCCTGGCGCTGGCCGCCCTGGCCGCGGCCGGCGGGCTCGCGCACCTGGCGCGCTGGGCACTCTGGCAGCCGTGGAAGACGGTACGGGCGCCCGTGGTCTGGGTGCTCCATGCCGCCTATCTCTGGATCCCGGTGCACCTCGCGCTGCGCAGCCTGGCGGAGCTGGGATGGATCGCCCCGTCGATCGCGACCCACGCGTTGACCGTGGGGGCAGCCGGCGGGCTGATCATCGGCATGATGACGCGCACCGCGCGCGGCCATACGGGCCGGCCGCTGCGCGCCGACCGCGTCGACGTCGCCTGCTACCTGCTCGTGCTCGGCGCTGCGCTGGTCCGCGTGGTCGTGCCGCTCGTCGCTGCGTCCGCGACCCGGCCTGCCGTGATCGGCTCGGCCGCGCTGTGGTCGGCGGGCTTCGCGCTCTATGCGCTGCGCTACTGGCCCGCACTGACCCGGCCGCGCCTCGACGGACGACCGGGTTGAACGGTGGAGTACGCGAGCCTCAAGGCGATCCATCAGGCTGCCGTGGCGCTCTCGCTGGCCGGGTTCTTCGCCCGCGGCCTGGCGTCGCTGCGCGGCGCGGCGTGGGTGCGCGGCCGGCTGGTCCGAACCCTGCCGCATCTCGTCGATACCGTGCTGCTGGTCTCGGCGCTTGCGCTCGCCTGGACCTGGCGCCACGTGCCGGGCGCGGCGCCGTGGCTGACGGCGAAGGTCGTGGGCGTCGTCGTCTACATCGGCTTCGGCATGGTCGCGCTGCGCCCGGGGCGACCGGCGCCGGTGCGTGCCGCGGCCTGGGCCGCTGCGCTCGCGACCTTCGCCTGGATCGTCTCGGTCGCGATCACCAAGAGCCCGTTCGGGATCCTGGGGCTGCTGCGTCGTTGACCTGCGGTGAACAGCCGCTCGGCGAACTTCCCCGCGTCAGGTGAACCGGACCGTCTCGCCCTGGCCGTCGAACGGGATGAAGCCGCCCAGGCGGCCTGTCTTGATCGCCTCCACCATGCCCTGCAGCGGCGCCTCGGCGTCGGCGCTCGTCGGCGCGCGGCCGGCGCTTCCCGACAAGGCCGCGACGAAGACGATGTCCCAGGGTTGCGCGAAACCGCGCGCCTCGGCGGCGAGTTGCTCGAAGGAGGCGAGCTCGGCCGGCGACTTGTCGACGCACATCATCGGCGTCAACGTCCCGCCCTCGCCGGCGACGAAGGCGGCGCGCTGCGCCGGCGTAGCGTCCTCGGGCATCTCGGCGGCGGCGAAGACGAACAGCAGGCGCTGCGGCTCGGCCTGGCTGCGCGCGGCCTGCAGCAGCTCGTCGAAGCCCGAGATCGTCGTCATGCCGGCTGCAGCACCAGGGTGACCAGCAGCGATGCGTCGGTCAGCGCCTCCAGGCCATGCGGCTCGCCGCCCTCGAGCATGACCAAGCGTCCGGCCTCGAGCTTGCAGGTGCGCGAGGGCGTGGTGAGGATCGCCTCGCCTTCCAGGCAATGGACCGTGATGGGGCCGGCCACCTGGTGCTCGGGTACGGTGCGGCCGGCCGGCAGCACCAGGCGCATCAACTGTAGGCGCGGCGTCTTCAGCAGGCTCGTCGTCACCGCGTCCTTCAAGGCCGGGCCGAGCGGGCGGACGTCGATCGTTTCGAGCGGAAGGGCGTGCGGCAGAGCCATGGGACGTTCCGGTGGACGCACGGGCGTCGCCGCCTCGGCAGCAGCCACAACGCCATGCGCGGCAGGGTCTTGCCGGGGCATTGTGAACGATCGGTCGGCATCGCTCGGAGTCGCCGGCGGGACGATGATCGGTGCTCCGCACGAATCGACCCGAACCGTCCCCGCCGAGAAAGCATGACCATGTCCGAGCTCGACCATTCCGCACCGCACACCCGGCACGACCTGCCCGCCCAGGAGATCAGCACCGAGGTTCTGCTCGAGAAATACGCCAAGGGCGACGAGCGTTCCGCCGAGGCCGTGAACCTGCGCGTCGCGCGGGCGCTGGCCGAGGCCGAGCCGGCCGCCGAGCGCGCCCGCTGGGAGGCCCGCTTCGCCGACGCGCTGCGCGCCGGCTTCGTGCCCGCGGGGCGGATCCAGTCGGCGGCGGGGACCGGCCTGTCGGCGACGCTCATCAACTGCTTCGTGCAGCCGGTGGGCGACTCGATCTCGCAGCGTGAGGATGGCCACCCCGGCATCTACACCGCCCTGACCGAGGCCGCCGAGACGATGCGCCGCGGCGGCGGCGTGGGCTACGACTTCTCGCGCATCCGGCCGCTCGGCGACTGGGTCGGCAGCACCCGGTGCAGCGCCTCCGGTCCGGTCAGCAACATGCGCGTCTTCGACCGGTCTTGCGTGACCGTTGAATCCGCCGGATCGCGGCGCGGTGCGCAGATGGGGGTGTTGCGCTGCGACCATCCGGACATCGAGGAATTCGTCCACGCCAAGGACGGCGGCGACCTGAAGAACTTCAACATCTCGGTCGGCGTGACCGACGAGTTCATGCTCGCCGTGCAGGCCGACGCGCAGATCGAGCTGCTGCACCGCGCCGAGCCCGGTCCGGCGCAGAAGGCGGCCGGCGCCTACCAGCGCGCCCAGCCGGGCGGCGACGGCCCCTGGGTCTACCGCAAGCTGCGCGCCCGCGAGCTCTGGGACCAGATCATGCGGTCGACCTACGACCATGCCGAGCCCGGCGTGCTCTTCCTCGATCACATCCAGCGCGACAACAACCTGGCCTATTGCGAGAGCATTGCCGCCACCAACCCCTGCGCCGAGCAGCCGCTGCCGCCCTACGGTTGCTGCTGCCTCGGCTCGATCGACCTGACCCGGTTCGTGCGCGATCCGTTCGAGCCCTCGGCGCGCTTCGACGACGCGGGCTTCGCCGAGGTCGCGCGGGTCGCCGTCCGCATGCTCGACAACGTGCTCGACGTCACCGTCTGGCCGCTGCCGCAGCAACAGGAGGAAGCGCGCAACAAGCGGCGCGTCGGCCTCGGTTTCACCGGCCTGGGCGACGCGCTCGTGATGCTCGACCTGCGCTACGACACGGCGCCGGCGCGGGCGATGGCGCGGCGCATCGCCGAGCTGATGCGCGACGCGGCGTACGACGCGTCGGTCGAGCTGGCGCGCGAGCGCGGCCCGTTCCCGCTCTTCAACGCCGACATGTACCTGAGCGGAACGACCTTCGCCTCGCGCCTGCCGGCGGCGCTGCGCGAGCGCATCCGCGCCCATGGCCTGCGCAATTCGCATCTCCTGTCGATCGCGCCCACCGGCACGATCAGCCTGGCCTTCGCCGACAACGCCAGCAACGGCATCGAGCCGGCGTTCAGCTGGCGCTACACGCGCAAGAAGCGCATGGCCGACGGCGGCATGAAGGAGTACGCCGTCGAAGACCACGCCTGGCGCCTGTACCGGCATCTGAAGGGCGAGGACGCGGCGCTGACACCGGCGTTCGTGACCGCGCTCGAGATGAGCGCGCAGGCGCACGAGGCGATGGTCGCCTCGGTCGCGCCGTGCATCGACACGGCGATCTCCAAGACCGTCAACGTGCCGGTCGACTACCCGTATGCCGACTTCCAGAACCTCTACGTCGAGGCCTGGCAATCGGGGCTGAAGGGTCTGGCGACCTACCGGCCGAACAGCGTGCTCGGCGCGGTGCTCAGCGTCGCCCCGGCCGCGCCGGCGGGGCCGCTGCTGATCGACGGCGCGAACCGCCGCCTCGCCCTCGACCGCCTGCCGGCGCCGGTGCTCTCGTCGCTGCGCTGGCCGGGCCGGCCCGAGCTGCCCTCGGGCAACGCGGCCTGGACCTTCCTGGTCCAGCACCCGTTCGGCGACTTCGCCCTGTTCGTCGGCGAGCTGGCCGCGGCCGACGGAGGCGCGCCCAAGCCGTTCGAGGTCTGGGTCAACGGCGCCGAGCAGCCGCGTGGCCTCGGCGCGCTGGCCAAGACCCTGTCGATGGACCTGCGCGCCGATGACCCGGCCTGGCTGCAGCTCAAGCTCGACGCGCTCGCCACCGTGGCCGAGGAGCGGGCGTTCGAGATGCCGTTTCCGCCGCACGGCGAGCGCCGCCTCTTTCCCGGCGTGGTCGCGGCGACGGCGGCGGTGATCCGCTGGCGCTGCGAGCAGCTCGACGCCCTGCCGCGCGCCGGCCGCGACGCGCCGACGCCGGTGATGGACGCGATGTTCAGCGTCGACGAGCCGCACACCGGTCCCTCGGGCACGCTCGCCTGGGCGGTCGACGTCGACAACCCGGCCTCGGGCGAGGCCTTCACCTGCACCCTCAAGGAAGTCACCCTGCCCGGGCCCGATCGGGCGGCGGTGACGCGGCCGTGCGCGCTCGGCTTCTCGGGCAACTACCCGCGCGCGCTCGACGGCCTGGCGCGGGTGCTGTCGCTCGACATGCGGGTGATCGATCCGGCCTGGATCGGCATGAAGCTGCGCAAGCTGCTCAACTACGCCGAGCCGCTCGGCCATTTCATGGCCTTCGTTCCCGGGCTGGCGCACAGTGAGCGCCGGCAGCAGATGTGGCCCTCGACGGTGGCCTACCAGGCGCGGCTGATCATCCACCGCTACGCCATGCTCGGCGTGCTCGACGAAGAAGGCTTTCCCCTGCGCGACATGGGCGTGCTCGACGCCGCCGGCGACCGGGGCGAGCGCGGTCGGGTGATGGCCGGCAAGGTCTGCCTCGAGTGCGGCAACGCGACCGTGATCCACAAGGACGGCTGCGATTTCTGCACCGCCTGCGGCGACGTCGGCCAGTGCGGCTGACGCGCCGGCGAAAGCCGCAGGTCGCGGTTCGTGCAGTCTTCCCGGGTTGAGAAGGAATCTGCGGGTCGGCTCGCACCGGTCGGCGCCCGAAATGCGGCGGCCTGCTGAGCAACGTCTTTCAGACTGCGCTGCAAGTCCTTGTTTCTTGGGGCGTTTTTGACCCAGGAAGCGCGCCGGAGCATCCGCGGCTAAGTCCTTGATTCCATTGATTTTTGTTTCGCCGTTGCATTGACCCTGGGGAGTCTGTCCGCTAAAGTGGCGCAAAGTGCACTTTAGTGGGATTTTGTGGCGAGCGTCGTATTCCAGGGACCTGCAGCGTTGACGCTCGACGGCAAAGGCCGGATCGCGATGCCTGCGCGCCACCGCGAACTGCTGGCGGCGATGGGAGTCCACCAGCTCACCCTCACCAAGCATCCGGAAGGCTCGCTGCTCGTGTTCCCTCGCCCCGCGTGGGAGAACTTCCGCGACAAGGTGGAGGCCCTCCCCATGGACTCGAGCGGCTGGAAGCGCATCTTTCTCGGCAACGCGATGGACGTCGACATCGACGCCTCGTCGCGGGTGCTGATCGCGCCCGAGCTGCGCGCTTCGGCCGGCCTGGTGCGCGACGTGATGCTGCTCGGCATGGGCAGCCACTTCGAGCTCTGGGACGCCGAGCGCCACGCCGCCCACGAGGCCGCGGTGATGAAGTCGGCGATGCCCGACTCGCTGAAGAACTTCAGCTTCTGATGCCCGCCATGGCTCCCACGGAGCACATCACCGTCCTCCTGCACGAGGCGGTGGAGGCGCTCGTCACCACGCCCGAAGGCCTGTACGTCGACGCCACCTTCGGCCGCGGCGGTCACTCGCGCGCGATCCTGGCGCGGCTCGCTTCGCCGGGTTGCCTGCTGGCGATCGATCGCGATCCCGAGGCGGTGCAGAGCGCCCGCGAGGCGCCCGACCTCGCCGACGACCCGCGCTTCTCGATTGAGCACGCGAGCTTCTCCAGCCTGCCGGCGGTCCTTGCCGGTCGGGGCATCGAGAAGGTGCACGGCGTCCTGCTCGACCTCGGCGTCTCCTCGCCGCAGATCGACGACCCCGCGCGCGGCTTTTCCTTCCGCTTCGACGGTCCGCTCGACATGCGGATGGATCCGACCCGCGGCGAAAGCGCCGCCGAGTTTCTCGCCCGCGCCGACGAGCGCCACATTGCCGAGGTGATACGCGACTATGGGGAAGAACGGTTTGCTCTACAGGTTGCAAAGGCGGTTGTTGCTCGGCGCGAAAGCGGGCGCCCTGTTCGAACCACTGGCGAGCTGTCCGACCTCGTGGCTGGTGCAGTGCGCACCCGCGAAGCGGGCCAGAACCCTGCGACGCGCACGTTTCAGGCACTTCGGATTTTCGTCAATGCCGAGCTTGAGGAGCTCGAACAGGCCCTGAGCGCTTCGCTCGAGCTGCTGGTGCCGGGCGGCCGGCTGGTCGTGATCAGCTTTCACTCGCTCGAGGACCGGATCGTCAAGACCTTCATCGCCAGGGAGAGCAAGACCGAGTTCGATCGGCGCGCGCCCTTCGCCGAGCCGAAGCCGCACCGCCTCGCCGCGGTCGCACGCATCAAGCCCGGCTACGCCGAGACCGCCGCCAACCCGCGCGCGCGCTCGGCGGTGATGCGCGTCGCCGAGCGCACCGCCGAGCCCTTCGTCGCCGGGACCGCTCGATGACGCGGCTCAACCTTCTCCTGCTCGTCGGCCTGCTGGTGAGCAGCATCTACCTCGTTCGCGTCTCGTACGAATCGCGCCGCCTGTTCGCCGCGCTCGACAAGGCGCAGAGCGAGGAGCGCGCGCTCGAGCACGACAGCGAGCGGCTGAAGACCGAGCTGCGCTCGCAGGCGACGCCGCTGCGCGTGGAGCGCACTGCCCGCGACCGCCTGGCGATGCGCAGCGCGACGCCGGCGGTGACGCAGTACGTGGAGCTGCCAGCCGCCGCAGCGCCGCCCGCCGCCTCGGGAGCAGGGCGGTGAGCCGCAAGCCCGCGGCCAAGCCGCGCTCGGCCGGCAGCGCGCGCAGCGTCAACTACTCGACCAGCCCGCTGCTGGCGACGCCGACGCCGCCGTGGCGCTCGAAGCTGCTGGTGGCGATGGTCGGCCTCGGCTTCGCGGTGCTGCTCGGACGCGCGATCTACGTGCAGATCGTCGCCGCGCCGTTCTTCCTGAAGCAGGGCGAGATCCGCTACGGCCACACCCTCGACCTGCCGGCGAGCCGCGGCCGGATCCTGGACCGCAACGGCCTGATCCTCGCCGCCAGCGTTCCCGCGCCCTCGATCTGGGCGATCCCGAAGGACCTGGAGGGCGACGCCGCCAGCCGGGCGAAGCTCGCCCGCGCGCTCGACATGACCAGCGCCGAGCTGGAGAACCGGCTCGACGACAACCCGAACTTCGTCTGGCTGCGCCGCCAGGTCGACGACGCCGTCGCCGCGCAGGTCAAGCAATTGGGCATCCGCGGCATCCACGAGGTGCGCGAGTACAAGCGCAAGTACCCCGAGGGCGAGGCGGCGGCGCACGTCGTCGGCTTCACCAACGTCGAGGACCGCGGCCAGGAAGGGATCGAGCTCGCCTTCCAGAAGGACCTCGCCGGCCGCAACGGGACCCGCCGCGTCATCAAGGACCGGCTCGGCCGCGTCGTCGAGGACATCGGCGAGAGCGTCGCTCCGGTCGACGGCCGGGACATCGGCCTCGCGGTCGACTCCAAGGTGCAGTTCTTCGCCTACCAGAAGATCCGCGACGCGGTCGCGGCGAACAAGGCCAAGGCAGGCAGCGTGGTCGTGCTCGACGCGCAGACGGGCGAGGTGCTGGCGCTCGCCAACTTCCCGAGCTACGTGCCTTCGGACCGGAAGAACCTGACCGGCGCGCAGCTGCGCAACCGGGCGCTCACCGACACCTTCGAGCCCGGCTCGACGATGAAGCCCTTCATCGCCGCCTGGGCGCTGGAGAGCGGCCGGGTCACGCCGAGCACCGTCATCCAGACCGCGCCCGGCAAGATGACGCTCACCGGCTCGACCATCACCGACTCGCACCCGCACGGCAACCTGACCGTGACCGAGGTGATC
>JANMCC010000090.1:0-1718 GCA_031360885.1 Burkholderiales bacterium | reverse complement strand
GGCCGTCGAGGTTGATCGTTTCCCAGCCGTTGTCGTAATCGACGATGCGGAAACGCCGCGCGGGCTCGAGGCCGTGCGGTCCGGGAAAGAGCGCGAACACGTCGTCGCCGCGGCGCCGCGCGGCGCCGACCTCGGACACGTCGGCGATCACCGGCTCGGTGTGCCACTCGTTGGTCTCGGTGTTGACCGGGCCCCAGTCGACGCCGGTGACTCGTCCGTCCGCGTCGAGGCGGACCCGGGCTACGGCATGCACTTTCATCGCTTCTCCCTCCAGGCTGGGCGCGGCAGTCGAGTATGCCCAAACGGCGGCACGCTCACTCGCCGGCGCGGATCCATTCGGCCGCGCGCTCGGCGATCATCAGGGTGGGCGCGTTGGTGTTGCCGCTGGTGATCGCCGGCATGACGCTGGCGTCGACGACGCGCAGCCCCGCCACGCCGTGCACGCGCAGCCGTGCGTCGACCACCGCCATCGGATCCGCCGCAGGCCCCATCTTCGCCGTGCCGACCGGATGGAAGATCGTGGTGCCGATGTCGCCGGCGAGCTGCGCCAGCTCGGCGTCGCTCTCGAACTGCACCCCGGGCTTGAGCTCGCGCGGCTTGAAGCGGGCGAGCGCCGGCTGGGCGACGATACGCCGCGTCACGCGCAGGCTCTCGGCGGCAACGAGCCGGTCGGCGTCGGTGGCCAGGTAGTCGGGCGCGATCCGCGGCGCCTCGCTCGCCGCGGCCGAGCGGATCTGCACCCGGCCGCGGCTCGTCGGATTGAGGTTGCACACGCTCGCGGTGAACGCGTCGTAGGCATGCAGCGGCTCGCCGAAGGCGTCGAGCGAGAGCGGCTGCACGTGGTATTCGAGGTTGGGATGCGGCAGCTCGGGTCGGCTGCGGGTGAAGGCGCCGAGCTGCGAAGGCGCCATGCTCATCGGGCCGCTGCGCTTCCAGGCGTAGTGCAGGCCGATCCGCGCCTTGCCCCAGAACGAGTTCGCCAGCGTGTTCAGCGTCGGCACGCCCTCGACGCCGTAGACGGCGCGGATCTGCAGGTGATCCTGCAGGTTCTCGCCGACGCCGGCGAGCTCGCGCCGGACCGCGATCCCGTGCGCCTGCAGCAGCGCTGCCGGGCCGATGCCGGAGAGCTGAAGGATCTGCGGCGTGCCGACGGCGCCGGTGGCGAGGATCACCTCGCCGCCCGGAGCGAGCGTCGCCACTTCGGCTGCGCCGCCGCCGGCGGGCGCGATGCGCACGCCGATCGCCCGGCCCTCGGCGTCGAGCTCGACCTTCTCGATGTGCGCGCCGGTCCAGACCTGGAGGTTGGCGCGGCGCTCGATCGGCCGCAGGAACGCCTTGGTCGCGTTCCAGCGAATGCCGGCGCGCTGGTTGACGTCGAAGTAGCCGACGCCCTCGTTGTCGCCGCGGTTGAAGTCGCTGCTGTGCGGAATGCCCGCTTCCTGCGCCGCCGCGGCGAAGGCGTCGAGGATGTCCCAGCGCAGGCGCTGCTTCTCGACCCGCCACTCGCCGCCCGGACGCTTGCCCGTGGGGTCGAAGCCGGGCGCGGCGTGAAACGCGTCGGCGCCCTTGTGGAAGTCCTCGTGCTTCAGGAAGTACGGCAGGCACTCGGCCCAGCTCCAGCCGGGGTTCGCGCCCGCACCGTCGCCCGCGCCCCAGCCGTCGTAGTCGCGCGCCTGGCCGCGCATGTAGATCATGCCGTTGATGCTGCTGCAGCCGCC
>JANMCC010000088.1:0-5214 GCA_031360885.1 Burkholderiales bacterium | reverse complement strand
GTCGTGATGTCGCTGGAGAAGCCCTGGTGGTACTTGACGTCGCCCGAGGGCAGGCTCTCGGGGGCCGTGTGGTCGAACTCGGCGAACAGGTTCTTGGGCATCTTGCCCAGCGTGTTGACGAGCACGTTGAGGCGGCCGCGGTGGGCCATGCCGATCACGATCTCCTGCACGCCCGTCGCGCCGGCGCGCTGCACGAACTCGTCCATCGAGGCGATGAAGCTCTCCCCGCCCTCGAGCGAGAAGCGCTTCTGGCCGACGTACTTGGTGTGAAGGTAGCGCTCCAGGCCCTCGGCGGCGGTCAGGCGGTCGAGGATGTGGGTCTTTTCCTCGGCGCTGAAGCTCGGCTTGGAGCGGATCGCCTCGAGCTTCTGCTGCCACCAGCGCTTCTCGGTCGGCTCGGTGATGTGCATGTACTCGGCGCCGATCGTGCCGCAGTAGGTCTCGCGCAGCGCCTGCACGATCTCGCGCAGGGTCATGTGCTCGGCGGTCGTGAAGTAGGTGTTCGTGGCGCTGAACACCATGTCCATGTCGGCCTCGGTGAGGTCGTAGAACGCCGGCTCGAGCTCGGGGATCTTCGGCCGCTCGGTGCGCTTCAGCGGATCGAGGTCGGCCCAGCGCGATCCGAGCGAGCGGTAGGCGGCGATCAGCGACTGGACGTAGACCTGCTTGCGGGCGATCGCCAGGTCTTCGCCCGAAACCTTGTTGCCGAAGGCGTTTGCCTTGGCGCGCTGGGCGAACGACTCGACCACCGGCGCATGGGCGACGTCGCGGGCGTTGGATCCGTCGGCCGCGGGCACGTTCTGCAGCGCGTCGAAGTAGCTGCGCCACTTCTCGGGAACGGATCCGGGGTTGTCGAGATAGGCCTCGTAGAGCTCTTCGACGTACGGCGCATTGCCGCCGAACAGGTACGAGCTCGACCTGTTTTCCTTCATCATTTGGCTCACCTTTCGCGCCGGTTTCCGGCGGGGCAGTGGGTTAGGAAACCTTCCGCCTGCCCGGCTCCCCAGGCGGGCGGATCGCTTTCATGTCACGGCCGACTTTAGCACTCGACCCTTGCTCCGACGGGAACAGGGTGGACCGATCGTGACGCTTGACGCGCTGTCGCGCCGCCTAGGCGAGACGAAGCCGCGCCGCCTCGTACTCGCGTGCCAGCCGCTCGATCAGGGCCCGCGCCGGCAGCACTTCCTTGATCGCGGCAATGCCCTGTCCGCAGCCCCAGATGTCCTTCCAGGCCTTGCGCGCATCGCCGCCGAAATCCATCTTCGACGGGTCGCTCTCGGCCAGCGCGTCGGGGTCGAGCCCGGCATTGCGGATCGAGCCCTTCAGGTAGTTGCCATGCACGCCGGTGAACAGGCTCGAATAGACGATGTCGTCGCTCGTGCTCTCGACGATCATCTGCTTGTAGGCCGGGGCGGCGCGCGCCTCGTCGGTGGCGATGAAGGCCGAGCCGATGTAGGCGAAGTCGGCCCCCATCGCCCGCGCCGCGAGCACCGCGCCGCCGCTCGAGATCGCGCCGGAGAGCGCGAGCGGACCGTCGAACCACTCGCGGATCTCCGCGACCAGGGCGAACGGGCTCTTCACCCCGGCGTGGCCGCCGGCACCCGCGGCCACTGCCACCAGGCCGTCGGCGCCCTTCTCGATCGCCTTCCGGGCGAAGGTGTTGTTGATGATGTCGTGCATGACGACGCCGCCCCAGCCGTGCACCGCGTCGTTGATGTCGGTGCGCGCGCCGAGCGAGGTGATGACGATCGGCACCTTGTACTTCGCGCACATCTGCATGTCGTGCTCGAGCCGGTCGTTGCTCTTGTGCACGATCTGGTTCACCGCGAACGGCGCCGCCGGCCGCTCGGGGTGGTCGCGGTTCCAGGCGGCGAGCGTCTCGGTGATCTCGGCCAGCCACTCGTCGAGCTGTTCGGCGGGCCGGGCGTTGAGCGCCGGCATCGCGCCGACGACGCCGGCGGTGCATTGCGCGATCACGAGCTTGGGGTTGCTGATGATGAACAGCGGCGCGCCGATGATCGGCAACGGCAGCGATTGCAGGACGGGGGGCAGCGGCATGGAGGCTTTCGGTCGGGACGGAATCCGGTGGCGAGGTCAGAACGCTTCGAGGGGCAGCGCGGTCACGCTGCCGGCGCCGTCGACGATGGCGTCGCGCAGGCCGGGCACCTTGCTCAGCAGGTGCTCGGCGTAGAAGCGGGCGGTCGTCACCTTGGCCTCGAGGAAGCCGGCGTCGCCCTCCCCGGCCGCGAGCGCGCGCTCGGCGGCGAGCAGGGCGCGCGCCATCTGCCAGCCGGCCATCAGGTTGCCGGCGAGCATGAGGTAGGTCACCGATCCGGCGAACACAGCGTTCGGGTCCGACTTGCTTTCGCGCACGACGAAATCGACCACCTGCCCGAAGCCTTCGCGCGCCGCCTTCAGGTTCTTCAGCATCGACCGGGCGGCGACGCTCGCGCTCTTCGCCAGCTCGGCTTCGGTCGATGCGACCTGCGCGGCGATTGCCTTGGCGGTGCGGCCGCCGTCGCGCGCGGTCTTGCGGCCGACGAGGTCGTTGGCCTGGATCGCGGTGGTGCCTTCGTAGATGGTGAGGATGCGCGCGTCGCGCAGGTACTGCGCGGCACCGGTCTCCTCGATGAAACCCATGCCGCCGTGCACCTGCACGCCCAGGCTCGCGACCTCGATGCTCATCTCGGTGCTGTAGCCCTTGACCAGCGGCACCATGAATTCGTAGAAGGTCTGGTTCTGCCTTCGCACCTCGGCGTCGGGATGGCGATGCGCCGCGTCGAACGCGGCGGCGGCGACGATCGCCAGCGCCCGGCAGCCCTCGGTGTAGGCGCGCATCGTCATCAGCATCCGCCGCACGTCGGGGTGATGGATGATGGTCGCGCTGCCGGCGACCGAGCCGTCGACCGGTCGCGACTGCACCCGCTCCTTGGCGAAGGCCGCGGCCTTCTGGTAGGCGCGCTCTGCCACCGCGATGCCCTGCATGCCGACGGCATAGCGGGCGGCGTTCATCATGATGAACATGTACTCGAGGCCACGGTTCTCCTCGCCGATGAGGGTGCCGATCGCACCCGGACCGTCGAGGCCCGCACCCCCCTGGTCGCCGAACTGCAGCACCGCGGTCGGGCTGGCCTTGATGCCCAGCTTGTGCTCGATGCTCACGCACCAGGCGTCGTTGCGCGCGCCGGCGCTGCCGTCGGCGTTGACCAGGAACTTGGGCACGATGAACAGGCTGATGCCTTTCACGCCCTCGGGCGCGCCGACCACCCGCGCGAGCACGAGGTGGACGATGTTCTCGGCCATGTCGTGCTCGCCGTAGGTGATGAAGATCTTGGTGCCGAAGATCTTGTAGCGGCCATCGCCGAGCGGCTCGGCCCGGGTGCGTACCAGCGCGAGGTCGGAGCCGGCCTGCGGCTCGGTCAGGTTCATCGTTCCGGTCCACTCGCCGGAAATCATCTTCGGGATGAAGCGCTGCTGCTGCTCCGGCGTGCCGGCGGTAAGCAGGGCCTCGATGGCGCCGTCGGTGAGCAGCGGACAGAGTGAAAAGCTCACGTTGGCGCTGTTGATCATCTCGATGCAGGCCGCGCCTATCGTCTTCGGCAAGCCCTGGCCGCCGAACTCGAGCGGATGCTGCAGCCCCTGCCAGCCGCCCTCGGCGAACTGGCGAAATGCCTGCTTGAAGCCGGGCGTCGTCGTCACCACGCCGTCCTTCCACGACGACGGATTGATGTCGCCGTCGCGGTTCAGCGGCGCCAGCACCTCCTGGGTGAAGCGGGCCGACTCCTCGAGCACCGCCTGCGCTGTCTCGAGGCCGGCGTCGTCGAAGCCGGGCAGGCTGGCGATCGCCTCCAGATCGGCGAGCTCTTTCATGCAGAACAGCATGTCCTTGACCGGGGCGATGTAGCTCATGGCGTGACCTCGTGAAACAGGCGGGACCGGAAGAAGAAAACCCGCCCGCCGATCCCTCGGGCGAGCGGGCTGGCCTGGGTCGGGCGGCTCAGAGCGCCTTGACGAGCTCGGGGACCGCGACGAACAGGTCTTGCACGAGACCGTAGTCGGCGACGCTGAAGATCGGCGCCTCCTCGTCTTTGTTGATCGCGACGATGACCTTCGAGTCCTTCATCCCGGCCAGATGCTGGATCGCGCCGCTGATGCCGGCTGCAATGTAGAGCTGCGGGGCGACGATCTTGCCGGTCTGGCCGACCTGCCAGTCGTTCGGCGCATAGCCGGCGTCGACCGCGGCGCGGCTCGCGCCGAGCGCGGCGCCGAGCTTGTCGGCGAGCGGCGTCAGCACCTCGTTGAACTTGTCGCTCGAGCCCATCGCGCGGCCGCCCGAGACGATGATCTTGGCCGAGGTGAGCTCGGGCCGGTCGTTCTTCGCGATCTCCGAGCCGACGAAGGTGGACTTGGCGTAGGCGGCCCCCGGAGTCAGCGTCTCCACAGGTGCGGAGCCGCCCGTGGCCGGCGCCGGATCGAAGCCCGTCGTGCGGACCGTGATCACCTTCACCGGATCGAGGCTCTGCACCGTGGCGATCGCGTTGCCAGCGTAGATCGGGCGCTCGAAGGTGTCGGGCGCGTCGACCTTGATGATGTCGGAGATCTGGCCGACGTCGAGCATGGCGGCGACCCGGGGGGCGATGTTCTTGCCCGAGGCGGTCGCCGCGAACAGGATGTGCGAGTAGGCGGAGGCCAGGGCCAGCACCTGCGCCGCGACGTTCTCGGCCAGGCCATGGGCGAACTGCTCGCCCTCTGCGTGCAGCACCTTGGCGACGCCGTTGACGGCGGCCGCCGCGCCCGCCGCGCCGGCGGATCCCGAGCCGGCGATCAGGACATGGACCTCGCCGCCCAGCTTGCCGGCGGCGGTGACGGTGTTGAGCGTGGCCGGGCGGATGCCGGCGTTGTCGTGCTCGGCGACGACGAGCGCCTTGATGTCGGCCATCTCAAATCACCTTCGCTTCGTTCTTGAGCTTCGCGACCAGGGTCGCGACGTCGGGGACCTTGACTCCCGCCCCGCGCTTGGGCGGCTCGCTCACCTTCAGCATCTTCAGGTGCGGCTTGATGTCGACGCCCAGGTCGGCCGGCTTGAAGATGTCCATCTGCTTCTTCTTCGCCTTCATGATGTTCGGCAGCGTCACGTAGCGCGGCTCGTTGAGGCGCAGGTCGGTGGTGACGATCGCCGGCAGCGAGATCCGGAGCGTCTCGAGACCGCCGTCG
>JANMCC010000378.1:0-3788 GCA_031360885.1 Burkholderiales bacterium | reverse complement strand
GTCGAGACGTCGGGCTTGACGAACTGCATCGTGTCGTAGATCGACAGGCCCGCGCTCACCGAGCCGCCCGGCGAGTTGATGTAGAGGTGGATGTCCTTGTCGGGGTTCTCGCTCTCGAGGAACAGCATCTGCGCGACCACCAGGTTGGCGGTCTGGTCGGTGACCGGGCCGACCATGAAGATGATCCGCTCGCGCAGGAGCCGGCTGTAGATGTCGTAGGCGCGTTCGCCACGCCCCGACGTTTCGATGACGATGGGCACCATGCCCAGACCGGTGGTTTCAAGCGCGCTCATCGGGAGATCCTCGTTGCTTTCCTGTGACCCATCTCGGGATCGATTATGGGACGGCAAGAAGGCCCCGGAAGCGTCTTACTGGCCGTTCGGCCGGGCCGCGCTGCGGCCCTTCCCGGTCAGTTGGCCATCAGCTCGTCGAACGGCACCGACTTGTCGGTCACCTTGGCGCGCTCCAGCACGTGGTTGGCGACGTTGTTCTCGACCACCACGCCCTCCACGTCGGCCATGCGCTTCCTGTCGCTCAGGTACCAGCGCATCACCTCCGCGGGCTTCTCGTAGCTCTGCGACAGCTCCTCGATGTGCGCCTGCAGCTGCTCGGGCTTGGCCTGCAGGTTCTGGCTGCGCACCAGCTCGCCGACGACCAGGCCGAGGCGAACCCGCTTCTCGGCCTGGCCGGTGAACATCTCGGCCGGAAGCTGCGCGTTCTCGACGTCCTTCATGCCGCGCTTCTTCAGGTCGGCGCGCATGTCCTCGATCATCCGCTCGGTCTCGCCGGCGACCAGCGCCTTCGGCACTTCGAGCTCGGAGACCTTGACCAGCGCGTCCATCACGCTCGCCTTGTTGCGCGCCTGGATCCGGAACTTGACCTCGCGCTCGAGGTTCTTCCTGATGTCGGCGCGCAGCGCCTCGACCGTGCCGCCGCCGATGCCGAGCGACTTGGCGAAGGCCTCGTCGACCTCCGGAAGGTGCTGGGTCTCGATCTTCTTCAGGGTCACCATGAAGTCGGCTTCCTTGCCGGCCACGTCCTTGCCCTGGTAGTCGGCCGGGAACTGCAGCGGAAAGGTCTTGGAATCGCCCGTCTTCATTCCGCGCACGGCAGCGTCGAACTGCTCGAGCATCTGTCCCTCGCCGATGACGAACTGGAAGGCCTCGGCCTTGCCACCGTCGAACGGCACGCCGTCGACGGTGCCGGCGAAATCGATCGTCACCCGGTCGCCGACGGCGGCGGGCTCGACCGCGGGCCGCTGCTGGAAGGTGCGGCGCTGCTTCCTCAGGATGTCGAGCGTCTTGTCGACCGCCTCGTCGCCCACCTCGGTGGTCACGCGCTCGACCTCGGCGGTCGAGAGGTCGCCGATCTTCACCTCGGGATAGACCTCGAAGGTCGCATCGAAGGCGACCTCGCCTTCGGGCGCGCCCTCTTTCTCGGTGATCCGCGGCGGGCCGGCGACGCGCAGCTTGGCCTCGGTCACGGCCTCCGAAAACACCTGGCCGACCTTGTCGTTCAGCACTTCGCTGTGCACCGAGTAGCCGTAGCGCTGCGAGACCACGCTCATCGGCACCTTGCCAGGGCGAAAGCCGTCGGCCTTGACGGTGCGCGAGAGCCGGCGCAGGCGCGACTCGACCTCGGAGGCGATCGTCGCCGCCGGCAGCGACAGGGTGATCCGACGCTCGAGCTTGTCGAGCGTTTCAACTTGGACAGCCATGATGTTTCTTCAAAGGGTTGCTGGTGCGCGGGGCGGGACTCGAACCCACACGCCGGTGAAGGCGTCAGGACCTAAACCTGGTGCGTCTACCAATTTCGCCACCCGCGCGGGGGTAACCCGCTAGTTTACCGGCTCGGCCTTCACCCGGAACCAGGCGGCGTACATGGCCGGCAGCGAGAACAAGGTCAGCGCGGTGGCGACGATCAGGCCGCCCATGATCGCCACCGCCATCGGCCCCCAGAAGACGCTGCGCGAGAGGGGAATCATCGCCAGCACTGCCGCTGCCGCGGTGAGGACGATCGGCCGGCAGCGCCGGACCGCGGCCTCGACGATCGCCGTGCCGGCGGCGACGCCGCGGGCGCGATCCTGCTCGATCTGGTCGATCAGGATGACCGAGTTGCGCATGATCATGCCCATCAGCGCGATCACCCCAAGCAGGGCGACGAAGCCGAACGGCCGGTTCAGCAGCAGCAGCGCCGCGGCGACGCCGGCGATGCCGAGCGGCGCGGTCAGGAACACCAGCACCGAGCGGCTGAAGCTGTGCAGCTGCAGCATCAGCAGGGTGAACATGATGAAGAGCATCAGCGGCGCGCCGGCGGCGATCGAGCCCTGTCCCTTGCTGCTCTCCTCCACCGCGCCGGCCACCTCGATCCGGTAGCCCGGCAGCATCTTCGCGCGCAAGGGGGCGAACAGCGGATCGAGCTGCGCCGTCACGGTCGCGCCCTGCAGGCCGTCGACGATGTCGCCCTGCACCGTGGCGGCGTAGTCGCGGCCCTCGCGCCAGAGGACGCCCGGCTCCCAGGCGAAGCGCGCGGTCGCGATCTGGTCGAGCGGGACGCTCTTGCCGCTGGCGGTCGGCACGTAGGCGTTGGCGATGTCGGAGATCGCATTGCCCGGCCCCGTGGGCTGGCGCAGGACGATGTCGATCAGCTTGTCGCCGTCGCGGTACTGGCCGATGTTGCTGCCGCCGTTGACGACGTGCGCCGCCTGGGCGATGCCCTGGCTGGTGACGCCGAGCGCCCGCGCCTTGTCCTGGTCGATGTCGAGATGCAGCGCCTTGACCGACTCGTTCCAGTTGTCGTTGACGCCGCGCAGGTTCGGGTTGGCGCGCATGATCGCCTTCACCTCGTCGGCATAGGCGCGCACGTGCGAGGCCACCGGGCCGACGACGCGAAACTGCACCGGGTACGCAACCGGGGGGCCGTTCGGCAGCAGCTTGGCGCGCGCCCGGGCTTCGGGAAACTCGGTCGCGAGCAGCGCCGGCAAGGCGGTGCGCACCTTCTCCCGCGCCTTCATGTCGTGCGGCATCACGATCAGCTGGCTGGCGTTGGTCTGCGGGAAGACCTGGTCGAGCACGAGCACGAAGCGCTCGGCGCCGCTGCCGACCCAGGTGGTCACGCCGTCGACGCCTTCGAGGCCGAGGATCCGCGCCTCGACCCGCTTGGTCACCTCTTCGTTGGCGGCGAACGACGTGCCCTCGGGGTACCAGAGGTCGACCAGGACCTCGAGCCGGCTCGAATCGGGAAAGAACTGCTGCTGCACCGTGCCCATGCCAACCACGCCGAGGGCGAGCGACGCGACCGTCGCGCCTATCGTCGCCCAGCGATGGCGCACGCACCAGGCGACGACGCCGCGAAAGCGGGCGTAGAACGGGCTGTCGAACAGCTCGTGCGGCTGCTCGTGCGACCCCGACTTGCGCCGCTCCTCGAGCAGCACCGTGCCGAGGTAGGGCACGAAGTAGACGGAGACCAGCCACGAGATCAGCAGCGCCGCCGCGGTCACGGCGAAGATCGCGAACGTGTATTCACCGACCGTCGACTGCGCCAGCCCGATCGGCAGGAAGCCGACGGCGGTGATCAGCGTTCCGGTCAGCATCGGCATCGCCGTCGCCTCGTAGGCGAAAGTCGCGGCGCGCACCTTGTCGAAGCCCTCCTCGAGCTTTCGCACCATCATCTCGACGGCGATGATCGCGTCGTCGACGAGCAGGCCGAGGGCGATGATCAGCGAGCCGAGCGAGATCTTGTGCAGGCCGACGCCGGCGTAGTACATCACGACGAAGGTGATCGCGAGC
>JANMCC010000032.1:0-13346 GCA_031360885.1 Burkholderiales bacterium | reverse complement strand
GTCTTCAGCGCCTTGACGTCGACGCTCTCGGTCCGCGCCAGCTCGCCCGCGGCGACGGCGACCAGGTTGGCGTCGTCCTCCTGCGCCTCGCGCCCGTAGACCGCGAGCCAGCCCGGCTTGACCATGACCTTGCCGTTGGTCTGGAAGCGGAAGTCCTTGCCCGCCTTCGCCACGGTGGAGATCCGCGTCGTCACCATGAACTCCGCCGAGGGGAAGAACACCGCGAGGAAGCGCTTGGCGACCATGTCGTAGAGCTTGGCCTCGATCTCCGAAAGGCTCTTCGGCGGCAGCAGCGTCGGGATGATCGCGAAGTGGTCGGAGACCTTGGCGTTGTCGAAGATCTTCCTGATCGGCTTGACGTAGCCTTCCTTGATCGCCGTCCTGGCGTGCACGGCCAGCGCGCGCAACGGACCCGGCATGTCCTCCTTGGAGATCATCAGGGTCGTGTCCCTGGCGACGGCGACGTAGTCTTCGGGAAGATGCCGGCTGTCGGTTCGCGGGTAGGTCAGCACCTTGTGCTTCTCGTACAGCGCCTGGGCGATCGAAAGCGTGGTGCGGGCCGAGAAGCCGAAGCGCGAGTTCGCCTCGCGCTGCAGGCTGGTGAGGTCGTAGAGCTGCGGCGGCGCCTGCGTGCTCGGCTTGGCCTCCTCGGTCACCGACGCCGGCTCGCCCTGCACCGCCGCGGCGATGGCGAGCGCGTCGGCCTCGTTCCAGAGCCGGTCCGAGCGCAGTTCTGCATCGTCGGGATTCTTCTTCCACGCCGGATCGAACCACTTGCCTTCGTACTCGCCGGCGCTCACCGCGAAGGTCGCGCGCACCTCCCAGTAGTCGCGCGAGACGTGCTTCCTGATGAGCTCCTCGCGCTCGACCATGATCGAGAGCGTGGGCGTCTGCACCCGGCCGACGGTGGTGAGGAAGAAGCCCCCGTCGCGCGAGTTGAACGCGGTCATCGCCCGCGTGCCGTTGATGCCGACCAGCCAGTCGGCTTCGGACCGGCAGCGCGCGGCATCGGCCAGCGGCAGCATCTGCTTGTCGCTGCGCAGGTGCTCGAAGCCTTCGCGAATGGCGGCCGGCGTCATGCTCTGCAGCCAGAGCCGCCGGACCGGGTGCCTGGACTTGGCGTGCTGCTGGATCAGGCGAAAGATCAGCTCGCCTTCACGCCCTGCGTCGCAGGCGTTGATCAGGTCGCTCACGTCCTTGCGCTTGACCAGCCTGACGATCGCGCTCAGCCGGCTCTTGGTCTTCTCGAGCGGCGCGAGGTCGAAGTGCGGCGGGATCACCGGCAGGTTGGCGAAGCTCCACTTGCCGCGCTTGACGTCGAACTCCTCGGGCGCCTTGATCTCGAGCAGGTGGCCCACGGCGGAGGTGACGAGGTAGCCCTCGCTCTCGAAGTACTCGTCGTGCTTCTCGAACTTGCCCGCGTTGGGCGTGAGCGCACGGACGATGTCCTGCGCGACGGAAGGCTTCTCGGCAATGATCAGTGACTTGGTCATTCTTCGGTTCGATTTCTCTTCTGTTCTCTCGCGGCCTGGCCGCATCCATACAATCCGGGCTTCTCGCGCGCACGCCTACGCGCGCGCACCCATGAATTCAATGTACCCAAAGAAGACGAACGTCGAGAAAAGCCCCAGGAGTCTCTCCGAAACCGCCGCGGCGCCGGGCCCGCGCGGACGCACCCAGGTGCGAAGCTCGGGCATCCACGGCAAGGGCGTGTTCGCCCTGAAGCCGATCAAGTCGGGCACGCGCATCATCGAGTACACCGGCGACGTGATCACGTGGAAGGAGGCGCAGCGCCGCCATCCGCACGATCCGAACGATCCTAACCACACCTTCTTCTTCCACATCGACGACAAACGCGTCATCGACGGCGGCACCGGTGGCTCGGCGAAATGGATCAATCACGCCTGCGATCCGAACTGCGAGGCCGACGAGGACGAGGACGCCGGGCGCGTGTTCATCAAGGCGCTGCGCGACATCGCGCCCGGCGAGGAGCTGAACTACGATTACGGGCTGGTGCTCGAGGGTCGGCAGACGAAGAAGGCGAAGAAGCAGTTCGAATGCCGCTGCGGCAGCCCGAAGTGCCGCGGCACCATGCTGGCGCCCAAGAAGAGGTGAGCACGGGCGGGTCGCCGGCGGTCGAGGTCGCGCGGGTCGCGCAGACGGGCTCGACCAACGCCGATCTGCTCGCCTGGGCCCGCGGCGTCCCCGCCGACGTCGCGCTCGCGCCGCGCGCGCTCGTCGCCGAACGGCAGACCGCCGGCCGCGGCCGGCTGGGCCGGGCCTGGGCGGTGACGCCGGGCGCCTCGCTCACCTTTTCGCTGGCCTGGCCGCTGCCGGCCGGCATCGACCTCTCCGGCCTCTCGCTGGCCGTCGGCGTGGCCCTGGCCGGCACGCTCGACCCGAAGCCCGCCGATGCCCTGCGGATCGGCCTGAAGTGGCCGAACGACCTCTGGCTCGTCGGCACCGGCGAGCGGGGGCGCAAGCTCGGCGGCGTGCTGATCGAGACGGTGCCGCGCGGCGCCGGCCGCGTCGCCGTGATCGGCATCGGCCTGAACCTCCTGGAGCAGCGCGTCACCGGCGCTTCGAGCGGCGTCGCCTGGCTGGCCGAGATCGACCCCGCGGCCGCGGCGAGCGCGGCGACGCTGCCCGAACGGCTGCTCTCGGACCTGGTGGTCGCCCTCCGCCGCTTCGAGCGCGAGGGCTTCGCTGCCTTCACTGCCGCCTTCGCCGAGCGCGATCTGCTGCGCGGACGGACCGTGCGCTCGGCCGCCGGCAACGGCCCCGGCCACGAAGGCATCGCGGCCGGCGTGTCGGTCGGCGGCGAGCTGCTGCTGCGCACAGCCAGCGGCCTCGAGCGCATCGGCAGCGGCGAGGTCAGCGTGCGCATCGGCGGCGTGGCGGCGAGGGCCGTCGACCCGCCGCCTGCCGCCCGTACGCCATGGTGAAGATCGTGCTGGCGCTGCTGCTGGCCGCCAACCTGCTGTTCTTCGGCTTCACCCGCGGTTGGTTCGACGGCCTGTTCGGCCTGCATGCGCGCGGCGATCGCGAGCCCGAACGGATCGCCAACCAGGTGCGGCCGGCGACCATCGTCCTCATGCCGATGGCTTCTGCCCCGCCCGGCACATCGGGAAGCTGCCTCGAATCGGCGCCGGTCGCCGCCGGAGGAGCCAGCGCCGCCGAAGCCGCCTTGAAGGCGGCGCTGCCGGCGGGAACGTGGAGCGACCTGCGCAGCGAATCGACGGTCGGCACGGCGACCGTGGTGACCCACGTCTACCGCGTCGGCAACGCCGACGCGGCGATGGCCGCGCGCCTCGCGAGCCTCCGACTCGACAGCTCGGGCCGCGGCTTCAGCGCCTGCGCCCGGCCCGAGCCGGGGCGCTGATCGCCCGCGCGGCGCGACGCCGCTCGAAGTGCGCGACCGCGGCGAGCGCGAGAACCGCGCTCAGCAGCAGCATCAGCCAGCCGACGCCGAGGGCGCCACCGCCGCCTCCGCCACCGGAGGGCGGCACGACCGGCGGCGTCACCGCCGCGACCGCGACCACGGTGCTCGCGGTCGAGACGTAGCTGTTGTTGTCGGTCGTGGTCAGGCTGATCGTGAAGTTGCCGGCCGCGGTGGGCGTGACCATCACCGTCGAGGCGTTGTTGGCGCCGGTGATCGTGGCGCCGGTGGCGCCAGACGAGACGATGCTCCAGAGGTAGGTGGCGCTCTGGCCGGCCCCGATCACCGAGGCGGAGGTGAGCGTGACCGGCTGGCCCGCGGTGGGCACGGGCGTCGTCAGCGAGATCTGTGCCTGCACGCCGATCGAAGCGAGCAGCGCAGCGCGCGCGTCGAGCATTCCGGCGCCGCATGTCGAGGTGGTGCAGTAGCACTCGTCCTGATTGACCCCCGCCGCAGGAGCATTGCAGACCGGGGTCGCCGAGCCCGCAGGTTGTAGGGGGAACGGCCGAGCCGATGCTTGCAAGGTTGCCCTGACTTGCGCAGGGGTCAGCGTAGGCTTCGCGGAAAGCATGAGCGCCACGGTCCCCGAGACCAGCGGTGCCGAAAAGCTCGTGCCCAACGACGCCGTCCCAAAGCTGTCGGTGTAGATCGCTCCGCCGGCGCCAGCGACCGGCCCTTGCGAACCCGTGTTCGACGTGGTCATGATCGGATAGAGACACGGCTCCCCCGCGCCGACGTTGATGCAGTTGCCGCCCGGAGCGCTGAGCGCGATCTGCGGGCCGATATCGGAAAAACCCACCTTTGTGCCGATGTGCCGGAGTCCGGCGACGGCAATCGCCCCAGGACAGTTGGCCGGCGTGCTGACCGGGTGGCCCTCGGTATTGCCGGCCGAAGCGACGACGATCGTGCCCAGGCCTCCGGCGCCGTCGCGGTTGACTTCCGCAATGACATCTATGTAGTTCTGGTTGCACGCGCCAACGCTGCCCAAGCTGAGATTGATCACCCGCGCAGGGTTCGGGTTTGCGGGCGCGCCAGTGCCCGAAAGCCCGGCCGCCCAGCGCATGCCGGCGAGGATGTCTGAGTCATAGCCGCCGCACTTGCCTAGTACCCGTACCGGCATCGTCTTCACGCCTCGCCCGACGCCGGCGACGCCGATGCCGTTGTTCGTGGTCGCTCCGATGAGGCCAAGCGTCTGCGTGCCGTGCCATGACGAACTGGAGGCTGGCCCGCAGTTGGTGAAGATCGGATTGGAGAGGTCCCCCGAGGAGATCCAGTCGCCCGGGTCGCTTGCGTCGGCGTCGCGGCCGTTGCCGTCGTTCGCGGTCGAGAAATTGCTGCCGCCGGCACCGTTAACGGCGTCGTCTGCGGCGATCATGTCGTATCCAGGGACAACGTTTGCGAGAAGATCTGGATGGTCGAAGCGCAGTCCGGTGTCGAGCACTGCGACCACGATGCTGGGGCTACCCACGCCGCCGCTCAATAGATCCCAAGCCAGCTCAGCATTGATCGCGGCCGGTCCGGTGTTGGCCGCCGTGAGCTCCGCCCCCGGCGGCTTCAGGTACCACTGACCCACCGCGGGACCTCCCGACGTAGCGGTCGCCGTGCGGCTCGCGTAGTACAGGTCGTTCGGCACCGAGACGATGTGCTTGCGCTCGTCGACGACAGCGTACTCAATATCCGATTGCGCTTCGAGCCTCGCCGCAAGGCTCGCCGACGTCAGGCCGCGAGCGGTGACGACGTGAGCCCGCTCGGATATCGCAGCGCCGGCCGTCAGGCTCACGCCGATCCGGTCGCCGAGCGCCTGCGCCTGCAGGGTGCGCCGGCCGGTGGCCGTCATCGCCTGCTTCCTCATCATGTCGGAGTCGGCGCGGTACTTGACGATCACCCGCGCCTGCACGCCGTCGGCGGCGACGGCGGGCCGCACGCCCTGGGCCATCGGTGCCTGGGCGGCCAGCGGCAGCAGCAGGGCGGCGACGAGCGCGGCGGCGCTCCGGTTCAGTCTACGCATTCGGCTTCACTCCAAATGATCACATGACGGCGCCGCGCTTGCGGCCGTCGAGCTCGACGGCTTCGAAGGCGGACTTGGCCTGGCGCAGGCGATCGACCGCCGCGTCGCAGGCAGAAACGTCGACGCAGCGCAGGCTGAGCGCGTGCCAGTCTGCGCTCACCGCCGTGCCGTAGCTCGCCGGCACGCCGGCGACACGGCTGACCTCGGCGACGATGCCGGCGCGGTCGCCGATGGGGCGCGCCAGCTTGACCATCACCCGCACGTCGACCGTGCCCGGCGCAGGCCCCGAGGGCGGCGCGGCGCACGCCGACAAGGCGCTCGCGACGATGGCGGCCGCGAAGGGCACGGCCAGAAACGCGCGCCCGGGGCGCGCGCCGCGAGGGGAAGTCGACGTCATTCGGCCCAGTTTAGGACGCGGCCCAGCCCATGGAGTCGGGCTTTACCAAGCCTTACCGAGCGCTACGCGACGCTCGCCAACTCCGTCACGCCCCCGGCGTCGCCGGCCGGGAGCGGAGCTCAACGGTCCTTGCGCAGCACGCCGATCGGGCCGCCGGGGCTGCCCACCGGAATGGTCGCGTCGCCGAGCATGAACACCGTGAATACCGAGTTGCCGTTCAGCGTCACGGAGACGGGACCATAAATCGGCGTGAGCGTGCTCGACGGGGCGACAGAGAGCTGGGCCGCGGTGGGGGTCGCGCTGAGCACGGAGTAGGGCGACGAGGTGCCGACCAGCGTGTTGTTCGCGACGTTGGCGAAGTTGAGGTCCATGTTCAGCGGCCCGGCCGTGGCGCCGGTGAGGCCGTTGACCAGGCGCAGCTTGTAGCTGGTGAGCGCCGCGGGCAGGTGGTTGTCATCGGTGATCAGGTTCGCACTGGCGCTGGCTGCACTGCCGTAGACCAGCAGGGTCGCGTCACTGCCCGGGGCCAGTGTGCCGGCCGGGGCGCCGACCGAGCCGCCGTTGACGGAGATGTTGATCGCGCTGCCCGAGGGAACGCTGGTGTAGGTGCCGATCGCCGGCGCGACCAGGCCGGTGCCGATCGAAACCCCGCCCACGTTGGCCGACACGGTGGCGCCATTCGTCACCGCGGCGACCAGGCGGACCCGCGCGCTGGTGGTGCGCGTTGCGACGTAGGTGGTCGAGTCCTGGACCAGCACCGAACCGTTCGCCAGCGTGCCGCCGGTGGTCGGCGTGAGGATCACGGTCGCCACCTGGGTGCTCGCGAGCACGACCGAAGGAATGTCAAGCCGCAGGTCGCTCGTGTTGCCCTGGCCGGTGACCCGTACGCGGTAGGTGCCGGGACCAAACGAGATGAAGTTGCTCGCCTGCACCGAATTGGAGGCGCTGAAGGTGAAGGTCGGCGACGACAGGGTCGTGATGTCCACGGCCGGGTCGGTGATATAGACGTCGATCGAGCCCGCGTCGGTCGCGGCGTCGAACACGCGCACGATCGCCGTGCCGGCCGCCGGCGCGGTGGTGTCTTCGGAGATGACGGAAGTGCGAACCGCACCGCCGCTCTCGTAGGCGACGAGCGCGAACTTCTGGTCCTTGGTCACGGTGGGCGCGGTCACCGCGAGCACGCCGCCGGTATTGGCGTCGTTGATCTGCAACGAGGGGCTGCCCACGTTCACGGTGGCAAAGGCGCTGACGGTATCGGTCGCAGTCCCCGTGACGAGGGTCGTCGAATTGGCGAGCAGGTTGAGCGAGGCGTGGGTCAGGGTCGCGTTGACCAGCCGAACCGAGGCATTGCCGCTGCTGTTGGAACTGCTGCCGCAGCCGGCGAGAAGGGCGGTGGCGAATGCCACGACGGCCGCGAGGGCCCGGAACCGGAAATTGCGCACTGGTCTTCCTTGTGTCTCGAGCACCGTCGGGTCAACCCCGGGGTCGGGCTCGCGTTGTTGATAGTGAGATCTTCGATTGGAGCCACGCGGGTCGACATGGACGTTGCTGCGCGTGTGCGCAATGCAAAGAAATGTCAACGCGTCGTCGTTCGGCAGTGGTCGTGCGTAGATGGAACAGAACTCTTGCCAAGATCGCAGGTCGATGAAGAGAACCCGCCCCACGGCGTGACGAGGAGCAATCCAGAATGAACACCCCCCTGAAGTCTACCGCCCTGGCGGCTGCCGCCTGCGCCTTGCTCGCGGCCGGCGCCGCCCAGGCCGCCGAATACGCCAACGTGGTTTCTGCGACCCCGGTGACCGGCTCGTATCCGGTGCCGCGCCAGCAATGCGCCGAAGGCCAGCGCGTCGTCCCGACGGCGCCCTCGGGCGGCGGTGCGCTGGTCGGCGCCATCATCGGCGGCGTCGTCGGCAACCAGATCGGCCATGGCGCCGGCCGTGCCGTCGCCACGGGCATCGGCGCCGTCACCGGCGCGGCCATTGGCAACCAGGCCGAGCTCAACAACAGCCCCGGCCAGGTCGTCCCGGTGCGCGATTGCCGCACGGTCAGCAGCTACGAGAACCGCGTGGTCGGCTACGACGTGGTCTACGAGTACCACGGCCAGCGCTACACCACGCGCACGGCCACCGACCCGGGCCCCCGGCTGGCGATCGACGTGCGGCCGGCCGGCAGCGCGCCGCAGGATGAAGTCGGCTCGCGCGGCGGCTACTCGGCGGTGCCGCCGGCCTATCCGCCGTCCGACTACGACCAGGCCCCGCCCGCCAGCTATCCGTACTACTCGGCGCCTGCGCCGGCGTACTACCCGGCCCCGGCCTACTACTACGGCCCGCCGCGGACCTATTACGGCCCGGTGATCGGCATCGGCTTCGGCCCGGCCTGGGGCTGGCGCCACGGCTACCGGCACTGGTGATCGCCGACCGGCCTTGGCCGGCCCGCACGCGACAAGAGCCCCGTCGGGGCTCTTGTCGTTTGGGAACCGCCCGCCTCAGGCGCCGGACTTCGCCACCACCCGCGCCATCTCGAGCGTCTTGTTCGAGTAGCCCCACTCGTTGTCGTACCAGGCGACGATCTTGACGAAGGTGGTGTCGAGGGCGATCCCGGCATCGGCATCGAACACCGAGGTCATTGCCTCGCCGCGGAAGTCGGTCGAGACCACCTTGTCCTCGGTGTAGCCGAGCACGCCCTTCAGCGCGCCTTGCGACTGGGCCTTCATCTCGGCGCAGATCTCCTTGTAGCTCGCCTCCTTGAGCAGCTCCACGGTGAGATCGATCACCGAGACGTCGGAGGTCGGCACGCGAAACGACATGCCGGTGAGCTTCTTGTTGAGCTCGGGGATGACCACGCCCACCGCCTTGGCGGCGCCGGTCGACGAGGGGATGATGTTCTCGAGAATGCCGCGGCCGCCGCGCCAGTCCTTGTTGCTCGGACCGTCGACCGTCTTCTGGGTCGCGGTGGTGGCATGCACGGTGGTCATCAGGCCGCGCTTGATGCCCCACTTGTCGTGCAGCACCTTGGCCACGGGCGCCAGGCAGTTGGTGGTGCAGGAGGCGTTCGAGATGATCGCCTCGCCCTTGTAGGTGCGGTCGTTGACGCCGAACACGAACATCGGCGTGTCGTCCTTCGAGGGCGCCGACAGGATCACCTTCTTCGCCCCGGCGTCGAGGTGCTTCTGCGCCGTTTCCTTGGTGAGGAAGAGGCCGGTCGACTCGATGACGACCGTGGCGCCGACCTCGGCCCACTTCAGCGCGGCCGGGTCCTTTTCCTGTGTCAGGCGGATCTTCCTGCCGTTCACCACCAGCATGCTGCCGTCGACCGACACGTCGCCCTTGAAGCGGCCGTGCACCGAGTCGTACTTCAGCATGTAGGCGAGGTAGTCGGGCTCGAGCAGGTCGTTGATCGCGACCACCTCGATGTCAGCGAAGTTCTGGACGGCGGCGCGAAACACCATGCGTCCGATGCGGCCGAAGCCGTTGATGCCGATCTTGATGGTCATGAAGAAATCCTCTGGAAAGAAAGAATGCGTCGGGTGGCTTCCGCCGTTGCGTCAGGTCATCGGGGGTTCAGGCGCCGAGTACCGCCCGCACGGTCGCGACCACGTTCTCCGCCGTGAAGCCGAAGTGCCTGAACAGCACCGGCCCCGGCGCCGATTCTCCGTAGCGGTCGATGCCGACGACCGCGGCGCAGCCGTACTTCCACCAGCCGTCGGTCACACCCATCTCGACCGCGATGCGCGGCACGCCCGCGGGCAGCACCGATGCCTTGTAGGCCGGGTCCTGGCGGTCGAACACGGTCGTCGAGGGCATCGAGACCACGCGCACGGCGATGCCGCCGTTCTCCGGCCGGGCGAGCTGCTGCTGCGCGTTGAGCGCGAGCTGCACCTCCGAGCCAGTGGCGATCAGCACCGCCTTCGCCTTGCCGCGCAAGCCCACTTCGGCCGGCTCGGCAAGCACGTAGGCGCCCTTGGCGATCTCGCCGAGCGCGCCGTCGGGCCGGGCCGCGTCGAACGCCGGCTTGGGCGCGTAGGGCAGGTTCTGTCGCGACAGCAGCAACGCGGCCGGGCCCTCGCGCCGGCCGACCGCCGCGGCCCACGCCGCCAGCGTCTCGAGCGTGTCGCACGGCCGCCAGACGTCGAGGTTCGGGATCAGCCGCAGCGACGCCGCATGCTCCACCGACTGGTGCGTCGGCCCGTCTTCGCCGAGGCCGATCGAGTCGTGGGTGAAGACGTGGACCACGCGCTGCTTCATCAGCGCCGCCATCCGGATCGCGTTGCGGCTGTAGTCGCTGAACGTGAGGAAGGTGCCGCCGTAGGGAATGAAGCCGCCGTGCAGCGCCACGCCGTTCATGATCGCCGCCATGCCGAACTCGCGCACGCCGTAGTTGATGTGGCGGCCGGCGTGGCCGGACTCGTCGACCCGGGGCGAGCCGTCGGCATTGAAGCGCAAGGCCGGCGTGTGCTTGGTGTTCGTGAGGTTCGAGCCGGTCAGGTCGGCGCTGCCGCCGAGCAGCTCGGGCAGCGCCGCGGTGAAGACCTCGAGCGCGAGCTGGCTCGCCTTGCGGCTGGCTACGGTCTCGGCCTTGGCGTGGGTCGCCACCGCGGCCGCCCGCACCGTCTTCCACCAGTCGGTCGGCAACTCGCCCTTCATCCGCCGCGTGTACTCGGCGGCAAGCTCCGGATGCGCCGCCGCGTAGGCGGCGAACCCATCCTGCCAGGCCGACTCGGCGGCGGCGCCGTCCTTCTTCGCGTTCCAGTACGCATAGGCCTCGTCGGGCACGACGAAGGCGTCGTGCGCCCAGCCGAGCGCCGCGCGGGTGAGCTTGATCTCCTCGGCGCCGAGCGCCTCGCCGTGCGCCTTGGCGGTGCCGCCGCGGTTCGGCGAGCCCTTGCCGATGGTGGTCTTGCAGCAGACGATCGTCGGCCGGTCGGTGGATTGCCGCGCCCGGGCGATCGCCGCGTCGACGGCGTCGACATCGTGGCCGTCGACGCCGGCGATCACGTTCCAGCCGTAGGCCTCGAAGCGCTTCGGCGTGTCGTCGATGAACCAGGGCGCGACAGCACCGTCGATCGAGATGCCGTTGTCGTCGTAGACGGCGATCAGCTTGTTCAGCTTCCAGGCGCCGGCGAGGGCGGAGGCTTCGTGGCTGATGCCTTCCATCAGGCAGCCGTCGCCGAAGAAGACGTAGGTATGGTGGTCGACGATGGCGTGGCCGTCGCGGTTGAACTCGGTCGCGAGCAGCTTCTCGGCGAGCGCCATGCCGACGGCGTTGCCGAGGCCCTGGCCGAGCGGCCCGGTCGTCGTCTCCACGCCCGGCGTGACGTCGACTTCCGGGTGCCCCGGCGTCTTGCTGTGCAGCTGGCGGAAATTCTTCAGCTCGCCGATCGCCAGGTCGTAGCCCGTGAGGTGCAGCAGCGCGTACTGCAGCATCGAGCCGTGGCCGTTGGAAAGGACGAAGCGGTCGCGTCCCGACCAGTGCGGGTTGGCCGGGTTGTGGCGCAGGTGCCGCCCCCAGAGCGCCACCGCGATCTCGGCCATGCCCATCGGCGCGCCGGGGTGGCCGGAATTGGCCTGCTGCACCGCGTCCATCGAGAGCGCGCGGATCGCGTTGGCCATCAGCGCGGAGCGGGCCGCGGCGGGCGCATCCGGAGCCGCGATCGGGGTGTCCGGGGAATCGATCGCGGCCATTTTTCGAAGCTTCCGTGCGCGGGTGAGCCTGCCATTTTAGGGTGCCGGGAGAGGATGAACCCCGGGCCGGATAATCCGGCCGATGCAGGGTCTTCACCTCACCGCCGACCTCCGCGGCTGCGCCGCCGGCCGGCCCGAGATGACCGAGACGGCGAGCCTGCGCAGCCTTTGCCTCGAAGCCGTCGCGCACGCCGGCCTCACTCCCGTCGGCGAGCTGTTCCATCGCTTCGTGCCCGCGTCCGTGGGCGCGCCGGGCGATGCGCCGAGCGGCATCACCGGCGTCGTGCTGCTGGCCGAATCGCACCTCGCGGTCCACACCTGGCCCGAGCTCGAGGCAGCGACGCTCGACGTCTACGTCTGCAACCTCGGCGCCGACAACTCGGCGCGCGCCGAGGCGCTGATGAACGCGCTGGTCGCAGCGTTCGCGCCCGCCCGCATCGAGCGCCACGCGCACCGGCGCGGTTGACGATGAAGGCGATCGTCCTCGCCGCCGGCCGCGGCAACCGGATGCGTCCGCTCTCCGATGCGACGCCCAAGCCGCTGCTCGAGGTGCACGGCAAACCGCTGATCGAATGGCACCTCGAGGCGCTCGCCGCCGGCGGCGTGCGCGAGGTCGTGATCAACACCGCCTGGCTCGAGGAGCAGATCGTCGCCGCGCTCGGCGACGGCTCGCGCTTCGGCCTCAGGATCGCCTACTCGATGGAGGGTCGCGACCACGGCGGCGCGCTCGAGACCGCGGGCGGCATCGCCAAGGCGCTGCCGCTGCTCGGCGACGTGTTCTGGGTCGTCTCGGCCGACGTCTGGGCGCCCGACTTCCGCTTCACCGCGGCGGCGCACGACGCGTTCTACGCCGGCGGCCGGCTCGGCCGCCTCTGGCTGGTGCCGAACCCGCACTTCCATCCGGGCGGCGACTTCGGCCTCGGCGCCGACGGCATGGGCCTGGCCGACAGCGCGGGCCCCGACGGCCAGCGCTGGACCTACGCCAACATCGCCCTGCTGCGCGCCACGATGTTCGCCGGCATCGCCCCGGGCACGGTGGCGCCGCTCGCGCCGCTGCTCTACGCGGGCATGCGGGCGCGGCAGATCGGTGCCGAGGTCTGGCGCGGCCGCTGGGAGAACGTCGGCACGCCGGAGCAGCTCGCCGCGCTCAACGCTTCCGCCTGACGTCAATCCGCCAGGGAGCGGGTCACCGCGTCGATGCGCGCCATCACCTCCGGCGTCAGCTTCGGCAGCACCGCGATGGCGCCGAGGTTCGATTGCAGCTGCTGCAGGGTCGAAGCGCCGGTGATCACGGTCGAGACGCGCGGGTTCTTCGCCGCCCAGGCGATCGCGAGCTGGGCCAGGCTGGCGCCGAGCTCGGCGGCGATCGGCTCGAGACTGGCAACCGCGGCATTGCGCTGCGGATCGGTCAGGCCCTTGGCGAGGAAGCTCATGCTTTCGAGCGCGCCGCGGCTGCCGGCCGGCACGCCGTTCCTGTACTTGCCGGTGAGCAGGCCGCTCGCCAGCGGGCTCCAGGTGGTAAGGCCGAGGCCGACCGTGTCGTAGAGCGGCGCGTACTCCTGCTCGACGCGCTGGCGGTGGAACAGGTGGTACTGCGGCTGCTCCATGACGGGCTTCCTCAGGTGGTGCTTCTCGGCCACGTCCCACGCCGCCTTGATCTCCGCGGCCGACCACTCGCTCGTGCCCCAGTAGTGCGCCTTGCCGCTGGCGATGATGTCGCTCATCGCCCAGACCGTTTCCTCGATCGGCGCCTGCGGGTCGGGCCGATGGCAATAGATCAGGTCGACGAACTCGAGCTGCAGGCGCTTCAGCGAGCCGTCG
>JANMCC010000353.1:0-10624 GCA_031360885.1 Burkholderiales bacterium | reverse complement strand
GAAGCGGCCCGCCGGCTGCACCGCGGTCAGCGTCGCCAGGCGCTTCTGCTCGCGATGGAACTTGATCGAGGCGCCGATGTCGACGTTCGACAGGCCGTCGCCGTAGGTGAAGCAGAAGGTGCCGTCGTCGAGGTAGTCGCGCACCCGGCCGAGCCGCCCGCCCGTCTGCGTGCTCTCGCCGGTGTCGACCAGCGTCACCCGCCACGGCTCGCAGTGGCGGTGGCAGACCTCCATGCGGTTCTCGGCGAGGTCGAAGGTCACGTCCGACATGTGCAGGAAGTAGTTGGCGAAGTACTCCTTCACCAGGTAGCCGCGGTAGCCGAGGCAGATCACGAACTCGTTGATGCCGTGATGCGAATAGGTCTTGAGGATGTGCCAGAGCACCGGCTTGCCGCCGATCTCGACCATCGGCTTGGGCCGCACCGAGGTCTCTTCGGCGAGCCGCGTGCCGAGGCCGCCGGCCAGGATCACGGCCTTCATGCCGGGCTCCCGGGCGAGGCTTGCGGATCGGCCGCGGGCAGGTGCTCGGGCCGGTCGCCGGCGAGGGCGCGCTGCCACATGCGCCGGTAGAGCTGCTCGATGTCGCGGGCGAAGCCGGCGCCGTCGAACAGCGCATTGCTCGACCGTTCGGCCTGCAGGCGCTCGCGCAGCGCGGCACGGCGAACGGAATCCCTGGCGAGGGCGACGACGGTCGCGCGATAGGCATCGGCATCCGCGCAGACCAGCTCGGGCAGGCCCGAGGTCTGCAGCAGGCTGGAGGCGACGCGCTGGGCGAAGGTCGCACCCTGGATCGTCACCACCGGCACGCCGACCCAGAGCGCCTCTCCCGCCGTGGTGTGCGCATTGCAGGGCCAGGCGTCGAGGTAGACGTCGGCATGGGCGAGGCGGCTGAGGTGGTCCTGCAACGGCAGCAGCGGCGCGAACGCGAGCCGCTCGGCGCCGATGCCGCGCTCGGCGGCGACGGCGGTGAGCGCCGCCTGGACGTTGCTGTTCCATTGCAGCAGCCAGAGCACCGAGCCCGGCAGCTCGTGCAGGAGGGCGCACCATTGGTCGAAGACCGGCGCCGAGACCTTGTACGACTGATGGAAGGCGCAGAGCAGCAGCGCCTCCTCGGGCACGCCCCAGTCGCGGCGCGTCGAAGGACGCGGCAGCGCCCGGCGGGCGTCGTTCGGCTGGTAGCAGCGCGGCATCTGCGCGAGCTTCTCGCCGAAGTGCGCGGCATCGGCCAGCGGCGTGACGACGCGGTCGCCTATCAAATAGTCGATGTAGGGCGCGCCGGTCGTGCCGGGAAAGCCGAGCCACGTGACCTGCACCGGCGCCGGGCGCTGCGCCAGCACCGGCAGCAGCGTGTCGTAGGTCGCGCCCTTGAGGTCGACCAGGATGTCGATCTCGAGCTCGCGGATGCGTGCGGCCATGGCCTGGAAGCTCGAGCCCGAAAGCTCCTCGAAATGCTCGCTGCCGGCGCGCAGGCGTCGGCGCATCGGGCCGTCGTCGAGCGGGCCGGCGGAAAGGAGCGTGACCTCGAATTCGCCGCGATCGTGGCCCTCGAGCATCTGCGCCATGAGCTGGCTGGTCGCGTGCTGGCGGAAGTCGGCGGAGAGATAGCCGATGCGCAGCCGTCCGTCGCGCGGCCGCGCCACGCGCCGCGGCAGCGGCGGGTACAAGGCCTCGACGTGCAGCGCGTAGTGGCGCGAGACCTTGAGCTGCTCCAGCGGGTCGTCCACCAGCACCGCGTGGGCGAAGGCGGCGGTTTCGAGGGCGACGCCGTCCGGCACCGCGGCGACGGCCTTGCGCAGGCCGGTCAGCGCCTCGTCGGCCTGGCCCCAGCGACACGCTTCGCGTTCCAGGAAGGCGAGCTGGCCACGCGCCGCGAGGTCGCTGCTGTCGAGCCCGAGCACGACCGCCGTGCGCACGCATTCGGCAGCCTCGGCCTTCATGCCGAGCTCCTTGAACGACATGCCGAGGCGAAAGTGCGAGAGCGCGTCGTCCATCTTCATCGCCAGCGCGTCGAGGAAGGCGCGGATCGCCTCCTCGTGCCGATTGCTGCGCTGCAGGGCGACCGCGAGCGAGACGTGATGGTCCTGGTCGCGCGCCACCGAGGCCGGCATCGAGCGCAGGGTGTCGACCGCGGTGGCCGACCGGCCGAGGCCGAGCAGCGCATGCGATTCGAGGGTGTAGGCGAGCGCGACGAACGGGTCGGCCTCGCGCACGGCGCGCGCGCGCTCGGCTGCTTCGGCCGTGCGGCCGGCCTTGATCAGGGCGTGAACCGCCGCCAGTGCATAAGCGTGGTCGCCGTGCAGTCCGCTCGCCTGCTCGAACTCGCGCGCCGCGAGCGGCCACTGCTCGCGCTGCGCCAGCGCCTGCCCGGCCTGCCAGCGACGATGGGCACGCAGATGCTCGCGCGACGAGCCGGGACGTGCAGGAAGGGGAAGGGCGAGGGCCATGGTGCGCGAGACCGGGTTCGGCGAGCGAGCGCCGGACCGGCAAAGAGTCATGGGGCTAGCGTAGGCGGCGGCTCCGCGCGCGAAGGCCGGAAATGAAGCGGCTCCGCCCGCCAATTCGCCGCCCGCTCGCGCCAGCGCTCGGCCTCGGCCTCGGCGCCCAGGCTGGCATGCAGCACGGCCAGGTTGTGCGCGGCGAGAAAGCTCCCCCGACCCCGCACGGTGTCCTGCAGCGCCGGCTGCTCGCCGATCTCGATCGCCCGCAGCCAGCTCGATTCGATCATCGGCAGCAGCCCGGACCCGTGCTCCGGTCGGGCCACGGCCCAGTCGAGCAGCACGTCGCCGAGGGTGAAGAAGAAGTCGGGCGAGCCGGCCCAGCGCGGCATCTCGGCCTCGGCCAGCGCCATCGCCTGCTCGAACCGGCCGAGCTTCTTTAGCGCGAACAGCGTCCGCAGCACCAGGTCGTGGCGCCAGCCGGCGCGCAGGTCGGAGCGTTCGAGCGCCAGTAGATAGTGCGGCGCGGCCGCCTCGACGCGGCCCCGCAGCTCGAGGTCCTTGCCGAGCTGGTAGCGAAGGTAGTCGTTCTCGGGCTCGGCCTGCAGCGCCATCTCGAGCAGGCGGGCGTTGCGCCCGGCCTTGGTCGCCTTCTGCGCATCGAGGTAGCCGTCGTGGCCGATCACCAGGGGGAGCCTGCAGCGCGGCAGCGCGCTCACCGGCTGCTCGTGGATCCGGCCCGCGTACGACACGCCGCGCGGCAGCAGCCGCGGCAGCCAGCTCGGCGCCTCGTCGACGCCGCCGCCGGCGGCCTCGAACAGGCTCGCGACCCGGACCTGGCCGATGAAGTCGGCCGGCTGCGCGCGCAAGGCCACGAGCGACTCGCCGCCCTCGGCGATCCATTCGTCGGCATCGAGCACCAGGCGCCAGGCCGCGTCGCTCTCGCCGAGCGCGGCATTGCGCGCGGCGGCGAAGTCGTCGATCCACGCGAAGGAGGCGACACGTGCGCCGTGGTCGCGCGCGATCGCCGGCGTGGCGTCGACCGAGCCGGTGTCGACGACCACCATGGCGTCGACCCACGGCCGCGCGCTCGCCAGGCAGCGCGCGAGGCAGCGCGCCTCGTCGCGCACGATCATCACCAGCTCGATCCGGTTCATGCGGCGATAAAAACATGCCGATAGAGCCGGCCATGCATCGAACAGGCCTGTCGGATCCGCCCTTCTCTCCTGTTTCCGGACGTTTCCGGGGGTGCCGGCCTGCGGCGCATTGCACACCCGGCCCGCTTTGTCCTCAAGTTCGCCGGACGGGGCTCGATAACCCTCCCAACGCACCTGGGAGTTCGGGTTCGTGGTCCGGTTAGCCGGCCGAGGGTTGGGTAGCAAGCAAGCTGCCGGACACAACGGTTGACTAGCGCGGGCGGTGTCGAAGCAGGAAGCGAAAGCCGAGTGCAACGACATGCAACGGAGGTCGTGGGAGTCCGCTTTCACGGCAACCGCGGTAACGCCGGCGGCTAGGCCGGGAGTCAATTAACCTAAGGAGTTCCTTTCATGCCAATGACGATCAACACCAACAACATCTCGCTGAATGCGCAGCGCAACCTGAACACGTCGCAGATGTCGCTCGCGACCTCGATGCAGCGTCTGTCTTCGGGCCTTCGGGTCAACTCGGCGAAGGACGACGCCGCCGGCCTGGCGATCGCCGACCGGATGAACGCGCAGATCCGCGGCACCAACGTCGCCATCCGCAATGCCAACGACGGCATTTCGCTGGCGCAAACCGCGGAAGGCGCGCTCGCCACGGTGACCGATGCGCTGCAGCGCATGCGTGAACTGGCGGTCCAGGCGCAGAACGGCACGAACGGCACCACCGACCGCGCCAACCTGGACACGGAATACCAGGCCCTCTCGGCTGAAATCACGCGGATCGCCGCGCAGACGAAGTTCAACGGCGTTGCGATCGTCGGCGCCAGCGCCGGCGCGCAAGTGTTCCAGGTCGGCGCCAACAACGGCGACACGCTGACGATCACCACGTCGACCGTCACCACGGTGGCCGGCGACTTGACGACCTCGGCGAACGCCTCGACGGCGGTGGCCGCGCTCGACACCAAGCTCGACGCGATCACGACCAACCGTGCGACCTACGGCGCCGCGATCAGCCGCTTCGGCCTTGCGATCTCGAACCTGTCGATCACCGGCGAGAACCAGACCGCCGCGCGCGGCCGGATCATGGACGCCGACTTCGCCACGGAAACGGCGAACCTGTCGCGAGCCCAGATCCTGCAGCAGGCCGGCAGCGCGATGGTGGCGCAAGCCAACCAGATCCCGAACACGGTGCTCACGCTCCTGCGCTGATCTCCGCGACTTCGAGTCCGGTTCCTTCAGGCCGCCCTTCGGGGCGGCTTTTTCGTTTCCGGCTTCGAATTGCCGGCAAGAAACGCTTCACTTTCCGCGATCGGGGCCGAGGGGGCGGGAAAAGAATGGCGGCAACCTTCCCCCCGGAGTGCCCCATGCCCCAGACGATCAACACCAACATCACGTCGCTGAACTCGCAGCGGCACCTGAACACGACGCAGACCTCGCTGTCCACCTCCATGGAGCGCCTCTCCTCGGGCCTGCGCGTCAACTCGTCGAAGGACGACGCCGCCGGCCTGGCGATCGCCGACCGGATGAACGCGCAGATCCGCGGCACCAACGTCGCGATCCGCAACGCCAACGACGGCATCTCGCTGGCGCAGGTCGCCGAAGGCGCGCTCGCCACCGTGACCGACGTGCTGCAGCGGATGCGCGAGCTCGCGGTCCAGGCGCAGAACGGCAGCAACGGCACCGGCGACCGCTCCAACCTCGATACGGAATACCAGCAGCTCTCGGCTGAAATCACGCGGATCGCGGCGCAGACCAAGTTCAACGGCAACGCCATCGTCGGCGCCGGCGCCGGCGCGCAGACCTTCCAGATCGGCGCCAACAACGGCGACACCCTCACCATCACCACGGCGGCCGTCACCACCGTTGCCGGCGACCTGACCACGGCGGGCAACGCCTCGACGGCGCTGGCTGCGATCGACGCCAAGCTCGACGTCATCACCACCAACCGCGCGACCTACGGCGCGGCGCTCAGCCGCTTCGGCTTCGCCATCTCCAACCTCTCGATCACCGGCGAAAACCAGTCGGCGGCGCGCGGCCGGATCATGGACGCCGACTTCGCCGCGGAAACGGCGAACCTGTCGCGGGCGCAGATCCTGCAGCAGGCCGGCACGGCGATGGTCGCCCAGGCCAACCAGCTGCCGCAGTCGGTGCTCGCGCTGCTGCGCAACTGATCGCCCGACGCGGCGCCGGACCGACGCCGCTCAAGTTCCGAAGAAAACGGCCGAAATCGTCCCTCATGGCAACCATCAGTTCGGCCGGGATCGGCAGCGGGCTCGACGTCAACTCGATCATCACCCAGCTGATGGCGATCGAGCAGCAGCCGCTGAAGGCGCTGCAGACGAAGGCCACCACGATCCAGAGCACGGTCTCCGAATACGGCAAGATCAAAAGCTCGATCTCGACCCTGCGCGACCTCGCCTCCAAGCTGGCCAGCACCAGCACCTGGGGGCAGACGACCAGCAACTCCACCAGCACCGCGGTCGGGGCGGCGAGCAACGGGTCGGCCGCGGGAACCTACTCGGTCGAGGTGCAGAAGCTCGCCAGCGTGCAGACCCTGGCCACCGGCGTCAAGCCGGCCACGACCGCGCTCGGCGGCGGCACGCTGCGCATCGAGCTCGGCACCTGGGGTGCCGGCCAGACCACCTTCACGCCGAAGACCGGCGCCACCGCCGTCGACGTCACCGTCACCGCGACCGACACCCTGGCCGACGTGCGCGACAAGATCAACGCCGCCGGCGCCGGCGTGACCGCTCTGGTCATGACCGATTCGTCCGGCTCACGCCTCCTCCTTCGCTCGAACGCCACAGGCGCCGAGAACGCGTTTCGCACCGTCGTCACCGACAACGACGGCGGCAACGCCGATGCGACCGGGCTCTCGGCCCTGGCCTTCGATCCTTCGGCCAGCGTCGCCGTGATGACGCAGAGCCAGACCGCTTCCGACGCGGCGGCGACGGTCAACGGCCTGCCCGTCACCTCGACCAGCAACACGCTGGCGAGCATCGTCGACGGCCTGACCCTCACCCTCAACGCCGAGACCACGCTCACCGGCCCGGTCACGGTCAACGTCGTTACCGATACCGAGACGCTGAAGAAGACGCTGACCGACTTCGCCGCCGCCTACAGCGCGGTGATCAAGCTGATCGGCACCGACACCAAGTACGACCCGGTCGCCAAGAAGGGCGCCATCCTGCAGGGCGACAGCGCCGCGGTCGGCATGCAGCGCCAGCTGCGCATGCTCGCCGGCTCGGCTTCGGCAGCCTCGGCGACCTTCGGCCACCTGTCCGACGTCGGCCTGGAGCTGCAGGCCGACGGCTCGATGACGGCCAACGCGACCAAGATCTCGGCGGCGCTGGCGAACGTGGCCGAGATGAAGAAGATGTTCTCGAACTCGAGCGTCACCGATCCGACGCTCGACGGCTTCGGCAAGCGCTTCCGGATGATCGCCGATTCGATGATCGGCATCGACGGCGCGGTGACCACCCGCACCGACGGCCTGGGCCAGCAGCTCGACCGCAACCAGAAGGCCCAGGACGCCCTGGAGCTGCGCCTCGCGGCGATCGAGAAGCGCTACCGCGCCCAGTACACCGCGCTCGATTCGGCGATGGCGCAGCTGCAGAGCCAGAGCAGCTACGTCACGCAGCAGATCGCCGCCTGGAACGCCAACGCCCGCGGCTGAGGCCGGCCCCCGGGCGGCCGGTCTGGGAGGTGGTCGCGGCGAGACCCGTTTCACACGCCAAATCGTCGTCTGCGCCGATTCAAGTCGGCAGGGCAGCGACCGATATTGAAGGCAAGCCCACCCCGAGAAGTCCCGCCTCCATGTTCGCGTCCGCCGCCCCGTCCCGCAATGCCTCTTCCGCCTTCGCCGGCGCGTACCGCACGGTGGGCGTCGAGACCGGCGTCGCCGGCGCCTCGCCGCACGAGCTGGTGGCGATGCTCTTCGACGGCTTCAACACCGCGATCGCCGAGGCCCGCAGCGCCCTCGCCCAGGGCCAGGTCGAGGCCAAGTGCAAGGCGCTGATCCGCGCCCTGAGGATCGTCGACGAGGGCCTGAAGGCGCCGCTCGACGCCGCCGGGGGCGCGCTGACCGACAACCTCTCGTCCCTGTACGGCTACGTCTGCCTCCGCCTGACGCAGGCCAACCTGAACAACGACGTCGCCGCGCTCGACGAGTGCGTGAAGCTGATGGAGCCGGTGCGCAGCGCCTGGCTCGCGATCGGCCCCGCAGCGAACGCCCCGGCCCCCGCCCAATGATGCCCCGCACCCACACCTACGGAGCCCGCATGAATTCCGTGCTGCTGAACTACTACGAAGCGATCGAGAAGGCGAGCCAGGACATGCTCGAAGCCGCTCGCGTCGGCAACTGGGACCATGTGGTCAAGCTCGAGGGCGCCTGCGCCCTGCTGATCGCGCAGCTGAAGAACACCGCCGCCGAAAAGCCGCTGCCCGCCGACGAGGCGCAGCTCAAGTCGCGGATCATGCAGCGCATCCTGATCAACGACGCCGAGATCCGCCAGCTCGCCGAGCCGTGGCTCGACGACCTCGACGAGATCCTCGCCGGCCGGCCCAAGACCCTGCACTGACCCGGCGCCCCTCGCCCCTCCCTGCCCTCGCCCCGGAACCGTCCCCACGCCACGAGGCCCTCATGGAAACCAGACCTGCGCCGCTCGACGGCATGAACCACGACGACGGGCTGGCCGAGTTCCGCGTCTCCTCGCCGCGCGAGATCCAGACGCTGCTGCGCCAGCTCCTCGACGGCTCGGTGCTGCTCAACCTCAACGCCAGCGACGGCAGCGTCTTCACGAGCGCGATCTGGACCCTCGACGGCACGCGCGGCACGATCGGCTTCAACGCCGACCCGGCCGACCCCGCGATGCAGGCGCTGCTCGAATGCGAGGAGGTGACCGTCGTCGGCTATCTCGACAGCGTCAAGCTCCAGTTCGAGGTCCAGGATCTGGTGCTGGTGCACGGCAACAAGGCGAGCGTCCTGTCCTGCCCCGCGCCGCGCGTGATGTACCGCTTCCAGCGGCGCAACTCGTTCCGCGTGCGGCCGACGATCCGCACCAGCCCGATGGCGCGGATCCGCCATCCCGACCTGCCCGATACGGAGTTCACGCTGCGCGTCGTCGACATCTCGATCGGCGGCTGCGCCGCGTTCCTGCCGGAGGACGTGCCGACCATGGACGCCGGGGTGACGCTGAACGGCGTACGGATCGAGCTCGACGCCGACACCCGCCTCGACGTCTCGATGCGGCTGCGGCACGTGACGGCGATCAATGCCGAGGCCAAGGGAGTGCGGCTGGGGTTCGAGTTCTGCCGGATCGGCGGGGATGCGCTGAGGATCCTCCAGCGCTACATCGATCTGACGCAGAAGCGCGGCAAGCTGATGGCGCTGACGTAGGGCATCAGGGGGCTTGTGGGTTGCCCGGGCAAGGCGCCCAATGCTCTTCTCTTTCGCCAACGCTCCTGCGGCCCGGGCCCGACTTCAGGAGCGACGCCATGGGCCCGCGAGGAGAACGCCGTGAAGCCGTCCCTTTCCGCCCTTGTCACGATCGGCGCGGCCGCCGCGCTGATCGGCCTCGCGGCCGCGCCTGCAGCCGCCGTCGACCGTCAGCAATGCCTGAACGATTGCACGCAAGCGGGTGCGACCGAGAACAACAGGTGTCATGCCGTGCACGACCAGCAGATGATCGCCTGCGGCAAGCTGGCGACCAACCAGGAACGCAATGCCTGCAAGAAGCAGGCAGCGGCGGATCTGCGCGCCTGCGCCGAGACCGCGCGGCAGAAGGTCAAGACCTGTCAGCAGGGCTGCCCGCCGAAGTAATCGCCGAAGGAAGGCGGGCGTAGGGTCCGGCTGCCGGCGCGGATGAAGCAGATCGAGGCCGCCGCCGCTACTTGCGGCGCACGTAGCGGCCGTCGAACTGCACCGTCCAGGTCTTGCCGCCGTCGGCACTGCTCTCCCAGAGCTGGCGCACGCTGCCGTCGTCGTTGAGCGACCAGGCGATGCGCTGCACCGCGCCGGGCGCGCTGCCTGCGGCTGCGGGCGCCGAGCCGAGCACCATGCGCCGGTCGGCGAATGTGCCGGCCAGCTCGAGCCGCGAGCCGCTGCTGTCGACCCAGCTCTGGTGCCAGCGCTTGTCGTCGCTGTCGTAGCTGTTCAGGCTCTTGCCGGAGAAGCCGCCGTTGCCGCTCCAGTTCTCGAGCAGCGCGCAACCGGCGCTGATCGACTCGATGCGGCTGTCGCCCGCCTTCTTGCCACCGGGCAGGAACACCTCCCACTCGCCGATCCAGAAGTCGAACTGCCGGTATTCGGCGCTCTGGCAGGCCGGCGGTGCCGCGGCCGGCGCCTGCGCAAGGGCAGCTCCGAACGGAAGGACGACGAGCGCGGCCAGGGCCGCGGCGGCTGCATCGGTGGTCTTCATCGGCATCGGCATTCGCACATTCGCGAAGCCTAGCGCCGCGCCCGGCGCGGCGCGGTGGCAGATCTTGCGAATCTGCCGCCGCGGCCGAGCCTGGCTCGTCCCGCTTACCGGCCGGCGATCTCGCGCCAGCTCACGCGCTTGGGATCGTCGCCCGGTCCGAACTTGAGGTCGACGGTCTCGATCGTCGCGTTCGAGCCGGTGACGTAGACCTTGGGCTTGCTGCCGACGCCGGGCAGCTTGACGATGGTGATGCCGACGATCAGGAAGTTGGAGAACTGCTGCGAGACCGAGAACTGCTGGCCCAGGCCGGTGCCGCCGGCGGTGCCGCCCGGCAACGCGGTGCCGTCGCGGTAGTTGAAGTAGTTCAGCCAGCTGTAGCCGCCACTGACGCAGGCGCTGATCTGCGGCACGTTGCTGCCGACGATCAAGGTGCCCGAGCGCAGCCGCATTTCCACGTTGACCCGCTCGCCGGCGTCGGGCAGGTTGATGACCCAGCCGTTGGGCGCGGCGCACTGCGCCACCGAGCCCGAGCAGGCGACGGTGCGGTAGGTGCCGGGGCCGCTGCCGACCTGGGTCAGCGCCAGCGGCACCAGCGCGCCGCGCAGGTTGGCGAAGGAGGGCGAGCCGG